>CP005974.1:1928442-2249849 GCA_000940995.1 Photobacterium gaetbulicola Gung47
CTGTGGATGTGTTCGCTACGCGGCCTGTTCATGGAAGGTAACTTTAACTTCGAGCGTATGCAGGCGGGTGGTTTTGCCTACTCGATTATCCCGGCGCTGAAAAAGATCCACGGCAATAACAAGCGTGACTTTGCCAAGTCTTTGAAGAACCATCTGCAGTTCTTCAACGCGAGCCCGAAACTGTTCACTTTCCTGCTTGGCACTGCCATTGCGATGGAAGAGAACAAGGAAAAACCATCAACCGTTAACGTGATGAAAGTGGCCGGTATGGGCCCGACAGGCGGGATCGGTGATGCGATTGACCACATGACCCTGATGCCGCTGACCCTAGCGCTGGGTGCGTCGATTGCGATGGAAGGCTCGATTGCTGGTCCGTTCGTGTTCTTCTTCTTGTACCAGATTGTTCACTTCGCTGTGTATTTCGGCCTGATGTTCATGGGCTACAAGGCCGGTACGGCCGCCATGGTGAACATGAGCGATGCTACCGAGAAGCTGGCGAAAGCGGCCAACATCATGGGTATCTTCGTGATTGGTGCGCTGTCGGCAACCTTTATCAGGGTGCAGACCACCGCCTCGGTAGAGCTCGGAGGCAAGGTTGTCGAACTGCAAGGTGCGCTATTTGACAAGATCATGCCGAACCTGCTGCCGCTGTGCTTGGTGTTCTTCATGTTCAAGATGGTGAAGGGCACCGGGTTCTGGGCTAAGCCGCCGGTACTTATCTTCTCCACCCTTGCTGCCGGTGTGGTAGGCCACTTCTTAGGCATTCTTTAACGGGTATGCGTTAACGCTAGGGGGGAGGTATCTCCCCCTTATGTTAACCAGTCATCTTCGAGTTATCAGCTTAAAGGTCTTGCTCTGTAGGGACATCTATCGAGTCACTGTTGTTTAAAGCTCTGGCCTTCAAGGTGCTAACTTCAAGTATTTCGCTTCAATGTTTTAGCTTCGGGTTATATCCCCAAGGATTTAAGTTTCAAGGATTTAAAAATGATTGGAATTGTAGTTTCTGGCCACATCAACTTCGCGACAGGCATGGCTTCGGCGGTCAAGGCCATTGCCGGCGACCAAGAGCAAATGGCATTTGTGGATTTTGTCGAATCGATGTCAACCGATGATCTGGAAGTGGCGCTGCGTGACGCGGCCAAGCAGGTCGACGGCGGGGAAGGGGTCTTGTTCCTGACTGATATTCCGGGCGGCTCACCGTGCAACCGTGCGATGGCGATCATGATGGATACCGATAATATCGAGCTGATTGCCGGGGTGAACCTCCCCATGATTGCCAATGCCGCGTTCGAGCGTGACGGTGCAAAACTGGACGAGTTGGTTGAAACCCTGCTGGAAATTGGTGGCTCATGCCTGCAGAACATGCGCAAAGAGCTGGAAGTCATGATGGCGCCACAGCCTGAACTGGAATGTGAAGACGGACTGTAATTATGCGTTATGCCTTGCTTGCCGATCAGGTTTTTACACCAGCGGGTATCGAAACCGGTAGTGCCGTAATTGTCGAAGATGGCCTGATTGCTGATGTTACATCATCCATACCGGCAGACTGCGAGGTGGTTCGCTTGGCCGGGCAGTCGATTATGCCGGGCTTTGTCGATATCCATATCCACGGCCGAAACGGCTTTGATGTGATGGATGCCACGGATACCGCGCTGCAGTCGATTTCCGATGCGCTGCCGCAAACCGGTGTGGTGGCTTGGGTCGGCACCACGGTAACGGCGCCATGGCAGGACATTATCGATGCCTTGGCTGCGGTTAGGCAGTTTACCGACCAACCGCAGCAACAAGGTGCCGAGCTTCTGGGGAGTTTTCTCGAAGGGCCGTATTTCACCGAGCCTCATCGCGGCTCTCATCCACCGGCCTTCCTGAAAGCGCCGACCGTTGCGGAGCTGGAGCAACTGAAAGAAACCGCAGGCGCCTCATTGTTGAGGGCGGCGCTGGCACCGGAATCCGAAGGGGCGATGGACGCGATCAGTTGGCTGTCGGCCCAGCATATAAAGCCATCCGTTGCCCATACTGATGCAACCTATGCCCAAGTGACCGAGGCGCACCAGCGCGGTGCTGACTGCGGGGTGCACCTGTTTAATGGCATGCGGGGGCTTCACCACCGCGAACCCGGTTGCTGCGGGGCCGTGCTGTATCACGACATGCTGGCCGAGCTGATTGCCGATGGGGTGCATGTTAACCCGGTGATGATGAACTTGGCGTACCGCATCAAGGGGTATCGCGGGATTGCGCTGATCACCGATTGCATGCGGGCTGGTGGCCTCAGTGATGGTGAGTACCAGCTTGGCGCGCAGATGATCTCAGTGACAAACGGAGAGGCCCGCAGCCCGTGTGGCTCGCTGGCAGGCAGCACCTGCAGTTTGGATCAGGCGGTGCGAAATATGGTGAACCTGACTGGTGTGCCGGTATGGGAAGCGGTGCAAATGGCGTCGTATGTCCCGGCCGTCTACCTCGGGCTGGCAGAGCGCCTGGGCAGCGTTGCCAAGGGGATGGAGGCCAGTTTGACCATGATGGATGCTGATCTTCAGGTGCAAGGAACAATGATCAAAGGGCAGTGGGCATTTAAGGCGTAAGTCAACGCTGCCCCTTTGCTAACAAGATGACAGAGGAAAAAATGGAAATTCGTCAACCAATTCACAGTGAGCATGCCAAGCAGTTGGATACCGCCGGTCTGCGTGAGCAGTTTTTGATCGAAGAGATGTTTCAGCTCGGCCAGCTCAACCTGACCTATAGCCACATTGACCGCATTATTGTCGGTGGTGCGGTACCGGCAGAGACAGCCCTGGAACTGGTCGGGGGCAAAGAGCTCGGCGTCGATTACTTTCTCGAGCGCCGGGAGCTCGGCGTGATCAATATCGGTGAGCCGGGCGTGGTCTGGGTCGATGGTGAAACGTTCGAAATCGGCAGCCGCGAAGCGCTTTATGTCGGGAAAGGGGCCAAAGAGGTTAAATTCAGCAGTATTTCGGCGCAAAAGCCTGCGCGCTTCTACATAAACAGCGCACCGGCCCATCATAGCTATCCGACCCGCAAGATCACCCGTGAGCAAGCGGCCCCGGAAACTCTGGGTAGCCAAGAGAACTGCAACGTCCGTACCATCAATAAGTATTTGCACCCATCGGTACTACCGACGTGCCAGCTTTCTATGGGGCTGACCGAGCTGGCACCGGGCAGCCTGTGGAATACCATGCCTTGCCATACCCACGAGCGTCGGATGGAAGTCTACCTCTATTTCAATATGCAAGCCGACAACCTGGTATTCCATTACATGGGAGAGCCGCAGGAAACGCGCCATATTGTTGTTCGCAACGAGCAGGCGGTGATCAGCCCGAGTTGGTCAATCCACTCCGGGGTCGGGACCGCGGCGTACACCTTCATCTGGAGCATGGTTGGCGAAAACCAGACGTTCCACGACATGGATCATGTCGCAATGAGCGACCTGAAGTAATTCCCCTGAATATCTTGCGCCATGGCATAGCCAACCTCGCGGCTTGCCATGTTGCAACCAAATAAATAGGAACTCCAAATGAATATGTTTGATCTATCCGGCAAAGTGGCCATCGTGACCGGTTGTGATACGGGCCTTGGTCAAGGCATGGCGGTTGGCCTGGCACAGGCTGGTGCTGATATCCTTGGTATTGGTTATGTCCCTGCTGAAGAAACACGCGAAAAAGTTGAAGCACTGGGCCGTAAGTTTCATTACATCACTGCCAACCTTATTTCTGATTCCAACAAAGAAGCGCTGAACGCTCTGGTTGACCAAGCGGTAACGGAAATGGGCCGTGTTGATATTCTGGTGAACAATGCCGGTATTATTCGCCGTGAAGATCTGCTGGATTTTTCAGAAGACAACTGGGATGACGTTATCGCCATCAACCAAAAAGCGGTTGTATTCCTGTCTCAAGCGGTTGCTAAGCACTTCATTGCCCAAGGTAATGGCGGCAAGATCATCAATATTGCTTCCATGCTGTCGTTCCAGGGCGGTATCCGTGTTATCTCCTACACGGCCTCCAAGTCGGCAGTCATGGGCATCACCCGCGCCCTAGCGACCGAACTGTCCCCTTACAACATTACTGTCAATGCCATCGCTCCGGGTTACATGGCAACCAATAACACTCAGGCACTGCGTGAAGATCAAGAGCGCAACAAGGCCATTTTGGAGCGTATTCCTGTTGGTCGCTGGGGGCTGCCATCGGATATGGCCGGTCCGGCTATCTTCCTGGCATCACCGGCTTCAGATTACGTAACAGGGTACACGCTCGCGGTCGATGGCGGCTGGTTGGCTCGATGATAGGTGGTGATATGACTGTGATAAAGGAAAAGGTATTACAGCAGCTGAAGCGGGTTTACCGCTACCAGGCTGCAAACCAGACTCGTTCGGTGATCCGCCGCAGCGGCGCGACGCGCTTCATTAAAGATACCGACTGGGAACGCGGGGTATTTTGGTCATGTGTGGCAGAAGCCTGGAAGGCAACCGACGATAGCGAATACCTTGACGGGGTGATGGGCTATACCTTGCACACAGGTTTTCGTACCGGTGCCTTTCCGCGTTTTGCCGATGACCATGTCTGTGCCCAAGCGTATCTGGATGTCTATCCGGTAATCAATATTCCTGAAGCGCTGGAGCCGACCATCAAGGCGTTCGACATCATGCTCGATGAGCCAAAGCCCGGCCATCGCGACTGGTGGTGGGTTGATTCTCTGTTCATGGCACCGCCTGCCTTCGCCGCGTTGTCGAAAGTAACGGGCGAGCGCAAGTATGTCGACTACATGCATACGGCGTTCTGGGATGCGGTTGATCACCTTTACGATCCGGACACTAAGTTGTTTTACCGTGACTACCGTTACATGCCAACAGAAGTCGGCCAGAAGTACCGTGATGAATTCGGTGACGGTGGCGCCGAGCTACGCGAAGCCAATGGCGAGAAGGTGTTTTGGTCACGAGGGATAGGCTGGATGCTGGCATCGGTACCGCGCTTGATGGCGCGCTTCCCGGCCGAGTTTGACCAGCAGCAACCGTACCTTGACCTGTTCAAGAATTTAGCTGCCGAAGTGATCAAATACCAGCAGGCCGATGGCTTCTGGCGCACCAGCCTGCTTGACCCAGACAGTTTCCCAGCCCCGGAGAGCAGCGCGACCTCCTTGTTCTGCTACGGGCTTGCCTGGGGGATCAATAACGGTCACCTCGATCGTGAAACCTACCTGCCTGTTGTCGAAAAAGCCTGGGCGGCACTGGAAAGCTGCATCCATGACAACGGCATGATGGGCTGGGTTCAGCTGCCGGCATTCAACCCGCGCGATGTGAAGTTCGACCACAACATCGATTATGGCGCAGGGGCGTTCCTGTTGGCGGCAACGCAGATGGCCTACTTGGTGGAATAACGGCCAAGGAATAATTAACCAAAACGTGAACAAGAAAAGCTGATGTTATTCAACGCAATAAGGTCAGCTTTTTTATAATTACCAAAAGAAGGATATAACAATGAAAAAGCTGTTGGGATTATCAGCCCTGTTAGTGGGCAGCGTCGTTGCCGGTCAAGCGGCAGCAGAAGAGGTGCAGCCTACCTATCACGTTCAGTATACCGAGCAGGCACCAGTGATTGACGGCAAGGGTGAGGATAGCGCATGGGCCGGGGCGAAAACATTGACCCAGTTTACGTTCCCTTGGCGGAGCGAAATGGCACCGGCAACCGAGTTCAAGGCGCTTTGGGACGAGCAGGCTTTTTACTTCCGCTATCGAGTAGCGGATAAGCACCTGGCCATTGGCACCGATCCTGAACGGGCTATTTTGGACTCTGATCGCGCGGAAATTTTCTTGGCCAAAGATGTAACGCTATCAAGCTACTACACCATGGAAATCGACCCGAAAGCCCGCGTGTTCAGTGCCAAGGCATCGTATGACACCAAAGCCAAGAAGCGTGCGTCACTCGATAGCAGCTGGCAATGGCCAGGGCTGGAAACCAAAGCCAGCATCAAGGATGATGGCTATATCGTAGAAGGCAAGCTGCCGCTTGCGACATTGGATAAATTGGGGCTGTGGCAGGATGACGATAAGTCAGAGCTACTGTGTGCTCTGATGCGCGCCGAATTTACCCCTTTGCCTGACGGCAGTCTGGATATGGGCTGGATGACCTGGGTTGACCCGAACACACCGAAACCTAATTTCCATAATCCAGGTACGTTCGGTAATTGTAAGTTAGTTAAGTAATTGGCTTCGGCTAGAAGGTTAATTCGGGAGCCTCTGTATTGTGACTAACGAGGGTGAGACACAGTGCAGGGGCTTTTTTTGTTCAGATCTTTAGCGACGTGAAGAGAAAATGGACGTTGAACAGTTAAGAGAGAAAATGCACCGCAAGGCATTGGAACAAGCACTCAAGGGTTATCGGCATAAAATAAGCAAAAAGCCGTACAAGACCACTTCCGTGGCATCTCAATGAGCACCGGTATGACGGCAACAGCGGCACCAACCAGACATACCGCCTGAGCCAGGGTCAAAGGAAAGAAAAGCCTTCCGTGTGAAGGCTTTTTTGTCATTGCAATATTCAGGCGAATAGATTTATGTGTTAATGATTTTAATATGATTAGTGTTGGCTGAAACCGCAAGTTTCCAGTGACACGAATAAGCTTTACACGAATAAGCTTTACTATATGACACATTTTTGGACATTTCCGAGTTAGCACCCTTTATAATTTAGAATTTCACAGATTAATCTCAGTAAGGCAAACTCGTACCAAAATAGGCTGTACGTTTACCATAGCAACGCCTTTGATTTATGGCTCATAAGCTTTTATGAAGTGAAGGATGGGTTGTGGCTGTAATAATAATTGTTAACTCTGCTCAATAAACTTTCTGTATTCTGTTGGACTAACGCCAGTATATTTTATGAAAGCACGCCAGAAGTTAGCTTGGTCAGAGTACCCCAGCTCAAGTGCTACCTCAGTTATACTGATGCTGGCATCGGTCAGGTGAGCTTTAGCCAACTCCATTCTATATTTTGTCGCGATTTCTCGAAAACTGGTATTGTTTTCTCTTAAGTTACGCTGGAGCCATCTTGGATGAACCCCTAACTGCTGAGCGCAAGCTTTCAACTCAAATCTTGTAGACCCATGCCCATATTTCATTAAATCATGGATCATCATAGACGGTTCGGTAGGAATGATTCGCTCATTTACCTCTGTCTTTATAAAATCATATGTATAGCTGATTGGTTGCAGTAGGATCTTTTTGGGTATAGCAATAGCGGTATGTATATGGCCCAGAGTAATATCACTTTCTCCAAGAAAAGAGCGTCCTACTCCTTGGATTAATTTTTTTGTTTGCATTCTTACTTTGGGTGGAACCCATGTATCACCAGCACCCAAACGTACGGTTTGTATCATCAAACCGATAACATGTTGCTCAACTTGTTCACAGCCTTCTGATAACCCTTTGATCCCTTCCCTTATAAACCACAAATCGTTTTTATCACCTTGAATCCTAAAAGTCGGTGCATTGGTCTGCTTTGGCATACTGCTAATAAACTTTTGTATTGCCTCATAAACAGTTGAAGAAGCGGTTAGAGAGCGGCCAAATTCCCCATAGCTTGTTAGTGCATTTCTCTGTGTAACTTGGAATCCGAAGTCGACGACACCCTCTCGCGCATAAGGTATATGGAGTAATTGCCAGACCGAGGGTTCATTGATGAGTTGATTAGGATTGCTGAGCCAATGTTCCTCGATTTTACACTTATGTAGCATGCTAGAAAGAGGCATGCCGATATCGATCATCTCCTTTATAAACGGCTGAACGTGACTCGTTCTTAACAAATAGCATTGTTTCATGGGTGCATCCTTACACTTCCGACCATGAGAGTCTTAATTTTAGAAAAATGTCGCCTTTTAACAAGCTGATGGTCTGAACTTGTACTAGATTCACTTTTATAAACTCTTGCGCATATAGTTCCCAGGCTCTATGGGGCTGGGCAACATGCGTATTTTATGCATTAGAAGGGGTTACCAATGAAATATGTTTTTCTGGCGTCAGCGCTGACTCTTACTGCATCTGTGACTTTCGCAAATGATGAGGCGCCATTACCTCAGACCATATTTGCTAACGTTGACATTTTTAATGGAACAGAAAATAAACTTTATGAAAATCATTACGTTCTTGTTGAGGGGAATAAGATAAAAACAATCTCACCTTCAGAGATTACAGCCCGTAATGATGCAAAAATCATTGATGGTTCAGGAAAAACGTTAACTCCAGGATTCATTGAGAACCATGCACACTTAATGCTTATGGGCCCCAGTTTACCGGCAATGGAAGCTGGATCCACATGGGAAGATTTTGCAATTCACGCAACAAGAATGGCCGAAATGTATTTGATGCAGGGATTCACCACGGTTCGCGATGCTGGTGGAGCCAACGGTGGATTGAGACGTGCCATTGATGCGGGAGACATTATTGGCCCCAGATATTACCCATCTGGGGCCTTTTTAAGTACTCGTGGTGGGCATGCAGATTTTGCTAACTTTTCCGCCCCCGTTGGAACGGAGTCCAACTTTGGACGATTAAATCTTGCTCAAGAAGTCGATAGTGTCGCTGAGGTGAAAAAGTATGGTCGGAACAATTTCCGAATGGGTGCGACACAACTGAAATACATGCAGTCAGGCGGTGTTGTTTCAGCTTTTGACCCTTGGCAGCTACTGGCGGGATCACCTGAAGAGCTGGCTGCTGCTGTGGCAGTTGCTGAAAGTTATGGCAGTTATGTGATGGCTCACTCGTATCGTAAGGAGGCGATTTTGGGAGCGCTAGAAGCGGGTGTGAAATCCATCGAACACGGGTTCGCATTTGATTGTGAGATAGCGGAAATTATGAATGAGAAAGGCGCTTATATCACAACAAACTTGACGGCCTTTGACCCTGGATTAATGGATATACCTTCGATTAAAAATGTGCCGTCTAGCTACCGTAAAGCAAAATCAGCATCGGAAACGTTCAAAGGATATATTCCAAACATGAAGAAATGCCCCGTGAAACGTGGCTTTCAAACCGATTGTGTAGGGTCTGTCGATGATTGCAATATTCAAATCGCTTATGAAAAAAAACTCAATCATGATTTCTTTGGTCCGTTTGAGTCAATGAAGACGTTAACTTCAATCGGTGGCGAAATATCTACTTTAACCGGTGATTTTACCAACCCATACCCTGAAGCTAAGTTGGGTGTCATTGAAGAAGGTGCGTATGCGGATATTTTACTTTTAGATGGTAATCCACTTGAAGATTTCTCGGTGGTGGGGACAGGAGATAAATGGTTCGGGGCAGATAAACGCCCAGATAGTCCTGAGACGATTAAACTCATCATGAAAGATGGTGTTATCTACAAAAACACACTTTAGCACTTAAACAGATCGCTCTCTTACAATGGGGAGCGATTTACTTTTTGAGTTCGACTAAGGATTGAGCTTCGGCATGTAAAGGTACCAAGTATGAAGAGAGTAATATTAGCATTTCTCACAGCAAGCTCGTTTGGTTGTTTTGCAACAGAAACCATAACTCTTGATTGGCTGAACCTAATACCAAAAACTGAGCCGGTGGCGCTATCTTTACCTGATTTGACTGACCAACAAAAAAACTATCTTCAGGAAGTTTTAACCCTGTCTCGGTACAGCACACCAGAATCCAAAGCAAGAATTAAAGCAGTTGAGGCATCTCTGAAAGAAGATGGCATTGATGCTTTTATGTATTTGAATATGCGTAATAAGTACATACAAGCCAAACAACGTGCAGCAGAAAGTGTGACTGATGCCTTCGATGGACAGCGGATAAAAATTCCTGGATTCCTGATCCCATTAGAATTCTCGGATGCAATGGTTTCAACCGATTTTCTTTTGGTGCCAGTAGCAGGTGCTTGTATTCATATGCCTCCTCCTCCTGCGAATCAAATCATTAGAGTTTCGTACCCTAAAGGGTTTCAAATTAGAACCGTACAGTTCCCGGTGTGGGTTGAAGGAACGATTACGTCAAACCTCCAGTCAGAAGATCTCTATATCATCGATGGGACAAGTCATGTCACCACGGGGTATACATTAGCAGCAACAGAAGTAATAGATTATGAATGACTTTAACCGATGTATATTTGGCTAAAGGAACAGACTGACTCGACTTGAAAGGACTTCAGTATGAACATGTGGTTTCTTACTCTTTCTATCGTAATACTCTCATTGAGTGTGATGGGTAAAACCTTTGCTGCTAACTTCGGTGGCCCTGATACCGTGGGTAATACTATTGCAAATCAGAAAACACAGCGACTCACTTGGCGCGAGCAATTAACGGCATCGGGTGTCACTTTTGGTTTAGACTACAACGTCATGGGTTTAACTTCACCTAATGGCGCTCAAGGCAATACGGTAGATTCTGCAAGTGGTGTATTACGCTTTTATGGTCAGTGGGATCTGGTTGGTAGAAATTCTACAAACACTGGCGGACTAGTATGGAAAATCGAACATAGACATGCATTTACAGATTACGCGCCAAAACAGTATGCATTCCTGTCTGACCTCAATGGTAAAGAGGGTTTGGGATACATCGGAATGATTCAACCTGCTTATAGCGATCAGGGCGGTCGTATGACCAACTTTCACTGGAAACAACGCTTTAATAGCGATAAGACTTCTCTTATCGTTGGTTTTCAAGACGTCACTGACTACGTTGATGCATATGCCTTAGCAAGCCCTTGGACTGGATTTTATAACCTTGCGTTTCAGACCGGTTCAGGAGCAATAGGTTTGCCTGACGATGGATTACTCGCCCTTTCTGTCGGGCACATGATTATAGAGAATTATTACCTCATAGCAGGGGTAGCTGATGCGAACGGCCGTTCAGATATTAATGATATTTTTGATGGCTTTGACAGTTTTTTCAATGATAACGACTATTTCACTACACTCGAGTTGGGTTGGACAGTCTCCCAAGAGCAAATCTATACCGACAATATTCATCTGACTTATTGGCATATTGATGCCACATTTAATGATGATGGCTCAGTACGACACAGCGCTAAGGGCAGCCAAGGTTTAAATTACTCATTAAGTTACTTTACCACGCCGCAAATCATGCCCTTTCTTCGCGGAGGATTCTCTTTTCAGGGAGACGCTGCGCTTTATGAAACCTCTATCTCGGTTGGCTTTGGTTACTTTGGCCTAGGATCTGATAACAACAATCTTGGTGTTGCTCTTAACTGGAGCCAAGCAAACGAAGAGTCTTGGGGAACAGATGATAGTCAAACAGTACTAGAGGTATACTACAACATGCAGTTTGGCGACTATTTTCAAGTAACCCCTGACTTTCAATGGATTAATGGGCCTATTTTATCACGAGAGAGTAATACTTACGTGTTTGGGTTACGCGGAAGATTGTTCATTTAAGACACTAGTTGTTGGTGGCTTAACCAGAACTGAATAAAACGGTTATCGGTATGTTATGTACACATTCGTGATGCTCATGTGGCCTTGAATATCTTCACTCAAATCAAGACACACATGGTCATTAAGTTAGAACGAACGATGCTATCAATTGAAGATACATGAAAAAGACTCTGAGTTGATAATTCAAAACCGAGATAAATCCATAACCCATGAAATCTTCCCACTTTACAATTTGACCTTTCATCATAACCCTCAATTAACACTTGACTATGGACCAACTGAATAGGTACTTGGGCTCAAAATGACGATATTAGATAAATTAAGTCAAAAGGCTAAGGAGGTATTACTGCTTTTGATAGTGCTAGCAAACTTTGGGGCAAAAACAATTTATAAAACTCAGACCTTGTATCGCTGCGGATTTATTTATCAGGCGTGCTAGAGCAAAAAGTAAAAGGGGCAACGTCATGATTGCCCCTTAGTTCGTATTACAACCTGGTTCTTCTTGCGGCCAATATAGCCAACATGATCAGGCCTAAGGCCGAGCTGGAGCCGCCGCTGCCGCCAGAGGCTGGCTGGCCGCTGTTGCCATTGCCGTCTCCTCCGTTATCCTCTCCGCCTCCGGTATCGCCGCCGTTGCCGTTACCGTCGTTGCCGCCGTCCTGGCTCAGGGCAACGGTGGCAGCTTGGCCGAACAGACTCGAAACCGTCACCACGGTATTGTTGCCTTGGTAGTAGTAGTTGATCCCCTGGGTATCGACATCCCATTTCCCGGTCAGCTCAATGCGAATCGAGACCGGCTGGGTGGGGGCGTCATCTTCACCGATGTTGAGCGTCAATGAGGAGACGCTGAGTGACATCTCTTTCTTGTCCTGCTGCACCAGAAGTTGACTGGCGGTTCCAAGGTGTTTCACCGGCCCTTGGCTGAAATCGTTGGCTGCAAAGCTGGTGTAACCGAAGAGGTTGTTGGCGCGATCGTTGACTACGTGGCCGTTGAGGCTGCGCTCGAGAGTGCTAAAGCGAGGGGAGGTCGCAAACGCACTGGCGAGGCTGGCCATCTCGGCTGGGGTGGTATCCATGACCATGACATATTGGTAGCCGGCATTAGCGGGGGCTACGCCATGATCTATCCATGCCGACGAGAATTGCCCGCTAGTGTCAGCCTTGGTCTTGTTGTGGCGTGACTGCTGGGCGCCGCGGCGCACCTTCACCTTGTCGGCTTCGATCAGGTAATAGCCAACCCCGTTGTCATCGATGATCCAGTCGCCGCTGCCTAGCTCGGTGGTGAAGCTCGTGGCGTCATGATGCTGGCCGTTGATCCAAATTCCTGAGGATTGCGGTGTCATTGCCAATTGGAACAGGGTCGTTTCGGTGGCATGCTGGCCGTCTTGGTTGCTGATCCCGTTGCCGCTCAGGTACAGCTGGTTGCCAGCGGCAAGCACATGTTTTTCGGCAACAAAAGTCGGCTCGAACTGGGCTAGGTTTTGTGGGGCCTTGTGCTTGAAACTAAACAGGGTGAAGCGATTGTCCAGCGAGGTGGCCCCGCTCAGGCCTTCATCCGATCGCAGCATGAGGGTCGAAGACTTCGGGCTTTCCAGCTGGTCATAGTCGAGATGGATAGCTGTCGCGCCGGGGTTGCGGTTCCAGTCCCAGCCGTTTTGCTGGTAGCCGTTATCGACCGGATCACCCGCGGGGATCACGTGTACGCTGCCGTGGCTCTGATAGCGGCCGTAGCGGTTGTCATTGGTATAGATTTCCGCCGACCAGACATCTTGGTTATAGCCTTTGATAACTGCCATTTTGTCCCCGCTGCGGTGGACGGCAAATGCACCGCCGTTGAAGCTCCAGCTGCCCTGAGGCAGCGCGGCCGGCTCAACCTCCTCGCCAAAAATTGCCTTGCTCTGTGCTTGGCTGTAATTGCCTACCTGGAGGTGAATCGAAGCCAGGGTGCGATCCAGTATCGGGTAGCTCTGGGCCAGCCATTTGATGCCGTTGTTGTAGCGGCTGACGCTGAGATCGGTAAACGGATGGCGGCCGGACAGGGCAAGGGGAACATACGGGTTGCTGTAGTGCCAGCCAGCAATCATGGCTTTTTTCAGCTTGTCGAGTGCCGGTTCGGCAATTTCGAATGCTGAATCTTTTAGCATGAAGCTGACATGGGCGGCATTTTCAAAGGCCGGGAATGCGTAGCCGGGGTAATGGCCATGGTGGCGCCATGCAGTGCCATCCTCACGCAGCCCGTCGTGGGTACCCGGCGGGGTTTGGGCCAGCGCACCGGAAAAGAATTGGCTGAATTTATGCAGCAGGGCAATCCGCTCTTGGTCGTCAGGGTTGAGCAGCAACAGTGCCAGATGCTGGCGGGATAGGGTGTTGAAATAGTCCAGGTTAGAACTATCAGGTTTCAACGCCATATCGAAGCTTTCCTTGAACTCGCGGGAGAACCACAGCAGGGCCTGATATACGGGTGACAGTAGGCTTTTTTGGGTCAGTGGTTGTTCCATCATCAGCGCAGAAATATACCACCACCTTCCGCTGTAACCCCAGTGGTGGGTAGTGACAAGGCTACTGCCGTGTGTATAGCCCTGATCGAGCAAATGCTCTGTCATCAGCAGGTACATGTCGGCGATTCGCTCCCGATCGTTGATGAAGGCAGCGTGGTGATAGGCCTTGCCGAGATCTAACATCAGCTCTGCGTAGCCAGCGAGCTTGTCACCACTGCTGTCGCTTTCGCCAAGCAGTGCATACTGATCAAAGTCTGGTTTGTCGGTTGGCGAAAGGTGGTCGGGTTGATAGATAACTTGTTGTTTGTCGGTAATGATATGGCGACCGGAGATCACCCCCTGCGAGTTTTTTTCAATTTCAAACTGGGCAAAGCGAGATTCCAGGCTGTCAATCGTGCCGGGGTTGCTGGAAAATGCGTCGATCAAGCTGGCTTTGATCTGTTCGGCATCATCCAGTTCGGCTTGGCTGACTGCCGGCAAAGGGGAGCTCAGGCCAAAGTCAATTTCAGGTACGTCGTAGCGGGTGGTGACCTGTTCGTCAGACCACTGATAGCGATTGTCATCGACCGAGACCATGATACGGTCAATGATCAGCGTGCCGCTGGCGACGCCCCTCGGCGCCTGAATGCGGAGCTGCTGCAGATCCATCGTTGCGGCGTGCGAGCTGTTTTGGCCGAGGTTGAAATCATTGTTGAGGGAAACCCCCACCGCTCGCCAACCGCTAAAGTTCAGGTTAATGGTAAACTCGTCGGTAAAGCTCGAAGCGTTGCCCAGCCGGATCCGCAGATCATTATCTTGCGGAGTTTCGTTGTAGAGCCAGAAGGACAGGACCTGGGTATAACCGCTGTAGACGCCTTTGGCCTCGTTGGCCTCTTTGTCGCTGAGGCGGGAAAAGTGGCGTTTAAGCGTGATCGAGGCATCGGCTTTGTCCCAAGACCAAACAAGTGCCTGATCACCCATGATGGCACGCTCGGTGGTGAGGCTTATGCCTTGTCCACTCAAATCAGCGGGTAAAGCATTTGCCTCAAAGCTTTCGATTTGAGCGGTGAGATCTGCATTGGCCTGAGTATCCGGCGTCCATAGCGCGGCGGCGACGCACAAAGAGAGTGTTTGAAAAGCTACGGGTAGCGAGTAGGAGAGGAGATGTGGTTTCATTATTATTGTTCCTGAACGAAGAAAGGGATGGCTCGCGCCATCCCTGAATGTTTTGCCTAGCCTGCAGCGCGGACGCAGGTGACAAAGCGGCCGTTGCCGACGGCATTGTTGCCCGATGAGCCACTGTCGTAGAACTTGACCGAGTTGGCCTGCTCTAGGTTGGAGTTGGGCTTGGTTGCACTCCAGAATGGGGTATTGCCTGCGCTGTTGGTGACCCAGCCGAATATTGGCGATGCCGTGCCTTGCAGGTTACCGACAATGCCTTGGCCGACCACACTGTCTTTGGTGTTGTAGATATTGGCCAGCTTGATGAGGTAGGTGTTAACGTCATCGACTGGTAGCTGATTCCCCTCAGCCTCGAAGCCATTTGGCAGATAGGCGCTGTCACTGCGGCTGGCAGGCAGGAACCATGTGCTGCTATCAGTTTCATCTTGCTTATACAGGTTGAGGCAGACTTCCAGGCCAGGCTTGGTCCCGTCGGTATGCTCTAGTTTCAGGCTTGCCCAGTCAATGCCCATAGCGGTTTGGCTGTAGTGGGCTTTTGGCATCAGCGGGCCGAAGTCACTGCCCGAGCCCGTCTGCATTTCGGCAAAAGAAAGTGGGCGGTGGTAAACGGCACCCTTGAAGGTGACTTCACGAACCGGCTCGATAGCCCGCAGGTTAAAGTCATCCTTGTTGTAGATCACCCCGCCGCTGACAGTCGGCTGGGCCGAGGCCAACAGGCACTGCGGCTGTGGCTGCTCGGTGCTTGTCACGCACAGCTCAACGTCTTTACCGACGTAGTGGGCTGCATTGACTGTGGTTGAGTCAACGACGCTCGCTCGTATTGCCTGATCCCAGTCGGCATCATCAATCATGCCGTTGTTGTTACCCGTGCTGCTTTCAAACTCTGGGGTGATGTTAGCCAATACCTCTTGTCCGATGGTATAGATAGAGCCGGTTGCAACTTCTACCCTCGAGCTATCTCCAGCAGGCCCATCGGTATTGGATGTATCGACCTTCCATGACAACTGGGCGTTGGTGTAGCCGACAATGTCAGCTTCAAGATCCTGGCCAAACTCCAGCTTGCCGCTCATACGAATGCCGAAGGTATCCAGTGCCGGTGAGCATTGCTCGGTACCCGGCTGGCTGTCGGTTGCCTTGGGGGTGACGCAGTACGTCAGGGTCTGGCCCAGCTGCTGTTCGCCGATAGTCAGATCACAAACTTGGCCGGTGGTGCAGGTTGCGCTGGCAATGACTTGGTCACCGGCCTTCCACACGGCCTTCGAATCATCGGCGGCCCCAGAGCTTGATGGCTGATACTGGTAACTGCCGGTCAGTGTATCGCCGACTTGGGCGAGCTGGACATCACCGTCACTGGCGACATCACCAAGGGTGATGGTTGGAACGTCGCCGACCGGCTCTGTCACATCGGTAATTGGATCGGCACAGACTTCACTGCCTTGTTTCGGTAGCCCTGTGGCAGCGACAGGAGTGACACAAAATTCCACACTGGCGCCTTTGTCATCCACCGTCAGTGTATAGCTAGATGCCGTCTCGCTTGGCAGTACCACGCTGTCGCGCTTCCAGGCAATGATCGTTTCGCCTTCCAGATCATTGTCATCGTCTTGGTAGCTATATTGGCCGGTGACGATTGAGCCGACCGTGTGATCGCCCGAGGTGGTTACGGCAGAGGCTACCGGTGCCGAGCCTTGCTTGGCGGCAACCGCGGTAGTCGCATCCGAGCAGGCTTGATCGCCGGTCACCGGATAGTTCGGCAAACCATCAGGGTTTTCTGAAACAGGGGTGACACAAAACTGGATCGAGACACCTTCCTGGGTTGCGGTGAGGGTGAAGCCTTGCTGGTTGGCGCCATCAATGTCCTTGCCGTTGCTCTTCCAGACAAATCGGCTTATTGCCTCGGCATCACCGTCAGGATCACTATAGGTGTAGTCGCCTGTCAGGGTTTCGCCAACGGTTGGAGCCGTGTTGTCGATAATGACGTTGTCCGCCTGGGGCTTTTCGCCGGCACCGCTCTGTACGTTAACCGACGCCGAGCACTTTTCTTCCCCGATGATATTCACGTTACCTTCCGCGGCAGGGGTAACACAGAAGTAGACATTTTGGCCGAACTCACTATCCGTCAGGGCAAGTGTCTGGCTTTCACCCAGTACTTTGTCATTGCCGGTATCGGCGTCGCCATCTGCCTGACGCCATTGATACTGGCTGTCACCTTCCGGGCGCGGTGAATAGTTCGGATCGGTAAAGGTGTATTTGCCTGTCAACGTTGAGCCGACAAGTGCGTCCCCGCTGATAGCAACCGAGGAAGCGATCGGCGCTTTAAAATCTTGTCCGTTATTGCCTTGGGCGGGATTTTCACTGTCGGAACCACAGCCAGTTAATACGGTTGCGATGGCTAATGCGCAATATCTGAGTTTCATATTTCCATCCATGCAGAGTGAATTACTTTGAAAGTGAGATGAAAGTCTGTGCTTTCGTTTTCTTTTGCGTTGAGGTGAGTCTAATGGGTAAAACTTGAACAGTGAATGCTTTCAATTGCTTTTGTTTTCAAAGTGTGATTCAGCTTTGGTTTTCATTGTTAGAAAGGTTAATAGTGCGATATAGGTATGACAATTGATGTTGATTCAATAATTTCGGTATATACCATCAGTTTCATTAATGGTTTAACGCCCGGCCTGTTTCGTTTCTTCATCTGTTTTTCCATGTTAGGAAAAATGCGAAAGTTTGATTTGTGTTTTTGTTTACTTTCGTTTGTTTTCGTAAATTTGCCCTTCATCACAGTTGTGGTTAGAAAATAAACGTAATATTCCACTCATCAATAGTGGCATTGAAATGCTATGGAAAGCAGCAGGACAATAAAAATTTACGGCTGCTAATTGGATGATATTAAGTGGAAGGGCATTAGCATCGTTATGAAAACAGGATTGAGACCAACGTCGAGGGTTGTTTTGTGTGCAGTACTGGTTGCTGCGAGTATTCCTATGGTCGCACAAGCTGCCAAGCTAAATGCAACCTTGAGTTACGAGTCAGGGGATTACGGCAGTGATTATGACTATGCCGGCCCGAGGCTGGACATGAACATTAACCCCGATGGTTCGAACTGGTATTTTGACCTCGGTTACCGCAACCGTACCCATGATAGCAAGCAGGTCTACACCCGAGCTGAAATTCAAGCCGCTTATCGTTTTCGGTTTGATGGCGGCTGGATCCAACCGAGTGCCAAAGTGCGCCAGGATGTCACCAGCTATGACAGCGGTTCGCGCCTGACCAATGATATCTACAGCAGCGAAACCAAATATATTTTTGACCTCAGTGATAAGTGGACGCTGTGGGGCGAGGCGCAGTTTGGGTTGGAGCGTCAGGAAGACAAAAATGTCAGCGGCACCGTCCGCAACAGTGATTACCTGGCATGGGAAGTAGAGCCAGGTATCCGCTACAACCTTACCGCCAAGCAGCGTCTGACCCTGTCGTATTACAACACGGGCAAGCGCAGCGACAAAGGCGAAACATGGGGCTTGACCGATCATACCTACAACCAGCAAGCACGACTTTATTACTACTGGGATACACCAATCGGCTTGGTTATTTCACCGTATGTCCGTTACGCACTGGGCTATGGCGAAACCTCGGCTTGGTATGACAGCGCCTATCACGACGAGACCAAGACCCAGAGCAAAGTGTCACGTTATGCCATCCAGTTGGCGTATCCGCTGACTGATTATCTACGGATCCAGGCTGAATATTACATTGAGGATGTGGAGTATAAGGAAGGCTTCACGATGGGCAAGGAAGACTCTCAAGTCAAATACCTGAAACTCGGTGCTCGTGTGAGCTTCTAAGTGTCCTTTTATCTTAAAAATAATTACTTGAGAGTTTTTTAATATGCACAGAATTCCAGTTTCTCAGCGCACAACACTATCGCTGCTTATTGCTTCTTGCCTGATGACGCCAATGGCCGCCAATGCGGCGGACTGCCCCGAAAATACTGTTTGTGAAACCGTGGTCAAAACCGACGGTGACACCAGCTATAGCGGCGGAGACATTTTGGTCGCTGACGGCAATGGCCTTGAATACCAGGGCGGTGGGGCGGCGTTTTCAAATTTGTACCTAAAGAGCAACATTCGGGTATCCGGGGAAGGGGCTAATGGCATCTATGTCGATGGCGATGCGGTGTTTACCGGGAACCTCAATATCGAAGGTAGCCAGGTAGTCAGCGAAAACGGCACCGGGATCAAAATTGATGGAGATTTCGAACAGGGCACACCGACCAACCCTAACCGGGGTATTTATATCAAGGATGGCGGCTTGGTCAGTGGCAGCGAGAATGCGATCGACTTTAGTGCCAGCTCTAGCTCTGCGCGTATCGATGTCAACGGTACGATTGAGGGCAACATCAAAGGTAACGGGGTTGAGGGCAACAAGATCAACTTCGGCTACCAAGGCGGTGCGGGGAAAGATGCTACCTTTGATGGCCATAGCATCACCGGGGTCGATAAAATCGAAAACTACGGCAATCTGACCATTATTGGCCAAGACCAGACCGTGGTTTGGGATGCGGACTATACCAATAAAGCGGATGCATCGATGGAATTCAAGGTCGGTGACAACAGCGATCTGAATAACCCGATCTTGCTGGTGACCGGGTCGACGACGTTCAATGAAAACAGCACGGTGACCTTTTCGTATACCGGCAGCAACGTCAACGACTTGCTGGGCAAAGACGTGGTGCTGTTGGAATCGGAAGGCGGGATAAATGGCGGTGACAATGTCAGCGTTGAAGCCGGCGAGGGCTTTGGGACGGCGGAATCCTTTGATACGTCGCCATTGCTGACTGTGGATGACTCATGGCTAGAGCAAACACCCCCTGATGTTAATGGCGGGGTGAGCGGTGATCAGCTGATCGCCCGCTATGCCGTTAACTACCAGGGCGGCGATGAGTTTGTGGGGCAGGCTGCCGCAGGGGGAGCCAATGCCGGAGAAGTTGTGGTTGCCGATTACATGGTCAACTATGCCCTTGATCAGCATAATAAAACAGGCTCGGATGAATCTGGCGAACTGCTTGCGTTACTGGCCTCTTCAGGCACGGATGACGCGGCGACAGCCCGCCTGGCCGACGAATTGACCCCGGATGCCGAAGGCAGTGAAGTCCGGGCCGCGATGCTGGTGGTGGATAAGATGCGCAGCCAGGTCGATGACCGTACCAACGTGTTGCGTAACGAAAGCCACCTGGGCAAAGCCCATGATGGCTGGAATGCCTGGACAAGCTTGATCGTTGGCTATGGTAGCCAAAGTAGCGGCGATATCCACGGGTATGATCTCAATACCTACGGCATTAACATCGGGATTGATCGGGTCTTCGACAGCGAAAAGCTGTTCGGCGTTTCCATTGCCTATGCACGCTCCAACTCGGATATCAAAGATACCGGCAACAGCAAAGACATCGATAGCCTGCAGGGAATGATCTACACCGGATGGTTCAACGAGCGCTACTTTATCGATGGCAATGTCAATATCGGGACGAACACCATCAACAGCACTCGCTCGATTGGCACCTCAACCGGCTATGAGGGTAATACTCAGGCCAAGGCTGAGTACGATGCCAACCAAGTCGGTTACCAAGTGATGGCGGGGATGAAGTTCGACCTCGATGTGGTGAAAGTTGAACCGCGGGTTGCCTACAACTACCAATGGCTGCGTGTTGAGGACTACAACGAAACCGGATCGCCGGCCAGCCTCAAGTACGACCGCACTTCTTACTCGGTCAAGCAATTGGGTGCAGGTGTGACTGCATTTAACACTTATGACATGGCATACGGCCAGTTCACTCCGCTGTTTTCGCTGATGGCGTACTTCGACATGGATGACGATGAGCGGATCCGCGAAAGTGCAGCATTGACCATGGACACCTCGACTGACCGCTTCGTGATTTATGGCGATGCTGTCGGCGGTGACATTATCGAAGCGAAATTCAATGCCAACCTCAACATGGGCAACGGCCTGAGTGCGTCAACTGGCTTAACGTACTACCAGCGTGATGACTATAAAGAAGGCTTCCTGGGCCTGGCTGTTTCTAAACGTTTCTAAGTGCTAAGACGACGGGCGGCAACGCCCGTACCTGCCAATAAAGTTAAAGGTTAAGCAATGAATTCTCTACATAAATTCAGCAGGTTGCCACTGCTTATTTCGGCGGTGCTTGGTATGTCTGCATGTTCCGGGTTATCTGTTACCCAACCAACAGAACAGGCCGCACCGCCACCGGTGATGCAGTCACAGATCTTGGCGATGACCGGGGAGACGGTACCGGACTACGCCGAAGCCGGCCAGGGCTCGAGCCTGTCGCTGAGCAAGGCGCGATATGTGCTAGGCGAGCAGTCGCTGCAGTGGGACTGGACCGCCAATAGCACCTTGGTTTTCCGCCAGCCGATTTCGCTGGTGACCGACATGGAGGCACGCCGGACATGGGGGCGTGCCGCAACCCAGGTGCTGTCATTTTGGGTGTACAATGAAGTACCGGTAGATGATTACATGATTGTCGATTTGGGCCGGGGACTCAGTGCCGCGTCTAACGCGGATGCGGGCTTCAAAGTGTACATGAACTTCACCGGCTGGCGTACCGTCGGCGTGTCACTGCAAAACGATATTCAAGGCCGCGAAGTAGAAGGGCTGGGGATCACCGACAACGGTTCCGGTGAAGGCCGCGGGATGAACAGCATGCCCGGTGGCCCGCGCAGCGACATGGATAGCATCCGCTTCACCGCGCCGGGGAAAGCCAAACAAGGGACATTCTATATCGATCGGGTCATGCTGTCGGTAGACGATGCCCGTTACCAATGGTCGGACGATCAGGTAACCACCCGTTATGATATTCCTGAGATTGATTTCGGGTTGCTGGCCCAGCTCCCTGTGGCTCAGCAGCACGAAATTGCCGCTGCCGAGTCTATCCGTGAGTCATTGATTGATGTCTTTATCGGGGCCGAGCGCCTCAAAGGGGTCAAGGCGTTTAATAGCCTGGAGACACTGCGCGAGCAGTATGCCTCGCTGCGGATCAAGCGCGATGAAAACGGGGTGCTGTCCGGGCGCCATATCATTACCGGCAAGCAAAAAGTGATTTATCAGCCCGAATTCATGAAGGAAGAAGATAAAGCACTGTTTGCTGATTATGTCACCCTGTCAGAATACTCCAATATCCTGTTCAACATCGGGCGTTTTTGGCATAAAACCGACGATCCGGCCATCAAGCAGGAGCTGGCCGACATGTATGTGCTGATGACAGAGCATATTCTTGACCAGGGCTTTGTCGATGGCAGTAGTCTGGTGACTACTCACCACTGGGGCTATAGCTCGCGCTGGTGGTATATCTCTGCCATGCTGATGTCTGAGGTTCTGACCGAAGCCGAGCTGCGCCAGCCGATATTCGATGCCTTACTGTGGTATTCACGTGAGTTCAAGGCCAACTTCGATATGGTCGCGGGACCGGAAAGTTCGGATCTGGATTACTTCAATACGCTTTCTCGTCAGCATTTGGCGCTGCTTATGCTCGAACCGGATCAGGACCGCCGCATCGCACTGCTGAAGAAGTTCGGTAACTACATCAATATCGCCCTGTCACAAACGCCGCCGGGAGGCTACGACGGTTTGCGCCCTGACGGAACTGCATGGCGCCATGAGGGGAACTATCCGGGGTATTCATTCCCGGCATTCAACAATGCCGCGCAGCTGGTGTATATGTTGCAGGGCACGCCGTTTAGCGTGAGCAGCGAAGGGCGTGCCGCCCTTAAGAAAGCGATGTTGTCGGCATGGATCTACAGTAACCCGGAAGTTGGCCTCGGCCTGTCTGGCCGCCATCCGTTTAACCCGCCTGCGGTGACCCACCTTGATGAGTCCTACCGTTGGCTCGCCCTGACCGGCAACCCGGAGACCGGCGAGAAAGTCGATAAGGCCCTGGCAGCGGCTTACTTGCAGATCACGGGGAAAACCGAGGCCGAATCGGTTGCCTTGTTCGGTGAAGCGATCACCCCGGCGGCATTGCCGCAAGGTTACTGGGCCTTTAACGGCGGGGCATTTGGTATTCACCGCTACCGGGACAACATGGTGACGATGAAAGCCTACAACAGCAATGTTTGGTCATCGGAAATCTATTACCGCGACAACCGATATGGTCGCTACCAAAGCCACGGTGCCGTCCAAGTTGTGCCATTTGGCAAGCAGGCAGAGATAGGTTTTAGCCAGGACGGCTGGGACTGGAATCGCAATCCGGGTACCACAACCCTCCACCTGCCGCTGGAGCAGCTTGACAGCCCGAATTCACATACGCTGATGCTGCGCGGCGACCAGCCGTTCAGCGGGGCTTCCTCGCTAGATGGACAGTTCGGGATGTTTGCCTTTAAGTTCAAAGCACCGTCAATGCCTAAGTTTGACAGTAGCTTTACCGCGAGGAAATCGACCTTCTCCGTCGCTGACAGGGTAGTGATGCTGGGCAGCGATATCAGCAACTCGAGTAAGGGCAACGCGACGGAAACCACGCTGTTCCAGCACGGCATCACCCCGCAGGCTGATGAGATCTGGGTCAATGGCGAGCAGGTGCGCGACATGCCATACCAGACACAGCTTGGCCAAGGTGATTGGTTGATGGACGGTCACGGCAACGGGTATTTGATCACCAGTGATGTCACGGTAGAAGTCAGGCGCCAGCACCAGCAGTCGGCCAATGATAAAACCCGCCGACCAACAGAAGGCAACTTCTCTGTCGCGTGGATCAACCATGGCAACGCCCCGTCGGATGCGGGTTATGAGTATCTGTTAGTGCTCGATGCCACCGCGGAGAAAATGATCACTTTGGCTGAAGCCTACAAGGGGTCAGGTGAGAAGCCTTACGAGGTCTTGCGCGAGGATAGCAGAGTGCATGTGGTACGGGACAAGCAAACGGGTGTGACAGCCTATGCTGCTTTCGACAGTGTCAGCCTAGACAGCGGCGTGGTGACCCAGGTGGCTCAGCCTGCCATTGTCATGACCCGCCAATTGGCCGATGGCCAGTTGATGGTCTCGGGGGTTACGCCGGATCTTAACATGACCCGTTATACGGAAGCGAAACCAACCTCTGTCAGTGTCACCCTGGCCGGCAGGTGGCAGCCAGTGACGGCGAACGATAAGGTCAAGGTGAAAACTGACTCGTCGACGACCACCCTGACCTTCGAGATTTACTTCGGCATGGTGCAGGAGCTGACACTGGCGCCGGTGTCCTAATCAATCTCCTCATATCAGGAGCCGGGCATATATTGCCCGGCTTATTTTTTGTGTCTTTTCAGTTTTGCCCTGAAAACTTTCCTTTTGTTTCATTTTGTGATCAAAAACGTTTTTCATTTCCGTTTTTTGGCGTATATTTTCTTTCGTTTACTTTCTTTTTGTTTTTATGTCCTTTCAAAGATGCGGGGCTTTTGCAATGACTACCTTTCGTTCTAATCATGCTCGTTTTCATATGATGGCCAAGCCAGCCAGCTATCGTTGCAACCTTAAGTGCGACTATTGCTTCTATTTGGAAAAAGAGCAGATGATGCAGCCCGGCGAGACAGCAAAGCAGGCGGCTGCGGACCAAATGTCAGATGCGATGCTAAAGCGCTATGTACGCGATTATATCCGCTCGCAAGATAGCGACATGGTTGACTTTGCCTGGCAGGGCGGGGAGCCGACGCTGGCTGGCTTGGACTTTTACCGCAATGCAGTCAAATACCAAAAGCAGTATGCGGAAGGGAAAACAATCACCAACAGTTTCCAAACCAATGCCGTTGCCATTAACCGGCAATGGGCGCAGTTCTTTGCCGAGCATAATTTTTTGATCGGGGTGTCGGTCGACGGGGCGGCGGAGGTACATGATAAATACCGCATTTCGGTTAACGGCAAACCTACTTTCGAACGGGTCAAGCACGCCATCGAACTGCTAAAAGAGTATCAGGTTCAATTCAATACTCTGACCGTAATTAATGATCAGAACTGGAACAAGGGCAAAGAGACGTATCATGCCCTCAAGGCGCTGGGCTCGGAGCATCTGCAGTTCATTCCTATTGTCGAAATCGAGCCGCATTGCCAGCAGAGTACAACAGGTCATTATTCTCCCGCAGCCGATGCCACACTGACGCCATTTTCGGTGCCCGCCAATGGCTATGGCCGGTTTATGACCGATGTCTTCAATGAATGGGTTGCCCGGGATGTTGGCCAGATCTACGTTCGTATGTTTGACAGTATTCTGGCAACGTGGATGGGCTATCCGGCCTCGGTCTGCGTGCAGTCTAAAAATTGTGGCCAGGCGATGGTGATAGAGGCCAATGGTGATGTCTATTCGTGCGATCACTATGTTTATCCGGCCAATAAACTCGGCAATATCAGCCAAACCAATATCGCCAAGCTGGCCCAGAGCAAGCAGCAGCTGCGTTTTGGCCAGGCAAAGTCCACTCGGCTGACTGAGCAGTGCAAGCAGTGCTCGGTTCAGGCCCTTTGCTATGGCGGCTGTCCGAAGCATCGCATCGTGTCGCTGCCGGGGGAGAAGCATCGCCAAAACTATCTCTGCCAATCCTATCAACAGATATTCAAGCATACCGCACCGGCCATGCACCACATGGTGCAGGCCATCCAGCGCGGTGGCATTGCAGCGGATGTCATGCCTGCGATGTCGACGATATACAACAACGACAAAACACAACTTTAAACAAGTTAATCAAGGAGTGAACAATGACACTGTCCTCGAAAAAGAAGACGGTATTGGCCGGACTGGTAGCGGCTGCATGTGCAGCAAGCCCGGTAGTGTCGATGGCTAGCGAGCAGGTAAAACCGAACGTCTTACTGATTGTGATGGATGACTTGGGTACCGCTCAGCTGGATTTCGCCCTGGACAATATTGATAAGCAGGCATTGGCGGAGCGCCCGTCGCCCGAGCGCTATGAAGGGGATTTCGACAAACTCTATGACGCAGCCAAGCGCTCGATGCCGAATATAACCCAGCTGGCCAATGAAGGGGTGCGTATGACCAATGCATACGTAGCGACTCCGGTATGCGGCCCGTCACGAGCCGGGATGATGACTGGGCGGTTCCCGCACAGTTTCGGTATCTACAGCAACGATGATGCACATTCTGGGATCCCGCTCGATATCACGTTGCTCCCTGCACTGATGAATGAAAACGGTTATGCCACCGCGAATATCGGCAAGTATCACAATGCCAAGGTCAGAAAAGAGTTTATTGACGAAAGCATCCAGACACGGGATTACCATGACAACCAGATCTCGATTCCGGAGCCGGGCTATGGGCCGGAGGAGCGGGGGTTTGATTATGCCTATAGCTACTTTGCTTCCGGTGCCGCCTTGTATAATTCACCGGCGATTTTCCGCAATGGCGAAAATGTCCCCGCGCCGGGTTTCATCACCCATAACCTGACCAACGAGACGCTGCAGTTTATTGAACAGGCCAGCGAGCAGGATAAACCGTTTTTTGTCAACCTGGCCTATAGCGTACCGCATATCCCGCTGGAACAGCCGGCTCCGGCTAAGTATATGGATCGCTTTGATACCGGCAATGTCGAAGTCGACAAGTACTATGCCCACGTCAATGCTTCGGACGAGGGGATTGGCCAGATCATCGCCAAGCTCAAAGCATTGGGAGAATACGAGAATACGCTGATTTTCTTCCTGTCCGACAACGGGGCGGTACATGAGTCACCGATGCCGATGAACGGCATGGACCGGGCATTCAAGGGGCAGCGTTACCGTGGTGGCGTCCATGTTCCGTTTATTGCCCACTGGAAGGGGGTACTGCCGGAAAATACCCAGAGCGATACCATGATTTCGGCGATGGATATCTTGCCGACGGCCTTGGCAGCTGCAGGCATTGCGATTCCCGAGGAAATGAGCGTTGACGGCAAGGACATAATGCCGTTGATGAAAGGGGAAAAACAACAACCGCACAAGTATCTATACTGGGCAGGCCCGCGGGCCCTTCACTATGACTCAAGCAATGTCGACTTTTGGAACCATTACTGGAAGTGGATCAGCTTCGAGGAGCAGGAATTTATCCCGAGCAAGTACATCGAAAAACACTCCAAGGGCGAATGGGCAATTAAAGATCAGGAGTGGTCGCTTCACTACTACGATGGCGGCAACGAGGGATTTGAGCTCTATCACTATGCGAACGATCCCGCTGAGTCAATTAACTTAGCTGCCAAACACCCGGAGAAAGTTAACGAGCTTAAAGCGGCCTTCTATGACTGGATCAAGTCCAAGCCAGCTCCTCTGGGCTGGGGCCAAGACCGATACCAAGTATTGACGGAGTCAGCGAAGTAAAGCTTGCTGTGATGTTAGGGCCTCGTTCGAGGCCCTTTTTCGATGGATTGTGACCGATGCAAAAAACAATAAACGCCACCGAGCGTCCCATTATTCCCTACGAACATCCTGATACCGCCATTTATCTCAGGTTGTTCAAAGAGAACTTGACCCGGCTGCGCTACCGCAAGGCAGCCTACTCTCAGCATGATGACTATATTCGTCAGCAATTTTCAACGGTTGGCCAACTGCGCCAGCAGTGTGACGATTTGGTTCGCTATGTCGCCGAGGCCTTTGAACATTACGCCGTGTGGGATTATACCCATGCGTATTACCCGGGAAGGCCGAGCCAGCAGAATGCTCGTACCGATGCGATGGAGGGATGCAGCCGGGTTATCCCGACCTTGGCAGCCTGGTTATCCCGACAAAAAGGCACGAGTACCATGCTTAACGGCCTGAACGGGCAGCCGCTGGATATCGCCTTATGGTTGAAGAAAGCGTTTTTGGCCGGCACCGATCCCGCCCACCCGGGCTATTGGGGGGAGTTGCATGATTATGATCAGCGCATCTGTGAAAGCGCCGATCTGGCCCTGGCGCTGTGGTTGAGCCGGGAGACGGTGTGGACGACCTTGACCTATGGCCAGCAAAAGCAAATTGTCGCCTGGTTCAAGCAGGTCAACCATTGCCAGACCGTTGACAATAATTGGCATCTTTTTCCGCTGACCGTGCAACTGGTGATCAACTCACTCACCGGCGAGGATCACTTTGATCACACCCGCTACCACAGGATAAAAGAGTTCTATGTCGGAGATGGCTGGTTTCGGGACGGCGCGAAAGGCAACTACGACTATTACAATGCCTGGGGATTTTATTATTCACTCTATTGGTTTGATCAAATTGATCCTAGTTTTGACCCGGAATTCATTCGTGCCAGCTTGCAGGCTTTTTCCAAAAATTACCGCGCGTTCTTTACCCCTGTTGGCTTGCCTCTGTTTGGCCGGAGTGCGTGTTACCGACTAGCCGCATCAGCCCCGCTTCTGGCTGCGGTCGATCTAAATCGCCGTCATTCCTACCGCGGCGGGTTGCATCTCGGGGAGGCCAAACGGGCCTTCCGTACCAGCCTTGAGTACTTTATCTCTCACGGTGCTTTGCAATACGGTGCGCCAACGCAAGGCCTGTTTGGCGATGACGCACGGCTGGTGGATAACTACAGTGGTCCAGCAAGCAGCTTCTGGTCATTGCGGGCGTTAAACATCGCCCTGTACTGTGGGGATCGGCTTAATCTCTGGCAAGCAGAAGAGCACCCGCTTGAGATTGAACGGGGAGACTTTTCATTTGAGATCCCTGCGATTGAAGCCAAGGTGATTGGCACTTTCAAAACGAAAGAGGTCGTGGTGATTTTTCAGTCAGAGTATTGTGAGCAGCAAGATCCGCTTTCTCGTCGTCTGGAGCGGCAAAAACTGGCAAGAAAAATCCAGGAAATACTGACCGGACGTGCGGAGAGACCCAAGAATAACCTGCTGCGCAAGGGGATCACTTGCTACAGCTCGAAAATGTCGCATTTCTTTTAGTTTTAATTTCTTTCGGTTTGAAAGTATTTATGTGATCTAGATCTTTTATTTTGCTTTTGTTTTCGAATATTATCAAAGCGAAAGATAACGAAGGTTTTTGAGGTTTTATATGTTTCTGGTTTCGTCACGCGAAATGCTCCATAAGGCACAGCTGGGCGGTTATGCCGTTCCTGCTTTTAATATTCACAACCTAGAGACTGTCCAGGTTGTGGTTGAAACAGCGGCAGAAATGCAATCGCCGGTTATTCTGGCAGGTACTCCCGGGACATTTTCCTATGCGGGTACTGACTATTTGGTAGGGATTTGCCAAGAAGCGGCGAAGCGATACCAAATGCCGATTGCACTTCATCTGGATCACCATGAATCTTTTGGCGATATCCGCAATAAGGTGGAGGCCGGGATTAAGTCGGCGATGATCGATGGATCGCACTTAAGCTTTGACAAGAATATCGAACTGGTGAAGCAAGTGGTGGAATTCTGCCACCGCTGGGACTGCTCGGTAGAAGCTGAGCTAGGTCGTTTGGGTGGACAGGAAGACGATCTGATTGTTGATGCGAAGGATGCGCTATTTACCGATCCGGATGCCGCATTGGAATTTGTCAGCAAGACAGGTATCGATTCCTTGGCTATCGCGATCGGCACGGCCCATGGCATGTACAAAGAAGAGCCATGCCTGGACTTTGACCGCCTTGGTATTATTCGCAGTAAAACGGATGTCCCGCTGGTACTGCACGGTGCTTCTGGGGTGCCTGATGCCGATGTCCGCCGGTGTATCGAGTTGGGTATCACCAAAGTCAATGTGGCTACCGAATTGAAAATTGCTTTCTCCGATGCCGTGAAGCAGTACTTTATCGACAATCCTAATGCCAATGATCCGCGCCACTATATCGTGCCGGGTAAGGAAGCGATGAAGAAGGTGGTCATGGACAAGATTGCAGTGTGCGGGAGTGCTGGCAAGCTATAACCCCCTTACAAGCAAGCGTTAAGATACTCCCAGTCTTTTTTTGGCTACACCGAATAGTGCTCTCTCATTTCCCGGTGTAGCCATTTTTATTTTCTGTTAACTGCATATGTGATGGATAACAAGCAATGGCCTCGTCTCTGACGTTCAAAAAGAAAAAAGTAGCCGTGATCGGCGAGTGCATGATTGAGCTGAGTGGTCAGCCATTCGGTCAGCAAGCACAGTACTTTGGTGGGGATACGCTCAATACGGCGCTGTATTTGTCCCGTCTGGTGCCGGGTATGAATCCCGCATATGTGACGGCATTGGGTAATGACAATTACAGCCGTTACATGCGCCAATCTTGGTTGCAGGAAGGAATTGATACGCAGTTTGTCCTGACGCTCGATGGGAAGTTACCGGGTTTATATACCATTGAGAATACCCCGTGCGGTGAAAAGAGCTTTCACTATTGGCGCAATGATTCTGCTGCGCGCTGCCTTTGCCGGCACGAGCTATTTGGCTCGGTTGTTGACGATTTGAAAGCGTTTGACTTGGTCTATCTCACCGGTATCACTCTGGCCATTTTGCCTGATCCGGACAAGTACCTGCTGCTTCGGGCGCTGGAGACCCTCCAAGAGGAGGGGGTGAAGATAGCGGTAGATTCAAATTATCGTCCAGCGCTATGGCCATCATCATCTCTGGCTTGTGAGTGGATCGGCAAACTCTATCAATTAGCGGATATTGCCCTGGTTACCGCTGATGACGAGGACCGGCTGCTTGGGATGCACGACTCTCCGCCGCCGATCATTGCCAAACGCATGCACTCGATGGGGGTCAAGCAGGTTGTGGTCAAGCTCGGCCAGGAAGGGGCAATGTGGTCTCAGTATGGGCTAAATGGCATGGCGAGAGGAAACAAGGTGGATCGGGTCATGGATACGACGGCTGGCGGAGATGCATTTAATGCGGCATTTCTGGCTGCATGGAGTATGGGGATGGAGATGCACGAGTGTTGCCATTGGGGCAATAAGCTGGCGGCAAGGGTTATTCAGCACAAGGGCGCAATCATTCCGAGAGATTATACCGGATACCTTACCGAGTTAATGAATGTTTAGGCTTTAAGGAAAAAGTAATGAGCGAAAAACATGTTGCCGTTCTATTGGCTGATGGCTTCGAAGATGCAGAAGCTGTCGTATTTATCGATATTATGCGTCGGCTTGATATCAAGGTTGACGTACTTTCCTGCATGGAGAGTACAGTACTGAACACCTATTTTGGTACGCGCATCAGTGCCGATGACACGCTGAAAAACTGTGCAGCCAACACTTACGATGCTGTGATGATGCCAGGCGGTCCGCAGGGGACTGATAATTTGTCGGCCAATCCAGCGGTTATCGAGTTTTTAAAACGCCATATTGCACAGGGGAAGTGGATATGTGCGTTGTGCTCGTCAGGCGCCAAGGTACTGGCTGCACACCACTTATTGCAGGGGCGGCACTATACCACCGGCGATAAATTGGCTGACAAGTTTAGCGATGGTGAGTTTCAGCTCGAGAAAGTCGTGGTTGCCGATAACTTCATCACAGGCAGGGGGCTTGGGGTGAGTTTTGAGTTCTCGTTTACTGTGGCCAAAATGCTGTTGGCTGATAACCGCGCTAAAGTAGACCATCAGGCGAGCCATATCTATTTCGACCATTGGCCTTTGTGATAAATGCAAGGGCAGAGCTGAGGCGATGTAGATAAATACGAATAAGGCCTAGCATATTTGCTAGGCCTTGTTTATATGAGGCTTTGTTCAACTAGCTGGTAGCGATGTTGATAAAAATCTGCGCGCCAACCAGCGGGGCATGCTCATCAACATAGTACGGGTTGGAGTGAAGGTAGTTACAGATCCCTTGTCCTTTGTTGCCCGAACCCAAGAAGAAGAATGCACCGCGCTTCTCTTCCGTCGCATTGACCATGTAGCTGAAGTCTTCGCTACCGGTCATTGGCGAGCCGTTGATGTTCATCATTTCTGACGGCACGGCAGAGCCCGCAGCTTCAACCACGCGCTGGTAAGCCTCTGGGTGGTTGATAATGGCAGGGTAGCCACAGTAAGTCATAGTGGTATTGAACCCACGCAGCTTGCTTTGTGCCACTATCGACTCGAAACTGTTGCGCAGCACTTGGTCGGTTTCGCTGTCCATCGAGCGGATAGTACCACGGGCTTGAACATTGGCCGCTACCGCGTTGGGTACCGTACCACCATTGAACATGCCGCAGACAAAGACCGCCGGTGAAAACGGGTTGGTCTGCTTGGCGACAATGTAGTCCATGTCTTCGACAATACGGGCGCCTTCACGGATCGCATCAAGCCCTTTGTGCGGGGTTGAGCCGTGGGCTGATTTGCCCTCGATGTCCAAAGTCCACGCGCTACCGTAAGAAGACATGATGCCGTTGTTGATGCTGACAAAGCCACACTCCTGTGCCGCGTCATTATGGAGGGCATAGACTTCACTTACGCCACTCATACAGCCAAGCTCAACCATCTTGTTCGCGCCGTCGACGCGCATGTCCTCTTCAGCCATTTGGAAGATGAATCGGACGTTGTGCTTTAGCTCATCTTTGTACGATGACAGGTATTTTGCCGCCGTCAGTGCCGTTGCCATATGGACATCATGGCCACAGTTATGGGCTCTGCCTGCATGCTGCGAGGTAAACTCGTCGTTGGTGAGATCATCCATTTCCAGTGCATCCATATCAGCACGGAAAGCGACCATCTTGAAAGATTCGTCAACAATCAGATCAGCAATAAAACCGGTATAGCCGTCGTAAGTCGTGATGGCGTAGCCGCACTCATTCATGATTTTCTGGCAGTAGGCCGACGTCTTGTACTCTTCGCCAGACAGTTCAGGGATCTGATGCAAATCTTGGCGAGCCGTGATACTGAAAGCGGTGAGCTCAAGCAGTTTATTGTCAATATTAAAGCGAGACAGCATTAGATAATCCCTTTCATCGAGAAGCCAAGTTGTGCAATCAAAGATGCGCCTAGGAAACAGCTGGTTGATACCACCAGGAACAGCACAATCACTTTCCAAGACAGTTTTTTCAGCTCTTCCATCTTGCCGCCGACAGACAAACCTGCAAAGGCTAGCAACGGTACAGTACAAGACAGGAACTGTACTTTACCGATTGAATCGAGGAAAAAGGTTCTCACGGCCGTTTCAGGCAAACAAATCAAAATACCGATAATAGTCGCGTAGGCAAATGTCGGCAGTGGTGACTTGATGTAGCTTTTGGCCACCAGTGATAGGAACACCACAATCGACATCGCGATGAAGCTGTCCCACATGTTAAAGAAGCTGATACCCGTAGTCAGGGTTTGTGTGAACATGGCAAGCAACAGTGCCAAGAACACAAACTTCATATCATTAAGCACCGACTGCATTGCGCACCTCTTTTTTCTGGCAAATTTTGTAGACGAATTCTGCGAGTGGAATACCGATGAACGTCAGCGATAGTGCACCTAGAACAGATGAAAGCAGGTTAGAAGCGGCAGCAATACTCAGAGCTTGCTGGGCCATTTCCGGGGTTAGGTTGCTGACCAAGGCACCAGAGGCAGCACTTAGCATCGAGCCACTACCTACACCGGTACCGGCAGCCAGTGCCAGTGGGTGAATGCCTGTTAGCGGACCAACACTTCCTAGTACACTGAACCAAAGGGTACCGATCACCGAACCACACAGGTAAATCGCCAAAACACCGATGTACTCTTTGGTTCCGGTACCGTATTTGCCCTGGATAACGGCGATGGAAGGCTCACGGCTGATAGAGGAACAGGCACCGATTGACTCTCGACCCATACCAAACTTAACGGCTAGCGGAATCGCGACCAGAATTGGCAATAGGTTACCGAGTTCCTGGAAGATCAGCGGGATACCGGCATCAAGAATAATGTCGATGTTGGGAATGATCATACCTGCGTACTGAGTACCCAGTACAAGCAAGCAGAAACCGACCATTTTCGAGGAGAAAGACTCTTCTTGTTTAGTGAAAATCTTACCCCATGCACTGATCTTATTACGTACTGGATTTAAAGAAATGATCATCCCGATCGTTACTGCAAACAGCATTGGCAGGATGGCAATATTTATTTCCCCGAACGAAATGTTTTTTGTCCCAATAACAACTTGCGCAATGAATATGACGGCCATTGCGATAATAGTTGATATTGCAACTATTTTTATAGGCGAGCGATTACTCATAGGTGTCTACCTGGTTAGTTATTTTTCGGGTGGAGATATTAATGATGGCTAAAATATAAAATGTGAGGTGAATCGACTTTGTTGAGAATCAAAAGTTATTACATATTTACTTTTTTCGCACTTAAACCAACTGGTAACAATAACGCCAACAACGCCAAACATATGAGGTGAAATAATTTGCCGTTTAACCAAATGGCAACACAAGCCATGCGTTTTTTCCCTATGGAGACATTTGTGCAAAGCTGTTTTAACCGATTAATATCTTTTGTCTTTACCTTTTTGGAACGTGTAAGGCTTTGCTTTCAATTAATATTGTAAACTTTATTTGAAATGATGAGTAAAGATGAATGCTGGAAGACTGGCGTCTGAATACGTGGTCTCCAAAGAGATTAAAATGTTGATAATTTATGAGTAATACTGATTAAATGAATAACATTTTGAAATTGTAAGGCGAGAATTTTTAAATGGCTGGGAAAGTGCTGATTATGACGTTGGTCTTGCTAACTTTCACAACAAATAACAGAAACCACTAGAAATAATAATATTAATAACCACGAGTGATGATATTTATCAGCGTGAAGACCATCTAGCCTCGATGAGCTTTGCGACTGCTTGTCCCCAGTATTGATAAATGACGGGGCCGGGATGGAAGCCGTCACTAGCCATATGACTGGGCTCCAGCTCTCCTTCTAGGTTGACGATCTCGCAATCGGGCTGTGTCGATACCCAGTGGTGTAGTTGTTTATTAAAGCTTTTCGCTTTACTTCCCAAATACCACCGGAGTGGATGGGGCAGTGCGGGGAATCGCCCCATAGGTGGAATTTGGGTCAGAATAATGTGTGGGCAGGAAAATTGATGCCGCAAGGTATGGGTGAGCATCTGTTGCTGTTTGAGCCATTGTGCCGCGCTGGTCGGTTTGGTGACATCATTTACGCCTGCCGAGACAACAACAACATCATACATCTGCTTGGGATGTAATCGGGCTGACTGGATGACTTGTTTAGTCGTATAGCCTGTTTTGGCAATAAGTTGCCATTCAACTTGGAAAAAGGGGCGCAGGGCCGCAATAAGCTGGCCAGAGAGTGCCTGGGACTGGTGTTTGGCACCGACGCCTGCCGCGGCTGAATCGCCGATCAGAAGGATCCTGAGTTTTTGTTTGTTTTGAACAGTACGTCCTCGGTTTCGTTCTGCTTGGGCCGAATGTCCTTGGCGAGGGCCTTCGGCCTCTCTAAGGCACGGAATAGACTTGCGGACATACTTTCCTTGAGCCCAAAAAATGGGAGCCATAACAAGCAGAACAAATTGATGCAGCATTGAACACTCTCTGTGACTTTTACCAATACTAAATGAATAATATTAGAACCATTTTTTCATTGCTGCTGGGAATGATAATAGGGAATAGCAGCTTAAAACTGCACCGCCTTTCTCATCATTTCCCTGCCTTCGGTTTCAACGTAGCTGAGGAAAACCTGGGCAATGGGAGAGAGGCTCTCCGCTTTGGTCCAGGAAAATGACCACTTTGACTGAATGGGCAAACCTTCCACATTTACCTTTTTCACGCCGTAAATTTCACCAAAGGCGAGTGTATGGGCCGATAGGATCGCAACACCAAGCCGTGACAAGACAGAGTGAATAATGGCTTCATTGCTGGCGATGGTCATCTTAATATTTGGCGTATGTTGCTGCTGTTTGAAAAAGTCTTCAATGGCATAACGGGTGCCCGAGCCTTGTTCTCGGATGAGAAAGTCTTGCTGGCAGAACTCTTCCAATGACACGCTGTTCCTGTTGGCAAGAGGGTGGTTGGCTTCGGCTATCGCAACCAGATCATTGGACATAAACTCAATCACGTCGAGATCGAGCCCTTCTGGCAGATGGCTGAATACATAAAAATCGTCCATCCCTTGCTCCAGGCGCTCAATTATCTGTTGCCTGTTGGCGATCGTAAATTGGATATCGATACCCGGGTAGTGCTCGCAGAACGGCCCGAGTAGATGCGGGATGAAGTATTTTGCGGTCGTGACACAGGCCAGCCGAAGGGTGCCTGATTTTAATCCTCTGAGGCTTGATAGCTGCATGTCTAGCTCTTCGCAGTTTTGCAGGATTTTCTTGGCCGTTGCGATCGTGGCGAGACCGGCATCGGTGAACTTCAGTTTTCTGCCGACTTGTTGATAGAGCGGTAAACCGATAGCTTCTGTTAGTTTTTTCAACTGCATGGAGACAGTCGGCTGAGTTAAAAACAAGGTTTCGGATGCCGATTTAATACTTCCTTGTTCATGAACAGCCAGCAATATTTCCAGCTGGCGGAATGTGCCGATATGGGCGTGCAACCGAGATGCCATCGTTTGCTCCTTTGTATAGACTTTTATCTAATCATGATATAGCCATTATCTATTTTTATCTATGGAATGACGGCGGTAAGATTTTCATCAGTTTGATGGAGGTCACTATGAATGTAAGAAGCTTATTTTTGCCAGCATCAACCAGCCTGATGCTGGTTTTGTTTTACGGCTTGAGCGTGGAGATCGGCCATGGCTCGCTAGGTTTTGCCGTCTTAGCCGTGAGCTTGGTCGGCTTGATATTGGTTAATGTTGCGAGTGCGAATGCCGAAAAGGCAAAAGACGCCACGAAATCAATACCGTTGCGCAAGGCGAATCCGGTTCATGCCATTAAGATTGCAGGAGAACAGTGAACCATGGACGCCGTCGTCGCTTTTTTTATTCTGGGAATCGTATGTCAGCTGCTTGGCGCAAAGGTTTCATTTCCTGAAAACGTATATAAAACCCTGAGCCTGTTCTTGATGATTGCGATTGGCCTTAAGGGGGGCTTGGCGCTCCAGCAACATATCGACTCCGATCTTATTACCCTGTCTTTGGCCGTGGTTGCATTTGGCTTGTTGCTGCCGCTTATTGCTTACCCGCTGCTCAGGTATTTTGGCCAACTGGATAGAATCAATGCCGGAGCCGTTGCCGCCCATTATGGCTCGGTCAGTGTAGCGACCTATGCGGTGGCCGTTGCTTTGCTCGAGGCCAACAACATTAGCTATGAGGCCTATTTCCCGCTGTTTGTTGTATTGCTCGAAATGCCTGCGATTCTGGTTGGTTTGGTATTGGCTAAGGGCAGTTTGAAGCTTATCAATGCTGACTTTATCAAAAAAGAGCTGGTGGCCAATCAGAGTATTTTACTGATGGTCGGAAGTTTACTGATTGGCTATTTTGGTGGCCAAAGTGTTGAAAAGCTATCACCGTTTTTCATTGATCTGTTTTCCGGTGTATTGGCCCTGTTCTTATTGAAAATGGGATTAGTGGCGGGTGAACAGCTGGCGGCCCTGAAAAAGAACAGCTTGTTCTTGGTGAGTTTTGGTATGTTAATGCCGATGGTTGGCGGTATCTGCGGAACAGGCCTTGGCGTCTTGCTCGGGTTCAGTGCGGGGGGGATTTCGCTGATGGCTATTCTCGGTGCCAGCGCCTCATATATTGCAGTGCCTGCAGCCATGAAACAAAGCTTGCCAGAAGCCAATGCCGGTATGTCGATCACTGCGTCATTGGGGATTACTTTCCCATTCAATGTATTACTCGGCGTGCCATTTTTTATTGCACTGGGACAATATATCGTGGCGTAGAGAAAGATTGAGTCATTTGGATAATATTGGCTCCCACACCGGAGCCTTTATAGTTTTTAATCTGCTGTTAGATATCATCCAAATGATGGTCAAGGGCGTAGTTGGCGTCAGCAAAACTAAAGCCCTTGCGGACCAAGAAAGCGGTCGCTTTTTTCTTCTCGGCAAAGTCCGTGATAGGGGCCTTGTATTTCTTGTTGAGCATTGCCAGCGCTTTGTGCTGATCTTCACTCTGCTGTTGCTCACAATCTTCATTGGCTAGCACTTGGTCAATAGCTTCTTGGCTGATCCCTTCGCTGCGTAACTTTTGAATAAGGCCGGTGCGGCCCATTTTTTTACTGTGCTTGGTGATCAACCGCTCGGCAAGTTGCAATTCGTGCTCCAAGTCGAGCGATTGTGCCATGATGGTCTGTATTTTTGCTTGGCTAATGCCCTCTTGCCGCAGGCGAAGACCAATATCATTGGCGCTTTTTTTACCGGCATACTTGTTGATGGTGCGGGTGATCAATACCTCTTGCTCAGACTCATCGATGGTCTTCAGGGCATTGTCGATATCGGCCTGGCTCACACCTTGAAGCTTGAGTTTTTGCGCCAGTACAGCAGGGCCGTAGGAGCGACAGCGCGAATTGACGTAGGTTTCAGCGTAGCGTCTATCCGAAAGGTAGCCGAGCTCTAGCAAGCGGTTGATGACCTGGTTGACCCATTCGGTATTGGTCGTTTTTCTCGTCAGCTTTTCTCGCAGCTTCATGACGGAATAGCCACGTTGGTTGAGCCACCAAATGGCATACTCATAGACATCTTCAACCTTTTGGGCGGGCTTGGGGCCAGCTTGCTGTGAGGGAGAGTGCTTTCTGTTATTGATGTATTTTTTCGGAGGCTGCTCGGAGGTCATAAATTCCTGATGTTCAATAGCTGCTGTCTGCTTTTTGCCAAAACAGTTAGGGAAGGCGGTTATAGCAAAGGAGAAGTAGCTAAATCAAGGTGTTTAAAATCGTGTACACCGAGCTATAACGCTTGTTTCGTGCTAGAATTCGGGGCTTTCGCTTTTCTACTTTGCTTGGCTTAACTTATGGTCACTCGTATTCCTTCTTGGATATTGCTAGGTGCGATTATGCTAGCATTCAGTGCTGGTGCAATTAACGCTATGGCTTTGCTGACGTTTACCAATAATGCTGTTTCGCATGTTACCGGTACAATCACACAAGCAATGAGCGCACTCACTGTTGAGAGCCACCACGCATCCTACTATCTCTTGAGTATTGTCGGTTGTTTCTTTTTAGGTGCCGTTACATCCGGGATGATTATTCATAACGAAGCGCTCAGGCTCGGGCGTAGTTATGGCACTGCTTTGTTTATCGAAGCCGTGGTACTGTTTGCTGCTACGTATTATTTTTACCATCATAAAATGACTGGTGAATTGCTTGCGTCATTTGCGTGTGGTCTCCAGAATGCAATGATTGCAACCTACAGTGGGTCGGTTATCCGTACTACCCACCTAACCGGAATCGTTTCTGATTTGGGGGCAGCTTTGGGGCATATGATTAGTCGGCGAGCCTTGAATTTACCGCAGCTCGTCATGCAGGGAAGCATTCTGCTCGCTTTTAGTGCCGGCGCATTTGTAGGTGCCAAGATGCTCAATATTGTGGGTATGGTTGCATTATTATTACCGGCAACAATTGTCTTGTGTGCCAGTATTGGCTATATGTTGATGTTACGCAGGCACAAAACGAGCTAGATGCTTATTCTGTTTTGCGTTAAGCACGACGTTTTCTGAAGGCGTATATTCCCGCACTTGCCAAGGTTTTAAATACCACTCCCCATGCATTTAATTTTGGTTTGGGGTCGAGACCTTTAGCCATACGCCACATCTGCTGCTCATACCAAGTAATACTCAACATCCCTAAACGGTCCATTGCTTTGCTGCCCGTTGTGGGGGTAGCCAATGGCATGCTGTATTGGGCATTAGCAATCAGCTTATTGGGGAACTCGGCATCGATAGCAGTGGTTCGTGCTAAACCAATAAAGTCAGTTGCACCGCTCTCGAGTGCCTCATTCATTGCCGGCGCGCTACGGAATCCACCGGTTACAACGAGTGGGACATCCACTAACTTGCGTACTTTCTCCATATAATCAAGGAAATAGGCTTCACGTTGGATGGTGCTCTCCTTAGCCTTTTTGCCGCTCATCATTGAAGGACTCTCATAGGTGCCACCAGATATCTCAATTAAATCTATCCCTGCTTCTGCTAAGGTTTGGACTACCTGCATCGAATCTTCTTCTGTAAAACCGCCTTTCATAAAGTCGGCACTGTTAAGCTTGATACCAATGGGGAATTGATCTCCAACTTGCTCTCGAATGGCATGATATACCGACAACACAAAGCGCATCCGGTTTTCAAGGTTTCCGCCCCAGCGATCATCACGTTGATTGTGTCTTGGCGAGAGGAACTGGCTAACCAAATAACCATGAGCGCCGTGAATTTGTACCCCGGTAAAGCCTGTTTCTTTTGCTAGTTTTGCGCTGGTGGCAAATTTAGCGATGATAGTGAGTATTTCTTCTTCAGTCAGCGCTTTTGGTGTGTTGAAGCCTTTCTCTAACCCTCTAGACAAAGGTATTGCTGACGGTGCGACTGGCTCTTTGGTAAGAAAATTAGGAATTTGCTTACCAGGATGATTAAGTTGTGGCCAAATATGAGAGCCGTTCTGCTTTCCGGCCTCTGCCCACTCTCTGAAAACGGTGAGATCACTCTTATCGTCAAGCACGACATTTTTTGGCTCACCCAATGCATTACGGTCAATCATGATGTTCCCAGTCATTGCCAAACCGATACCACCCTCTGCCCAACGTCGATAAAGCGTGACCAAACCTTGCTTGGGGTTGTGTTGTGCGTCACCAAGCTGCTCACTCATGGCGGACTTGAACAAGCGGTTTTTTATGGTAGTCCCTTTGGCGAGTGTAAATGGGTTATTGAGCAATGGCTGGTTAGTTGCTTCCGTGCTTTGTTGTAGTTCTGCTTGCACCATAGTAATTCCTTAACTGGCTATACGGCTTGGGTATAAAATAAGAACGATCGTGCTTTTTATAGCATGCCATGAAACTGATTGATACTGATGTGATCTCATCGAAGGGATTTTGTTTGGGTTGATGATAGCTTTTGCGATGTGAATACAACTGAAAAAAGTGACGTCGTTGGCAAATGATTAATCGAAATTTGATAGCGGACCACTTGATGTCGACAGCGAACAGTAACGCCTTGGTAACTCAACGATATGCCGTATCCAATTATCATTGGTGAAATACTCGAGAAAAAGAAAGCTACCACAAGGTAGCTTTCGACTGGCTTCAATACTAAGAGACGTTTTGTCGCGGGGTAGTTCTAGTTGATTATTAGCGCTGATTCAGCTCGCTCAACTTGGCACCAACACCTTGTGAGTAGGCACGGTTGTAGTATTCATCCCAGTTGATAGACCAGAACATCACGCCACCAAAGTTGTCGTAACGTTTAGCTGGTACAACCGTGTCACACTGAGTTCCCAAGACTAGGCAATCCAGTGCTTTGTTGGTGTCGGCGATCGTTGCCTGGCCACTGCCGGCGGCTTTGGCACCGGAAGGCAAACCAATCGAGACCTGATCGTCTCGGAGAGGTTCGAAGTTCGGACCGTTGCCATAGGCCGTCTGGAAGCCTTCGACAAGCATTTTCTGGGCTGCGACCATCATGTCGACAGAGCCAGCAGGCGCAGTGCCGCCATAAGGGTGCTCAAGCCCGCCGTTGTTGTAGAGCTGGACATGAAGTAAGTCGAGCATATCACGGGTTGCGTCGATGACCGGAAGATATGCTCCCCACACACTGCCATCGGCAATACTGACGTAACCACCTTGCACATAAGGGTGCTCTGGTGCCATGGTGAGGTACAAATCACGGCCCAGTTTATCCTGGATGCTGCGTAGGGCGCGTGGCAGGCGTTTCTGAATTTCAGACCCGTTGACCAGCCCAGAGCCACTCTCGTAGTCAACATCCAAGCCATCGAAGCCCCATTCCTGGACGATAGCGGTCAGACTATCGACGAAGGCTTGCTCAGAAGCATCATCATTCAGGATGATAGTTCCTTCGGCACCTCCTAGGGATAGGACTACTTTACGCCCTTCCGCTTGTAATGCCTGAATATCTTGCTTGAAGCGATTGGCATCAATCGCCGGGCATCCACCATCGCCGGAGAACAGGTTGAAGTAGTTGGTCCCGGGTGAGGCACGGTTAGTATCTGCAAAGGCGATGTCAATAACATCCCACTCGGTAGGGATGTCACTCAGGTTCATCGGGCACACAGAGCCGTTGACGAAGTTATGCCAGTAGCCGACAAGTTTGTGTTTATTCTCGGTCGATAACGTCACGCTGATCGTTACGGCACTTGATAGTTCTTCATCACCATTGCCAGCAATGGCTTTGGCTTGGATTTGATAGTCACCGGCCGCTTCAGAGCGCCATGTTGCTTGGTAAGGTGCCTGGTGGGCAGTGGCAACCACTTTACCGTTGACCAGAAAATCCACGCGTTCAATCTCCGACTGGAATGACTTAGCATCTGCGGTCATTTCCACTGGAGATCCAATACTAAAGCGAGATCCTGCTGTCGGCTTGGTAAGATCGATAGCCAAGGCTTGATCCGTAACGGTTACTTGCTGGGTGGTTTCGCCCTCGCCATTATCGGTATCTGTCGCCACGGCTTTAAGGGTGATACTGCCAGTATTGACCGGGATCCACTCTAGCTGGTATTTCGTGCCGTCGACAACGCCATTGCCGATTAGCTGGTTATCAGCAAAGAACTGCACCTTGGCAATATCAAAGGCACCGGCCGTTGCGTTGACAATGAGATCGGTAGGTATTCCGGCTAACAGGGTTTCACCCGCGGCAGGGGAGGTAAAGCCGAGCTCTGGAGCCGCACCACAATCACCTTCATGCTGCCATGCATCTTGCCAATGCAAGCCTACACCCGGCTCATAAGCCCAAGCTGCGCCACCACACCAGCCTGGGATCTGACAGCTATATTGGTTATCAACGTTAGTCACAAGTTGGCCTTGGGTATAACTTTGGCCCTCAGCATAGGCCGGTAATTCCTTACAGCTGCCGCCAGGCTGCTTGCCATTGATCGTAAAGTGGGTTGACTGTGTTTTGCTGCTCTGTTGATTGCTGTCAATGGCCTGTGCATAGATGGCATGGCTACCTGCCGATGATGTCCAGCGGTATTCATAAGGCGCGCTACTGTCACTGCCGAGCACCGCATCGTTGAGGTAGAACTCAACCCGCTCTATAGTGCCGTGTTCGCTAGAGGCATCGGCAGAGAAAGTGACAGTATCACCTTCTTCAAAAACACTGTCCGATCCAGGTGAAATCAGAGTAACATCTGGCGGCAGTGAGATGTCACTGTCGACGATAGTCACAGAAGCCTGGCTGGACTCTGTCATATTATCCACGTTGGTTGCACGTACCGTGACCACAGATTGTCCGAGTTGGCTAGGTGTCCATTCGGTCGAAAACGGCGCTTGTGTAATAACGGCTACAGACTCACCATTGACCAAAAACTCGACGTCTTTAATTTCCGAGTTTTGGCTACTTACTTCGGCTGCCAATAAAATGGGTTTATCGAGAACAAATTGGCCGCCGTTTTGAGGTGATGTGATAGAGATCGTCGGTGGCTGAGGCTCACCGGTTTCACATTGCCCGAGTAAACTCCATTCTTGATATTGACCTGAGAACTTATCGGGTGCGCTACCTTGCGACCACCAATTTGCTTTATAGGCGTGGTCTAGGTGCTGAACATTGTCGCCACCATTATATTGCGTAGTACTATTCCATATTTCCAGACTGGTACAGTCATAGCTACTCGCGAAAGCATGGGGGGATAATAGGGTGGCAATAATGCCTACGAGGGGAAGTTTTTTCATTGAAGTTCCTTTTGCATTGAATGGGTAATATGCCCAAGTAACCTCTGACTTATGGTGAAGGTAGAAGGTTACTTGGAAATATTAGTTATGTTTATCTTTTTATTGGTCACTAAATATGATGGCTTATATAAGAAATTGATAAATATTTTTATATGTTTTCTTGTGTATTGAAAGTGTTTAATTACTTATAAGGGTGGTAAATTTGAATAGATGTTTTTGTTTGTGATCTGCTACCAAAAATCCATTGCTATCAATGTATTGCTAATTTTTAAAAGACTAATTAATGAGAGTTGGCTTAATAATTGAACTCTTGTTTTATTCTTCTGGTGTATACATCTGATGCAATTTATGCGGTTATGGGATGTTTGATATTTCCAATATTGAATCTGTCGGTGTCAAACATTCATTTTCTTTTGGTGATATATAAGTAGGCTGAATAATAAATTCACCTTAGCCTTTATTTTGACAAGAAATAGAATATTTACTTTAGAGCGGTTCCATGGTGTGGATATAAAAAAAGCTGCCCGTGGGCAGCTTTATATTGGCAGTTAGCGAGGGGTTAACCGCACTTGGAGTCACCACAGTTCAGGCAAGTCTGACAACCGTCTTTGACGATAACGGATTTGTTGTGGCACTTGTAGCAAAGTGTCGCGCTTGGTGGGAAGCTTCCAGACTCCTCTTCTGCTTCTTCCTTTTTACCTTCAAGCTCGGCTTTCTTGGCTTCAAGGAAGGCCTGCTGGTGCTCATCGACTTCTGGCTTACCCAGCATGCCAATTTCAGTGAGGTGCTGCTCAATCACATTGCCGATTTCGGCGATCAAAGATGGCACATATTTGCCTTTATTCCAGTAGCCACCGCGCGGATCAAACACAGAACGAAGCTCTTCAACCAAAAATGTGCAGTCGCCACCCTTGCGGAAAACCGCAGACATAATGCGGGTTAGGGCCACAATCCACTGAAAGTGCTCCAGGCTCTTAGAGTTGATGAACACTTCGAACGGACGGCGTACTTCGTGCTCGGTACCTTCGTTGAGTACGACATCATTAATGGTAATAAACAGTGAGTGCTCAGAGATATGCTCCGGCGTTTTCAGCTTGTAGGTCGTACCTAATAGCTTTTCCGGGCGCTGCATATCTTCATGCATGTGCTGCACTTCGAACTCAGGGGCTGCTGCAGGTGCTGCCTGTGGCGCTTCTTGCTCTTGGCTCTTTACTTTGAAGGCAACAATCTTACCGTCGATTTTTTTCGTCATGTCTTTCTAACCTGTACCTTAAAATTTACCGTAGTAGCCTTCTTTCAAGGCATCATAAAGGTTTGCTGCAGTGTGGGTTTCACCGTCATATTCGATTTCTTCGTTGCCTTTGGCCTCGAAGGTCGAGCCGTCTTCAAGGGTGAAGACATAGGTGGTGTTTTCGAGATCTTTCTCTTTCACCAGTACACCCTGGAAGACTTCAGGGTTGAAACGGAAGGTGGTACAACCTTTCAAGCCCTTGTCGTAGGCATCCATGTAGATGTCTTTGAAGTCCTCGAACGGGAAATCTGTCGGAACGTTGGCTGTTTTCGAGATTGAAGAGTCAATCCAGCGCTGGGCCGCGGCCTGTACTTCGACGTGTTGGCTTGGCGTTATGTCGTCAGCAGTGATGAAGTAATCGGGAAGCTGGCACTCTTCGTCGTTGCTGTATGGCATTGCCTTCTCGTTAACCAGCTTGCGATAAGCCAGTAACTCGAAGCTGTAAACGTCCACGCTTTCCTTGGTCTTCTTGCCCGGCACAATAACATTGCGGGTGTAGTGGTGCGCAAAGCTCGGTTCAATACCGTTACTGGCGTTATTGGCCAGGGATAGGGAAATGGTACCTGTCGGGGCAATGGAGCTGTGGTGAGTGAAACGGCAGCCGTTTTTTGCCAGATCCTCGATCAGCTTAGGTTCGATTTCATTGACTTGCTGCATGTAGCGGCTGTACTTGGCGTGCAGGACTTTCCCCTTCACCTTATCGCCTACTTTGATGCCGTCTTTGGCCATCTCAGGACGGAGGCGAAGCATTTTTGCTGTGATTACGAACTCTTCGTTCATCACCGGTGCTGCGCCTTTCTCTTTGGCCAGTTTCAGGCCTTCTTTCCAGCCAGTAATGGCCATTTCTTGTGCCACTTGTTCTGTAAAGGCCACAGAAGCAGCACTGCCGTATTTGTGCTTAAGCATGGTCGTAGTAGAGCCTAAGCCGAGGAAGCCCATGCCGTGACGGCGCTTGCTGGTGATCTCGTGGCGCTGCTTTTCAAGCGGCAGCTGGTTGATTTCCACTACGTTGTCCAGCATACGGGTAAAGATAGCAACAACTTTGCGGTAGGCGTCCCAGTCGAAGTGGGCATTGTCGGTAAACGGTTCACGAACAAACTTGGTCAGGTTAACCGAACCCAGCAAGCAAGCACCGTAAGGTGGTAGTGGCTGCTCACCACAAGGGTTGGTCGCGCGGATCTCTTCACAGAACCAGTTGTTGTTCATCTGGTTGACTTTGTCGATCAGAATAAAGCCGGGCTCGGCGTAATCGTAAGTCGATGTCATGATGACATTCCACAGATTGCGGGCTGGAAGCGAGCGGTAGATTTTACACGCCACACAGCCCTCGGCGTCTTCAACCAAGTTGTCTTTGGTTGGCCAGTCGGCCCAAACAATGCTGTCGTCATTGTCGAGATCAAGCTTATCCTGTTTCGCTTCTTTGGCTGTGATAGGGAAAATCAGCTGCCAAGGCGCATCGTTTTTAACCGCTTCAATGAAATCTTCGTTGATAAGCAGCGACAGGTTGAACTGGCGTAGGCGACCGTCTTCGCGCTTGGCACGAATAAACTCGATGATATCCGGGTGGCGGATATCCATGGTGCCCATCTGCGCGCCACGACGGCCACCGGCAGAAGAGACGGTGAAACACATCTTGTCATAGATATCCATGAACGAAAGTGGGCCAGATGTGTAAGCGCCAGCACCCGAAACAAAAGCACCGCGCGGGCGCAGGGTCGAAAAGTCGTAGCCGATACCACAGCCTGCTTTGAGCGTGAGACCGGCTTCGTGGACTTTGCTCAGGATGTTATCCATTGAATCTTCAATGGTGCCAGAAACTGTACAGTTAATGGTTGAGGTGGCAGGTTTATGTTCGAATGCACCTGCATTGGAGGTTATACGTCCAGCTGGAATAGCCCCGTTACGTAGTGCCCAAAGAAATTCGTTGTACCAATGATCCTTAGCATTATCGTTTTCTAGATCTGCCAATGCGCGGGCAACACGTTTGAAAGTGTCGTCAAGCGTGACATCAATAGCTTCTCCGTGCTTTGATTTCAAACGATACTTGCTGTCCCAAATTTCCATTGACGTGGATTGGTACTCGATATCGACGGCTTGAGAGACTTCCGAAGCGGTTGGGGATTTCGCCATTATGAATGCACCTTACTGTTATCATGTTGTGTTGCTGCTTGCTAAAAAGGACTTATCCAATCCTATTTATAGCTTACTCACCCGGTTGAGCATGGAGGGTGAAAGTCAGCAAGGCGCAGATCAAACCACTAACCTGGAAGATCTTCAAGTCTTGACAAGACGATTATCGGTCTTTGTAACTAATCGTTAATAGTCGTCTTTTTAATAGACTGAATGGTTGTAAGCGAGGTGATTGAAATGAGATCAAACCGGCTCGGCAGTGGTGAATTTTTGTTGCGAAAGATCCTGTAGTATGTTGATTTTTAGGCTAAGTTACTACCACAACTTTAATGTAACAGTGTAGCTGATTACCTTAAAAGGGGGCACCGGAAGGTGCCCCAAAGTGTCAAATGAATTCGACAGAATGAACACAGATTAGTGAGTACCTCAGAAGTTGTAACGCACTAGCAGAGCAAGCTCGTCGTCTAGGCCTGCATCTGAGCCGAATGCATTTTTGCTGCTTGCGTCAATTTGGTATTCAGCCGCAAGAATAACTGGGCCAGTGAAATAAGCGACGCCTAGGGTTGCATATGCATGCTTAGCAGATGTGTTGTCATCTTCTAGTTGGTTGTAGCCGGCAAGGAGTTGGAATTGGTTGATATCATAAGTTGCGGCAAGCTCTAGGCCTGTTGCTTCTTTGATTGTATCGTTGCCCACTGATGAGTGAGCGTCGCTGAATACGCTGCCTGTGGCTTTTTGGTGGTTACGGAATTGGCCGTAGTTAGCAGCTAGGTATAGCGCATCATTTTCATAAGAAATCACGGCGTTAGCGACTTTTGCGTCTGCACGATCATCAAATTTAGTTTCGCCATAAACACCGCTCACGCCGACGATACCCATACCGGTATCGAAGTCATAACCTAGCATTGCTTGGTAGCCGTAGTCACGGTCGTAACCACCGGTAATATTGCCTTGCTCGTTACGTGAAAGGTTCGAATCCTGGAATTGGTACTGAAGGCCAACCTGTACACCGTAGAAGTTGTTGCGGTATTGAATTACGTCATCCGCACGGCCAGTACCATGTACGCCACCGTCACCAGAAATACCGTCATAGTTACCTGCGGTGTCACCACCGTAAATCCAGAAAATATCTGTTTTTCCGGTTACGTCGTAATGAACAGACCAAGCTTTACCGAGGGTAAAGTTACCGAATTTTTCGTTGTCCGCTCTGATGTAGCCCAAACGGTTTGAAACGTGGCTGCCTTCAGAGCTGTTTGCTAGTGCATCGTACGCCCATTCAGCGCGAGTGCCGATATCCCAGCCGCTTTCTAGGGCATGGGTATAGCCGAAGTTGATACGAGACGATTGGTTTCGAAGTTCAGAATCACCATCAGAGAAACGAGCACTTGCTGCTAAACGGCCACCAACAGAAAAAGTGTTGGTTCCATCGTTATAAACTTCCAATGCATGTGCAGACGATGATGCTGCCGCAGCTGCCACTGCTAGGGCAATTAGCTTTTTATTCATTTCATAATTCCTAATTTTAATGGTGTAAAGCACTCATAAATGCTTGTTTTATTTTTTATTATTTCGTTCCCTGTAGTAATAGTGAAATGATCTTAAGGGGGAGGGTATAAAGAAAGTTTTAGATTTAAGATGCTGTTTTTAAATGTTTTTAATTTATGGTGTTTAAAAATGTTACATCCCCTAGAGTGCATGCCTGCCACAAGACTGTTAACGTGTTCGCAGTGGCAAAAACTTATTTTTTCAAATCTTGAGCTTTAGGTTTTTTTGCTACTGATTACGGTGATAAATATGAGTGGCCAAACAATTAATTGCTATTTATTTGGTGGGGATATTGACGCACAGCGTCAAATATTCATCATTTAGCGCGATAATACCTGTTGGCTTGTATTTGCAATTATCGGGAAGTAAAGAAGTAAAAGCGAAGTCTGTACGGTGCCAGAATTGAATATTAAGAGTTAGGGGGAGTAAAGGTATGGTTTGAGGCCGAAGAGGGGCTGGTTAGTAAAGTGGGTTCTGGTAGAAAGGCTGGGCTAGCAGAAATAGCTAGCCCGTATACGCGAACTGGTTTATTGCTTTTCAGAGAGGAAACGAATGGTGTTAGCTAAATCTTCCAAGCTGTCATGTGCACCATTCTGAACAAGGTATTTCCCTTTAACTAGGAAAGAAGGCACAGAGGTAATTTGTGCATTTTGTTCTAGTTGGTTGGCATGGGTCATCTGCTGGTAGACGAGCTCTTTTTGCTCATCGTTAAGAGCAAACGGGCTAACAAGATCATGCTGGCCGAAGATCTCATCCAGCTTATTCTTGCGACCTTCCTCATCTAGGCCGGCGGCTTGCTCCTGAACAAAACTAAATAACGCTTCTTTCAAATCAGCTGATGGTTTGCCATTGCTCTGGATAGCTGCCGTGTAGTAAAGGTAAGCAGCGTATTGGGCACTTTCGTTAAACGTGACGTGAACCTGGTCGATATCTACTTCCGCCAACTTTTTGATTTCAGGCAGCATTAACTCCATGTTACGGCAGTGGCCACAACCGAGAGAAAAGACTTCAACAACGTCAGCAATATCTGCTGTTGGCGTTGTGACAACGGTGTATTTTACGCCTTCTTTCGGTGTCTCGGTTTCACTGCACCCCGTGACAGCGACAAGAAGAAAAAGCGTTGAAGCCAAGATTTTAGTTAGTGTATTCATACTGATAAATGTAATGAGTTTTAAAGCAGTAAGTATGGATGAAAATGAAGACGAGATCGCTAACAAACATCAATTTTGTTGCCTGTTCGATGATTATTATGTCCCTATTGTCGATTTATTCTCTGCTGGGGAGCGGATGTTCTTGCCAAATACCTCGTTTCTTACCCAGCTCGCAAAGAGCTTGTAGCTCGCCCTGTGCTCCATCCCTTTAACCGAAACTAACCAATAGTGCTTGTTGGTAAGTACTGCCTGGTAAGGTGCAACAAGTTCACCGGATTTAATCAGGTCTTTGACCAAGTTCCAGCGTCCGATTGCTAACCCGATACCTGACATCGCTGCAGATAAAGCACTATGGAAATCATCCACTAGAAAGCGGCTATTTTGGCTGGCGACATACTCTCCGTCGTTTAGCCACTGCAACCAGTTTGAGGAATTGATGTTGTCTATCAGGGTCAGTCCCGACAAGGTCTTGTTCCCGGCTGATAAGTTGTGCTTTTTGGCGTAAGCCGGTGTGCATATGGGCAGGATACTTTCGCGTATCACCGGCTCGGTATGGAACTCACTGATCCTGTCGGCATAGACAATCGCCAAATCCATCGACTCGTCGTTGAAGGTTTGCGAAACGCTCGAGGTGACCACGCGTATATTCATTTGGGGATATTGTTCGAGAAAGCTCGGCAGGGCGGGGATGAGCACGCGCGATGAGAACGACGGGGAGGCGCCGATGCGCAATTCACCGGAAGGCGTCGGATCTTTCAGATCAGAGATCACATTATCAATGACTTCGTAAGACTGGCTCACAGCAGCATACAGCTGTTTGCCTTCTGGGGTCAGCGCGATGCGCCGGACCTGACGAATGAACAGCTTACAGCCGATTTCATCTTCGAGCTGTTTTATCCGATAGCTCACAGCGCCTTGAGTTATACCGAATTTTTTCCCTGCTTCGGTAAAACTCAGGGTCTCGGCTGTGGCGAGGAACAAGTAAATATTATTGTGGTTTGCACTGGCTCTCAGCATGTTATAACACCGCTATGGATTAACTGGGTTGATTTATAGCGCACTTTTTATGATTTGTTAACCCAGTTTGTATCTGAAAAACTAATGCATGTAATCACTAGATGGTAATCAAACATGCAAAAGTTATTGAAAGTTGCCGTAATCGGCGCGGGCTCAAGTTACACACCTGAATTAGTCGAAGGTCTACTAAAACGCGTCGAGACGATGCCAATCGGCGAGTTGTGGCTGGTTGATATCGAAGAAAGCTGGTGGAAAGCGGAAATTATCTACGGTCTGACCAAGCGTATGGCTGATAAAGTCGGGAGCAAGATGCAGATCCACCTGACCGCCAATCGCGCCGATGCATTGAAAGATGCGGACTTTGTCTGCTCGCAGTTTAGAGCGGGTTGCCTGGAAAGCCGCATCCGCGATGAACGCATTGCGGCCGAGCACGGCATGATTGCCCAAGAAACCAACGGCATTGTTGGTTATGCCAATGCCTGCCGCACTATTCCTGTGGCGCTAGAGATTGCTCATGAAATGGAAGTGCTTTGCCCGGATGCATGGCTACTTAACTTCACCAATCCATCAGGCATGGTGACCGAGGCTATTTTGCGTAACAGCACCACCAAAACCATCGGCCTGTGTAATGTTCCGGTCAATATGGAACGCGGTGCAATGGAGCTGCTGGACGCCGACAGCGATGATTTCTTTATCCAGATTGCCGGTTTGAACCACTTGGTGTGGGCGCGTCAAATTATCCATAAAAACCAAGACAAAATGCAGTTTGTTATCGACGAGGTGTTGGCGGGCAACGACAAGATGCGTCCACAAAACATCGCGCAGTTCAGCTGGTCAGAAGCCCTGCTGAAGAACATGAATATGCTGCCATGCTCATACCTGCGCTATTACTACGCGAGCGAAGATATCCTCGAAAAGGAAATCGCCAAAAACAGCCAGGCGGTAAACCGCGCTGATGTCGTCAAAGCGATCGAAGAAAAGCTATTCGCTGTTTACAAAGACGAAAACTTGAACGAAAAACCCAAAGAGCTTGAGCTCCGTGGCGGCCAGTACTACTCAGAGTCGGCATGCAAAATCATGAATGCTATCCACAACAACACCGGCGAGATCATGCATGTCAACACCATCAACAACGGTGCGATTAGCGGCCTGCCGGACGATTGTGCGGTCGAAGTGAGCGCGATTATCCGCTCGTCGGGAGCACATCCTCTCAGTGTTGCGGCGTTCCCGGAAGACACGCTTCGCTTGCTTCAGACCATGAAGACCTTCGAAAGGCTAACAATTGAATCGGCGATGAAGGGCGATGTCGAAACCGGCCTGCGTGCCCTTACGATCAACCCGATTGTCGGAACGGGCGTGAAGCTTGAGCGTGCGCTCAAAGATACGCTTATCCAAAACGCCCATCAGTTACCGCAATTTAAACCTGAAAGCTTCGAGATTTTACAGGGGTAAACATGAAACTGATCATTAATGCCGATGACTTTGGCCTGACCAAAGGGGTCAATGCCGCCATCGTCGAAGCGATGAATAACGGGGTCGTGACATCGACGACCCTGATGGTGAATCAGCTAGGCACTGCCGATGCGATTGATTTGATCCATACGCACAAGCTGGAAAATATCGGGCTGCACGTTAATTTGACGTTGGGAAAGCCGGTTTCTAAACCGGAAGACATTCCAAGTCTAGTTGATGGCAATGGTGAATTTCATAGCCGTAAATACCTAACGGACCATGCCGAGCAAGTTAATGCCGAGCACGTTTATATCGAGGCCATGAATCAATATCTGAATGCAAAGTCTTACGGTGTCGAAATTGATCATTTCGATTCCCATCACTTTGCCGCGTTTTTGCCCAACTTGAGAGATGGCTTTATTAAGTTTGCCAACGAAGTGGGCCTGGCGTCTCGCAGAGCCGATTACTATATCGATGATCTCCAGGCGCTTGCAGTGAAAACAACGGATAAATTCAGTGCCCGGTTCTACGGTGATCGAGCCAATATCGAAGGTTTGAAAGAGACCGTCCGCGAATTAAAAGGTAGCGACAACCAGACTACCGTCGAAATTATGGCCCACCCGGGCTATTCAGACGATGAGCTTGCCAGCCTATCGTCTTATACAACACAACGTGAACATGAACTGAGTGTCCTGTTATCAGAAGAAATCAAAATCTGGTTGCAGGCGCAAGAAATAGAACTCATCGATTTCAAAGGAATCAAATAATGAAAATCAACGTTTTTGGATATCTGCAAAAAGTTGGACAAGCCTTGATGATCCCGATTGCAGCCCTACCTGCAGCGGCGATCCTAATGGGTATTGGCTACTGGGTTGATCCTGTCAGCTGGGGCCATGATAGCCAAATCGCAGCCTTCTTAATTAAATCCGGTGGCGCAATCCTTAAGAATATTCCTATTTTGTTTGCTGTCGGTATTGCCTTCGGTATGTCGAAAGACCGTGACGGTGCGGCAGCACTTTCTGGGTTAGTATGCTGGCTGGTGGTGATGGCGCTGCTTGATCCGGCCACAATGGCCATGATCAAAGGTATGGATATCGCTGATATTCCAGCGGCATTTAATAAAGTCGATAACCAGTTTGTGGCGATCATTGTCGGTGTCGTTGTCGCGGCCATTTATAACCGTTTTTCTGAGACCCAACTGCCAAAAGCACTTTCCTTCTTCAGCGGTAAGCGGCTGGTGCCTATCCTGTCAGCTGTTGCGGGTATCTTCATTGCCGGCGTATTGATGGAAATCTGGAACGGCATGTTCTCAGGCATGACTAACTTTGGCGCTTGGATGTACGCTCAAGACTCTATTGGTGCGGGCCTATTTGGTTTCTTCAACCGACTGCTGATCCCAACCGGTCTTCACCATGCGCTAAACCCAGTATTCTGGTACGACGTAGCCGGTATCAATGATATGCCAACTTTCTTGGGTGGTGCTCAGTCTATCGCAGAAGGTGCGGCGCAACCGGGTGTGACAGGTCGCTATATGGCGGGCTTCTTCCCAGTGCTAATGTTCGGCCTACCTGCTGCTGGCCTGGCGATGTATGTCACGGCCCATAAGAAGAATAAAACGCGTGTTGCTTCACTGGTTATCGCGGCGTCTTTTGCCTCTTTCTTTACTGGTGTGAGTGAGCCGCTTGAGTTTGCGTTCATGTTCACCGCGCCGATGCTGTTTGCTCTGCATGCCTTCCTGATGGGGCTGTCACTGTATATCGCATCGTCAATGGAGTGGATTTCCGGCTTCGGTTTTTCTGCCGGCCTGGTTGACTTGGTGCTTCAGGCGCAAAACCCACTGGCAACCAACTGGTACATGCTGGTACCGCAGGGTTTGGTGTTCGGTCTGATTTACTTTGTTACTTTCCGCTTCGCGATTATCAAGTTCAACCTGAAGACACTTGGCCGTGAAGACGAGTCTGAACTGCAGGCAGAAGCGGTACCTGTCTCTGATATGGGTGAGCTTGCTAACTCGTATGTTGAGGCACTTGGCGGTAAAGACAACCTGACGGAAATCAATGCTTGTATCACTCGCCTGCGTCTTTCTGTTAAAGACAAGTCGCTGGTCTGTGACAACAAAATCAAGGCGCTAGGTTCACTGGGTATTGTCCATGTGGGCGAGAAGAACCTGCAGATCATTGTTGGCACCCAAGCTGAATCTATCAGCCTGCTAATGAAAAAAGCGTAAGGTAGAAGATGTCTAGTAACACGTTTCTTCGATTGCCAGTCACTCTGATGTCATCAGTGATGGGTGTTGCTGGACTGGCTACCGCTGCTAAAGCATCTGGGATCAGCGTTCTCGCACCTACCGTTACTGCGGTAGCGGTAGGTGCCATGGTCATGTTGCTGGTCTTTACCTTGAGCTTGTTCACAAGGTATATGAAAAAATCGACGCAATATTTTGACGAAATGGCGAATGCAGTGAGTCGCAATTTCCTTTCATGCGGTACGATTTCTTTATTCTTATTATCTGGGCTGTTTGACAGCCCAGTTATTTGGGTGCTCGGCGCGGTGATTCAAGTCCCGCTTTTTGTTCTTATTCTTGCTCGCTGGATATACAGTTACGAAAATCTGCTATCAGTATTTAATCCGACCTTTTTGATCCCACCATTGGCTAATGTAGTTTGCTCTATTTTTGCCCCTGAATGGTTAAAAGGTTTCGGCTACTTTATGTATTTAGTCGGTACATTGGTTGGGGGAGGGGTTTATTTGATGCTATTTTCACGGCTAGTGAAAAAAGCATTTATCGCTAAACCGCTATATCCAACGTATTTTATTATGATGGCGACGCCGTCAATGTTTTTCTTGGGCCAGCAAACTTACGCGATCCGATTATCGGCCGTAGGTGTGGGCTACTATGCCTGGGCGGTTATCGCATCGATAGCGCTATTGCTCAATTTAAGAAAAATTATTACGACCAACTTTAGTTTGGCTTTTTGGGCCTTTACCTTTCCGATGGCAGCATTCACGACGGCAACCTATCAGTATATTCATTTAACAGGCGCTCCGCTCTGGATCGGGCACAGTCTATTGGCAATGACATTTTTAATATTACTGAATGTCATAGTGAGAACGGTTTTGAACCGCAACCACCTCTTATTGCCGCAGTAAATATTTATTATTACCAATTATTAGGACATGGCTGATAGAGCCATGTTAGAAAATCATACTAGGAGAGCACAATGCGATTGATACCACTACAAAACTGCAGCCAGGTCGGTAAGTGGGCGGCAAGACACATTGCCCAGCGCATCAATGACTATCAACCAACCGCAGAGCGTCCATTTGTTCTTGGTCTGCCGACCGGTGGCACGCCGTTGGCGACCTATAGCGAGCTGATCAAGATGCATCACGATGGGGATGTCAGCTTCAAGCATGTTGTTACGTTCAATATGGACGAGTATGTCGGGATCACTGCGGACCACCCGCAGTCATACCGCACGTTCATGTTTGAGAATTTCTTCAACCATATTGATATTCCGCTAGAGAACATCAACCTGCTCGACGGCAATACCGGTGACAACGATGCTGAATGCCAGCGTTACGAAGCTAAGATCAAATCCTACGGCAAAATTAATTTGTTCATGGGCGGGGTAGGCAATGATGGCCACATCGCTTTCAACGAGCCGGCTTCTTCGCTGGCGTCGCGAACTCGCGTAAAAACCCTCACTGAAGATACCCGTATCGCCAACTCGCGCTTCTTCGATTCGGATATCAACCAGGTGCCAAAATCCGCCCTGACCATTGGGGTCGGCACCTTGCTGGATGCAGAGGAAATCCTACTTCTCATCACCGGCCACAACAAGGCTCTGGCATTGGAAGCGGCAGTGGAAGGCTCAGTAAACCATCTATGGACGGTATCGGCATTGCAGTTGCATCCTAAAACCGTTATCGCCTGTGATGCCCCTGCTACTCAGGAGTTAAAAGTGAAGACGCTGAGATACTTCACCGAGTTGGAAGCGGAAAGTATTAAAGGCATTTGATAACCAAGTATCTCCATTAAGCTTCCTAAATGAATAAATCTAATCCTGTTTGAGTTAACCGGTTACTTGCACGTTGTAGAATGGAATATTCACAGTGTCAGGAGGTAGCCGGTTTTTTAATTTTGTCAGACGTTAGTCATTAGGCGGTTTAGTTCTTATTTGGGTGTTTATTTACCCATAATCGGATGAAGTGCATGTCAGGTTGCGGCTTGGTTCATGGTTGTACAAAAAAAGACTGACTGGGTGCGGTGATGGGTTGCCTGGATATTCGGCCATCGCGTTGATGAAACAGAAATGATATAAAAAACTTTCTGTAGATAAACATGCCAAGGCAGTTTTGATTATGGACTCTGTCGTCATTAAAACGGAAAGGTTAGTCCTTACAGCCGTGAATCATCAGGATATCGATATATACCCAAGCTACTTCAAGATGCAGGTTCAGCAAGAATTTATAAGCTTGTAGACAAGGCATTGTTTTAAAGACCTAGTGGCTCTAAATCGAAAAACAATAACGACGTATACAAGTTTAGAAAACTCGCTCTTTTGGACAACCCAGCCATAAAAGTGGGTTATGCCGGCGTGGAACGAGTCCCTGATGTCAACCTTGACGATATTCGTTATGCGTTATTACCGGACTATCAGGGGCTTTGCTTTTGAAGCCGCACGTGCGGTGTTGGATTTTGTCTTTTCTTCTGGGAAGGAACCCAATTGGGCCAAATAGCCCGCCTTTGTGAGAGCACACGGCATGTGTTGGTGCGAAGGTGAAGGCTCGAGAGTGGATTTAATCCTACTGAGCATGCATTGTCATCATCTCTTGATTGAACAATTGGCGAATTTCAGTATGATGGCCGGCTTTTCTTGGTGCGGAGGATAGCATGTTTATTGGTTTTGATTATGGAACGGCCAATTGCTCGGTAGCAGTGATGGAGCAGGGCCAGCCACGTATGCTTGCTCTGGAAGGCGAGAGCAGTTTTATTCCTTCGACACTTTGTGCACCGACTCGAGAGGCAGTAAGCGAGTATTTGTACCGTCATATGGGCGTGCAGCCCGGCGATGAGTTGGGCGAACAAGTCTTGCGTCGTGCCATTGCATTTAACCGCGAAGAAGACATTATTGTCGAAAAAGGCGATCTGTTATTTGGTCAGGCTGCACTCGATCTGTATCTCGATGATCCTGAAGAGGTGTATTACGTCAAATCACCTAAGTCCTTTCTAGGGGCGAATGGTCTGCGTGATGTGCAAATTCGTTTTTTTGAAGATCTGGTTTGCGCCATGATGAGCAATATCAAGCACAAAGCAGAAGCTCAGCTTGATAAGGCGATCATCAGCACAATGATTGGCCGTCCGGTTAACTTTCAGGGCACTGGCGGTGAAAGAGCCAATCAGCAGGCAGAGTCAATATTGTGCCAGGCGGCCAAGAGGGCAGGGTTCCAGCACATAGAATTTCAGTTCGAGCCTGTGGCTGCAGGGCTTGAGTATGAAAGTACACTAACAGAAGACAAAACCGTATTGGTGGTCGATATTGGTGGCGGTACGACCGATTGCTCAATGATCCAGATGGGACCGAGTTGGGTGGGTAAGACGGATCGAACCGAAAGTCTTTTGGCCCACACCGGGCTGCGCGTTGGCGGAAATGACCTCGATATCTATTTGGCTTTTCGCCAAATCATGCCTCAGTTAGGCTTGGGCACCAAAACCCAGAAAGGGATTGATATGCCAATAGGCCAATTCTGGAACCCGATTGCCATCAACAATGTTGTGGCGCAAACGGATTTCTACGGTTCGTCTAATCTTGCGGTATTGAAGCAATTGCAGCGTGATGCTGCTGAGCCCGAGAAGTTGAAGCATCTTCTTAGAGTCTATCAGGAGACACTGGGCTATCAGCTTGTGCGAAAGGCTGAGGAGTGCAAGATTGCTTTGTCAGATGCTCAGACACATCGCTTGGCTTTATCTCAACTCTCGGATTTGCTCGAAGTGGAAGTAAGCCAAGAGCAACTGGCTCAGGCCATTGAGGCACCAAGGGTACATATAAGCCAGTTGGTAACGGACGCTATTGCGCAAAGCGGTATAAAACCCGATGTTGTATACATGACCGGAGGTACAGCCCGCTCACCAATATTACGGGCGTGTATCGAGCAGCAATTGCCATCGACTCCGGTGGTCAGCGGTAGTTACTTTGGCTCAGTCACAGCAGGTCTTGCACGCTGGGCGCAGCAGACTTTTGACTAGTCGCTGGCGATTTAATTAGCGTTTTAAAATTGTTTAATTGTGTTGTAAAAAAGCCTGCTTGTCTGTATTCCAATTGATGGGTCACATTGATAGCAGGCTTTTTTCAGTATGACCCTAAAAGGTCTGGAGATAAATAAGGTGGGGGATTAGGGCTTCTTCACCCAGGCGCTGCACCAACCATTGGTATTCACTGCTTTACCGGGGAAAATCGCACATGGTCGCCATTCGTCTCCATCATTACCTTGAATCAAGGCACAGTTGCCACAATGCTTATCACTATCTGCGGCTTGGTGTACGTATTGGAGGGCCTTGGCTTGAGGATCATCCTCTGTCAAATGGGGTAAATCAGAGGCATGTGCGGGCTTGACTAGTAACTCTTTACCAACAGTTATACCGATAACACTGGCCAGCCCAAGTTTGAGGAAATTCCTTCTATTCGTTGTGTTTTTCATTTCATTACGACCTTTCTCATTGCTCACAAAGTTAACGATAATCGTTTTTGTTATTTGGCTTACTCTACAAGGGTAATACGGAATCCAAGCCGATGGCGGATTAAAATGTGATAAATTTATCTGGTTTGTTATTTTTTATGTCTATACTTTGCTTTTGTGTTTTTGGGTGAGTGGTTTGTGGCTGTTGGTTGATAAGTGAACGATCAAGGGGGTAGTTCTCATTTTTGCTACTAACATGCTGACAAATAAGGCTTGATCTGAAACAAGCTTTTACAGATTTGGTTGAAGTTTGGCTTGCAACATTTTGGTTACAAGCGCATCATCTTGCGTCGAGAACAGCGAGTCATAAGGATAAAAAATGGCAAATTTGTTTTTATTAGATATTGATGGGGCGCTGGTAGATTCACATAACCTAGAGCTGGATTGCTATGCTAGAGCGGTCAATGAGGTACTAGGTATTGAGATGGACACAGACCTTTCCCTGTATGCTAATTTGACCGATGCCGGTGTGTTAGATGAGCTTATCGTTAAACACGGTATTACCGAGAGCCGATCGATTATTCATCGCAAAGTAGAGAACCGTTATCTGACTCTGGTTCAGCAAGCAATAAATGAGTACCCCGAGACAGTCCGTGAGGTAATGGGGGCAAAAGAGTTTTTGATGCAAGTGAAGGAGCTGAGGGATACTTATATCGCGATTGCGACCAGCAGCTGGGCGTCGGCGGCAAAATTAAAGCTGCGGGCGGCAGGCTTAGACATCGGCAACATCACCTTTGCTTCTTCATCTGACGCGTTGAGTCGAACGGAAATCATGGCCCTGGCTGCATTTCGTGCCAAGCAAGACTCAGGGGTTGTCTTTGACCGTCGTGTTGTCTTTGCCCATGGCGATCGCAGCAAGCATGCATCACAAGAGCTAGGTTATGACTATGTAGAGGTAGGTAATGGGTCAGGTCGTCATGCCAATATTCCAAATCTGGCTCATTATCAGGCCGCTTTTTCACAATTAGCGTTGTCGGCATAGGAAGTCACGTATCTTGACAGGTGTGAGGATCCTTCCAGAGCCTCGACTTTATTGGGCGTAGTATGAGCAGTTATCATCTTTTATTTGCATTCGAATTGCTATGCTAAATTTACGCCCAATGAATCTGTTATTCCTTTCATTACTCTGCACACCTCTCTTTTTATCGTCAGTATATGGAGCCCAGGAAGAAGTTCCGTATTGCCATCAATTTGCCGATTTTAATTTCCCCGATTATATGGCGCTTTGGAATGATTATTAATCAATTTGATAGGGCGTACTGGTGGAAAATAGCTGAGCAGCTAGCCGCTTCTGCGCAAGATGAGCGGGCTAAAATCTGGGTATTGAATAACCCGTCTCGATTTATCTCATTATTAAACTCACCTCCCATTGGCTGATGATTAGATAGAACCCTCTACAAGTTTTATGTTATACCCAAGCAACTTGGAGTTGCTTGGGTATAATTATAATAACGGGCTTGGAGTAATATCATATGGATGAGAAATGGGTTGTGCAGTGGTTTAATGAAGTCTGGTCTAAGGCTGATAGCTCAAGGTTACAGGTATTAGCTTCTGATCCTTTTCATTTTCACGTACCTGGTGGTAAAAGTTATCTGCTTAGCCATAATGAATACCTTAATTTTATTACGCTATGGGGACAACGGTTCAAGGATGTGACCTTTCGAATTGTTGATACCGTCAGAGATGGCAACAAAACCGTGGTTATTTATCAGTGCCATGCATTGTATTGTGGCGGGTGGGCGAAAATACCGGCAAAAAAGCAAAAAGTCATGATGACAGGTATGGCTTTTTTCAAACACAAGGATGATAAAATTATCGACTGCCGGCTGGAAGACAGTAGCTTTGATTTATACCAGCAGTTGACCCGGCGACTGGAATGAAAACACCCCGCGTAGTTATGTATCACGGGGTGTTTACTTGCTGGTTACCTGCGCAGGGCAGATAAGACGATTAGGCTGTTTGAAGGTCTGCTGGTGGCGGGGTCAGTTTTTGGAAGAACTCACGCGTCTCCGTCACAATCACATCACGTAGCAAGATCAATCCAATCAGGTTTGGAATCGCCATCAAACCATTCACGATGTCGGCAATCAGCCAAATCATATCAAGCTTCATGAAGGCGCCTGCCGCAATCAAGACCAAGAAGAAAATCTTGTAAGGCAGAATAGCTTTGACGCCGAACAAATAGGTAATACAACGCTCACCATAGTAGTTCCAGCCCAGAATGGTTGTGAAGGCAAAGAACATCAGGCCAATCGTTACCATCATTGGACCAATGAAGCTGGAGTCCAAACCGCTGGCAAAGGCGTAGCTGGTCATCGCCGCACCGGCATAGTCACTCTGCCAGGCACCGGTTACGACCAGGGTAAGACCGGTCATGGTACAGATGATAATGGTATCGAAGAAAGTACCTGTCATCGAGATCAGACCTTGCTCAACACACGAGTCAGTTTTCGCTGCAGCGGCGGCCATTGGTGCACTACCAAGGCCTGATTCGTTGGAGAATACACCGCGGGCGATACCTGATTGGATAGCTAGCATAATACCGGCACCGACGAAACCACCAGTGGCGGCGTGACCGGTAAAGGCTGATTGAATCACAAGCTGAATCGCCTCAGGGACAGCGCTGTATTGCGAACCAAGAACAATGACACAAGCCAGGATGTAGAACAGTGCCATGAAAGGAACAACTTTGCTGGCGACTTTGGCAATAGACTGCACACCGCCAAGCGTAACGACAGCAACCAGAATGGTCAGTACCACCACGGTGATTTCGCGCGGGATCTCAAACGACAGGTAGGCCGCATCGACAATCGCATTGGCTTGAGGGAACGTACCAATACCAAAGCAGGCAACTCCCAGCGCGAAGACCGCGAATAGGCGAGCCAGCCATTTCTGACCTGTACCTTTTTCGATGTAATACATAGGACCGCCAAGCATTTGGCCGTTGGCATCGACTTCACGGTACTTTACTGCCAATAGGCATTCGGCATACTTGGTCGCCATGCCAAACAGTGCCGCTAGCCACATCCAGAACAGGGCTCCTGGGCCACCCAGTTTGATGGCGGTAGCAACACCAACAATGTTACCTGTACCTATAGTGGCAGAAAGTGCTGTACACAGAGCGGCAAAGCTAGAGACGTCGCCGTCTGCTTTGCTGTTTTTATTTCCTTTAAAGAGGTAGCCCAAAGCGAGGGGTAGGTAGCGGATCTGGATTAGCCCGAGGCGAACTGTCAGATAAACGCCTGTACCTACTAGCAAAAGAAGTAGCGGCGGGCCCCAAACAAGGTTATCGATAGTTTGTAAGAAGTTATAAAGTGGGTTCATTTTCTCTTTACCTTTAAACATCAAAGGAAGAGATAAAGAACAACAGTTATACCGTTGCGAGGTGTTTCAGAATGTTGGTGTTACTTTCTGTGCTGTTGATCTTATCTCCTCTGTCCTTTTGCCTGAGAGTTTCACCTGAATTCAGGTTTGCTCCTTCGGCGTCCGATTTAACGGATCTCTCCAGAGGCTCCTCCAACAACAGTCCATACCCTTCTCAATTTTCAACTGAGTAAGGTGCCTGAAAGATTTACTTGCCATTGTTTGCATTGGCTGCAAACGGGATAGCCAGCTTACTTCTTCGGCGGGCTCGCGACTAGTTTGCACACTAGCACTCGCCACTCTCCTGCTGTCTTCATCGGAACTCAAAATTGCCGAGACATAGTAATAGATAAAAATGCGATTGTCTTCAAAAAATTCAACAAATTTTAAGTGGATGAGTTGACGTGCTAGACAAAAGTGCCTGCTTTTTCATTTCTCACGGCTTAATAAACGGTGTCATCGGTGGCTCAATCGAGCCCACTGAAGATAGTGTTAAGCCGCTTAGTTGTTGGACTCTTCTTGATGGCTGACTGATGGGGGACTGCGTGCAGTAAAGGCGACTCAATTTATAGAATTGTGACCGAATTTGTATATGGTGACAATGCGTTCACTGCAAGTGTGTTGATATGGTCTTTTTCTTGCTTATGAGCTCTAACGCAATAAATTTGTGGTGTGGACGGTGAAAAAGGGCAAAAATCAAATTTAATAAAGTGCGATGGGAAGAATTTTGTTAGATTATTTTTGAATAAAAAATTAATTTAAATTCGCTTTGGCTATAGATAGCCAGATTTTAAAGGCGTATATGCGTTATAACTTATTGAAGTGTTCGTAATAGCAGAATATTTTGAGAAAACAGCGTTAATCTTGCAACAAATTTGCCTTCTGGAATTTTTTGGGTTTATAGACGTTAATTATCAATGTCACATGACTTTTTTGACGGTCATAAAACTATAAAAAGATCGACGACGATTTATGACAAGGAGTGTCTATGAAGACAAAATACTTGTAATTTTCTTGATAGATTAAGGTGAAGTTGTGATATGGGTTAGTTGTAGTCACTTTGATAAAGTGGCAGAAGCGAAAGAAAACCTCAAGATGTCACATGATGTAGTTGACGTCTCACCTTTTGAGCTGTTGTCAACCATGACAGGTCAGGAGCTGATTTTCCTTGAGGTCGTAGACTCAACGTCAAACGGTTTTGAATTGCTGCAGTCGGTTAAGAGCCGTTTCCCGCAAACCAAAGTCGTTGTGGTTTACCATAGCCTTGATGCCGATCTCGCATTAAATGTTCTTCGTGCGGGGGGAGAGGATGTGATCGCGGCTAATGCCACCAAACAGGAAATTGATGCCTGCTTTAGCAGACTTCATACTCACAATGTGGTTGCTGAGCCGGTACAGGGATTTGAGCAGCGCGAGCTGTCAATAAGGCCAGCCTTGAAGATCATTGATGAGAATATAAGTTCGCCGCTAAGGGAAGAAGATCTCGCTAATGCTTGCCATTACTCTCCGACTTATTTCTCTCGCTTGTTTCACAATGTGATGGGGGTAACCTTAAAGCAGTATATCATCAAGAAGCGATTGGATCTGGCCTGTGGACTGCTGAGTTCCGATAGGGAAAAAATCTCGCAGATTGCCCATTCGGCAGGCTTCAAAGATGTTTCCTATTTTTCCCGCGTGTTCAAGAAGCATATGGGCTGCTCGCCGGGCGAGTTCAGAATGCGTAAGCATAACCTTCATACCTGAAATTGATATAAGATTGTTCAGAGAGCAACCCATATACCTAAGTGGCATCAAGTCACTTGGGTACATGGGTTGTTTTTGCTGTTATTGAGTGAAAGCCCTTAACTTTTCCATTTCGAAGCCGATAGCATTCCCTGTTTTATGTATCGATAATATTTATCGTTATTTGGTATGACCCATGACAAATAAAGACAAAATGCCTTTAGCAAGATATGTATTTGTCTGCATATAATAAAACTGGGATGTTAGTTCAGAAAATATGTTTGCGGTAAGAATGGAATGACAACGTATTTCGATATTCTCGGAGTAAAAAAGAATACCCCTTTGGCAGATGTAAAGCGGCGATACAAGTTGCTTTCAAGTCGGTGCCACCCCGATAAAGGGGGATCAAAATCAATGATGCAATTGGTGGGGCTGGCGTATGAAAAGATCCTGTCAGGGCATGGTCACGAAGAAGCCGTTCAAGTGGTTTACCTCAAATCCAATGACCAGGCCGCGATTTGGAAAAAGAAATGTCAGCAGCTTGAAGATCAAAATCAAGATTTGCAGCGTCGCAATGACCTGCTGGAAAAAAAGCTCAAAACGGCAAGAGAGCAGCAGAAGACGCAACAGCAAGAACCGACAGACGCTGAAGCAAGACAGCAACAGATGTTGGATGAAGATATGCAGGCACTGAGGCGTGAAAACCGCCGATTGCAATTCCAGATAGATGCTCTTCGCCGCGAGAAGACAAGCACAAAAATAGCTGTTGTGAAATCCGAAATACCCGGTCAACTGGTTGTGGCTTCGCGAAAATTGACGCCGGCCGTCACCGGCCAGATCAAAGCCATTGGCAGGAGCCGCTATTGGGGGCGTCTGGCGATGTTGGGCATCCCTATCGCGTTGGTATGGCTAGCGATGGGGCCGGGCAAAGAGCCTTTGATGAGCGTCTGGAACAGTTTCAACCCCGAGCCGCAGCGAGTCAGCAAACCGGCTATGAGGTTGCTGCACCATGATACAACCCAGAACCAGAGTTCAAATACAGTACAAGTTGCGTTACCTGTGGAGGGCGCGGTAGATAAAGAAATTATTGTGCCGCGCATTAAACTTAGCAGTGATGTTGGTATCTGGCAGGTGAGCAAGTTCGAGAACACGCCGAACTACTATATCAGTGTGCGCAGTGAAAAAGGCTCATATGTGATCAAAAGCTGTGGCAGCGATTTCCAGTATTACAAGAACACCTTGCTGCGCTCGGGGAGGATGGCGGCCAATCTAATCTATAGCCGTGATGAGCGGCACTTTGAAATCTACGATATTCCCTATGGCAATGGCTCCTTCGCCCATAATTGGGCGAAGAGCAAAAGTTTGTTAATTAACAACGAGTACTTTCCCAATAAGAACTTTTCCAATTCTTTCAGCGCATTGCAGCAGTACTGCCAGTAGCAAGGTTCCCCTCGCGCGGACCAGCTATATACTCATTATCTCCCCACCTCAGCGGTGTGCAATGTCATGTTGCTTACCGCTAAAGGCTTGTACTTTACAGCCAACCTAAACGCGGCTGGGACAAAGTAGAAGGAAACGAGGGTGGTCAGTAGGGTACCGCCGGCGATAGCCATTGCGAACGGGGGCCAGAATCCACCGCCTGCGAGAATCAACGGCATGAAACCACCAATGGTTGTGATGGTGGTAGAGGTAATATGCCGGGTACAGCTCATCACTGCTGCTACAATGGCCTGCTGGTTTCCTTTGCTGGCTTCCGGGCAGCTTTTGAGCTCTGCAAGGATCACAATGGCAGCGTTGATCGCCAATCCGACAAGGCCAAGCAAGCCGATAATCACGGTGAAGCCGAACGGGTAGCCAAAGACGGCAACCGAAAGTAAGCCCAGACCGGCCGAGAGCATACCAACAAAGAAAATGACCAAACTCAACCTAAATGAGTTGAACGAGAGGACAACAACCATTACCAAAAGGGTGATCACCATAGTCAAATTGGCCATTAAATTCCCAACCGACTCATTGCGCTCTGCGGATTCGCCGCCAAACTCGATGCTGTAGCCACTTGGCATGCTCGAGCGGTACTCTTCCATCGCTGCTTGAAAAGGCGCCAGTGCTGTTTGCGGCAGCACTCCAGCGCGGATATAGCCTTCGATGACATTGACTCGCTGGCCGTTGCGGCGGGGTATCGCCCCTCGACTCGGAGTGAGCGAGAGATCGGCGAGGGCAAAAACGGGTAGCCCGACGACGTTGCTGCCCGCTTTGACTGGTAGTGGTAGGCTGCTCAACTGGCTCATATCCTCACGACCGTCATCGCTGATCCTTACGCGCACGGGGACCGATTCGGTTGCCTCGATAATGCTCCCGCTCAAGCGGCCGGTGAACGTGGCCTGGAGCAGTTCGGCAAAACCCTTAAGGCTTAACCCGCTCAGCTGGCTGGCCTCCTCGTTCACATTCAGCCATACCTTCGGGGTGCCGGGCTGCAATGTTTCTCGGGTATGCGTAACGTTGGGCGTGTTCGCCATGATCAGGCGAATGTCTTCCCCAATTGCTTTGAGCCTATCGAGATTGGGGCCATATAGCCGGACTTCCAGCGGCGCGTTGAACGGGGGACCTTGCTCGAGTTTTCTCACCAAGATCTGGGCATTGGGCATAACCCGGTCAAACTTGGCCTGAAGGGTGGGGATCAAGGTGTTAGCCAACTCAAAGTTTCGTACTTTGACCATGGCTTGGGCAAAGTATGGTGCGCCTTGTTGGCGGCTGACCAAATTGTAGTAGAAAGAGGGGAAGTTGCCGCCGACAAGCCAGCTAACCTGCTCGATACCGTCATAGCCTGCCATGATGCGGTCGACCTGCTTGGTCGCTTCCGCTGTGGCAAAAATACTGGCTTGCGGAGGCAAGAACAGTTGGATCTCAAACATATCCCTGTCGGATGGCGGGAAGAATTGCTCGGTCAGTTTTGTCGCTGCCCAAAAGCCGGAGAGGGGAAGGAGGCAGACCAAACAGGCGGTGAGCAACGGGTGTTTGATAGCAACGCGAACAGATCCTTCAAAGCGCTGGCTGAGCGCCGGGAGCACGATTCCGCTATGGTACCAGCGCGGATTCCGGTTTATTGCAGGCAGTAAGCGTGACGCAAAACCGGCGACCAGAGTATGGGATATCAGGTATGAGCCAATCAGTGAGAAACAGACCGTGATGGCGATAGCCCCGACAAACTCACCGGCAGGGCCGGGCATCAGGAAAATCGGTGCAAAGGCTAATACCGTGGTCAAGGTCGAGCCCAGTAGCGGGATCCAAAGATGGTGAATGGCCTCCAGAGCAGCGTCAAGTTTGGCTTTGCCTTGTTGGCGGTAGTGCTGGATGGTATCGACCATGACGATCGCATTATCGACCATAATACCGAGCGCGACGATAAGGCCTGTCACTGACATCTGGTTGATCGGCAGCCCAGTGAATTTCATCATCGCGAGGGTTATCAGGCTGGTAAGCGGCAATGATAGCGCAACAATGACCGCAGAGCGGAGCCCTAGTGTCAGCAGCAGAACCACCAAGATGATGGAAAAGCCAAGCAGCAAGCTGTTGTTGAGCTCAGAAAGGCGGGCTTCGGTATAGCTTTGTTGCTCGAAGATGACATCGACGGCGATGTTTGAGGGGATCTGCTGGCGGTATTGCTCCAGCAGCCTGTTCATTCGGTCCGTCCATTGGTCAACTCTCAACTTGGGCTGCATCCGGGCGGCAACAATAATCGCCGTCTTGCCATTGACCACACCGATTTCCGATGGCGGGCTGGCAGGCTTGCGTTCAACCTGGGCAATATCTTCCACGCGAATAAAAAAGCCATTGTCATCCATCGCGATAGGAACACGGCGGACCCTGTCGAGGGTATCCAGCGAGTCCGAGATCTCTAGCGCAAAGCGGGTATGAGCATTGACCAACTCACCGGCGGAGTTTTTGGCATCGGCCTGATCGATAGCCTGTGACAAGGATATGGCGGAACGGCCAAGGGCACTGGTCGCCGCGGGATCTAAGGTCACCTGGATTTCTTCATCAGGTAAACCATACACATCCACAAACTCAACCCCGTTCATGATCCGCATTTGGTTACCAAGCTCAATGGCATAACGGCGCAAGGTCAGCAGATCGGGCTGGCTCTCGTCTTGCCAGGTCAACGCGGTGATCATGGTGAACGCATAGCCGTGGTCGTTATCCAATTCCGGTACAGATACGCTGGCCGGAAGCAAAGGTACAACATCAGATAGCTTATCCCTGGCTCTGGACCAAACGGGATCGGAGTCGGTGATGTCGTCGTTAAGCTCAATTCGGATAACTGAGATACCGGGTCTTGAAACAGAGGACAGTTCTTTGATTTCCTCTAGCTGACGCAACTCGGTTTCAATTTTTTCGGTGATGAGTGCCTCAACCCGCTCGGCGGTTGCGCCGGGTAAGTGGGTCACGATACTGGCATGGCGGTTATGGATCACCGGATCTTCTGCCCTGGGCAATGTTGTCAGGGCTGAGAAACCAGCGACCACCAAGAGTGCAATGGCTAATATCAACAGGCGGGTATTGCTGATTATGGCTTCCATCTTCATAGCGCGGCCTCATCGCGAGTATTTAGAGGAAGCGGCAACTTTTTTACCGGTTGCACGGCCTGGCCAGGGACAAGCCGGTGGAGGCCATTCGCAATCAGTCGCTCACCAGTTGTCAGGGCGCCAGTGACATAGGCATAGCTGTCGTTGGCATGCAGCACTTGGATGGAACGGCGTTCGACCACATGTCGTTTGTCTTCACCAAGCATGACAAAGACATTCCAAGTACCACGTAGGCCGTCTGTCATAGCCGAAAGCGGGATCCAATACCCTGGCTTTTCGTGAACGTCACTAAACTGCAGGTAGGCCAATTGGCCATCGATGACTTCGGCCGACTCAGGCAAAGCAAAGCGGAGCTTGACGGTGCGTGAACCACTATCGATACGTGCACCGGGATTCAATAGTGTGACAGGGTAACTCTCTGGGCCGATCTGTAATTTCCAGCTGTCATGGTTGTTGTTATGGTTGTTTAACTTGGCCAGTTGCTTGGCAGGTATACCGATATGGGCTTCTTTGCTGGTAGATGCTAGCAGGGTAAGGGTAGGGGCGCCGGTATTGATAACATCGCCCGTCGATACATGACGGGCACTGACGATACCATCGTAAGGGGCATAGACGGTCGATTTTTCCTGCCTCAGCTGGTTGGCTGTAAGCGAAGCACTGAGTTGTCTGAAGCTAGCTTGTAGTGCCTTGCGCTGACTGCTGAGCGTATCAATGTCAGCATCGGCACTGAAGCCTTTTTGTTTGAGTGACTGCTGACGTTTTAAGTTTGCTTCAACCAAATCCAGTTGCGCCGTTATCTGTGACTGTTGGGCGCGCAGTTCATCAGCCTGGGTGATCAAAAGTTGGGTATCGAGAACAAGCAGTGGCTCACTCGCTTGAACACTATCTCCGACATCGACCAAAATTCGTGCGACTTTACCGCCGAGCTCTACGCCTAAATTCGCTTGTTGTCCAGCTTGGACCAAGCCGACGTATTCCCGTTCAACGCTGTAATGATCTGACGGAGTTAACGTTAGCGTATCTACACTCAGCAGCAGGTGTTCCTGCCGCTCTGATGGTGACGAGGTTGAGGTATTGCATCCACCCAGCAATGCGGAACCGATCACGATACCGGCGATTGTTATCCTTTTCATCTTGCCCTGCCTTACGTTGAGATATCCAATAGACTTGGATATAAAACTAGACTGCCCAGTCCATATGTTTAAAAAATAACCCATGAGTACTAGACTGTCCAGTTTGATTGTATTAAAACTTATGTATGCTTGTTAATTAGAGGTGAGTGTGTGTTAACAGCGAGAAGTGCCCAGAAGAGGGAGCAAATTTTGAAGGCTGCCACAGAGTTATTCTGTGAGCAGGGTTATGGCATCAGCATGGATACCATCGCGGAAAGGGCGCAGGTTTCAAAGCAAACCGTGTATGCGCATTTCAGGACGAAGGATGAGCTTTTTGACACCTGTATTAGAGCCAAATGTACCGCAAATCAGTTAGATATTAGCTTGTTGGATGACCCCAGAGAACCAGAGCAGGTGCTAGAGGAGTTTGCTTGGCGGTTCCAGAATATGCTGCTGAGTGATGAGGCGTTGAATACCTATAAAACAGCAGTGCGGCAAAGTGATACCCATCCAGATCTTGCCAGGGTTTATGTGAATGCTGGGCCCAGAAATACGACAGAAATGGTGGCAGCCTATCTCGGCCAGCTTAGCGCAAGAGGGGAGCTACAGCCCGATTTGAATTGCAATGATGCCGCTTTGCAGTTTTTGCTGATGTGTCACGGCAAGGCTGTATACTGGGCCTATCTAGGGCAGGACAGCCTGGAAACAGAGCAGGAAAGAAGAGCCTATTTAAAGTCATGTGTCTCAATGTTTTTACTAGGCTATAAAAGTTCCAAAGGTTAAATTTGCCAAAATAAATTACTGCTATCTTTATAGATAAGTTTCTTGATGGGTATCAGAGGCATCTATGAAGACACGGTACATCAAAAGTGGAATCGCAGTCCTATGTATTTTGATGTCACTGCTTTCTGGGGTGGCTCATGCCGCGAAAAGCCGGTTGACGGAGATTATTGACCGGGGCGTTCTGCGGGTGGGAACGACGGGGGATTGGAGCCCGATGACGGTACGCGATCCTGCCACAAACTTTTACCGCGGGTTTGATATCGATATCACCACCGAACTGGCCAAGGATTTGGGGGTAACGGTGGAATACGTTCCTACGACCTGGAAAAAACTTGTCAACGGTGTTGTGACTGATAAATACGATATGACCGGCAGTGCTTCGCTGAATATGCACCGTGCCAGGTTGGCCGGCTACAGTAATACCTACTATCAACTGGCATTTGTACCTGTGGTAGCCAAAGCGAACGAGAAACGTTTTCGTAAGTGGAGTGACTTCAATTCGTCGTCGGTCATCCTTACCACCACGGCAGGTACGGTTCAGCAAAGCTTAGTCGAAGAACTACTGCCCAACGCGCGCAAGCATGCCAGCGAAAACGCAAAGCTAACCCACCAATACCTGCTCGATAACAAAACCACCGCGATAGTGACCTCGAACATCGAAGCTGCGACACTGGTCAAACGTTATCCTCAGCTGAGCGTGGCCAAAGTCGACGGGATGCGTTTGCCAACGCCGATAGCCATGCTGCTGCCCAAGGATGATCAAGTTTGGATCAACTACGTCAATCACTGGATCGAGCTGAAGCAGACCCAGGGTTTTTTTGATCGTGTTGCCGAAAAATGGGGCCTGGTCAAATTAGATATGCGCTAGTGTATCGACTGCCAGCAGCCAGTAGGATCGGCGGGCTGCTGGAAATCGCAGGGCGGTGCCTATGCTTCGGTCAGGGTGGTCGGCTCGACGTATCTGGAACGGTGCCATTTTGACACAAGGTATACCATGCCTGCCTGAGCGATAAGCGCGAATCCCAGGACTGTCGGGCTTGGCATCAGGCCTGCGGCGACAAAGCTCAGCAAAGCAATCGTGCCATTGAGCAGTGCATAGGGTAGCTGGGTTCTGAAGTGCTCAAACTGATCACAGCCTGATCCTGTCGAAGACAAAATAGTGGTTTCTGAGATCGGCGAGCAGTGATCGCCAAATAGCCCACCGGACAGCACCGCTCCAATACAGGCATACAATGGGGCATCGATGGCAATTGCTGTCGGGATAACAAGTGGCATCATGATCGCGAAGGTGCCCCATGATGATCCGGTTGCAAAAGAAATAATGGCAGACAACAGGAAAGCCACGGCAGGGACTAACCAGTATGGAAAGCCAGCCTGTGCTTGTTCGGCAATATAGGCTGCTGTTCCTAGCTCTTTACCCACGCTGCTCAGTGTCCATGCAAGGATAAGTACAATCGCAACTTGCATCATGTTACCCATGCCTTTGAGGTACACGCTGATCCCATCGCTGAGCTTACGCACACCGTAAAACGCCATGAGGACAATGAGCGTAACGGCAGCGAAGAAGTAAGCGCTTGAAAGGGCAGCACGGAAAACCGACCCCGAGACTCTCTCGAACGGAAAACCAAGCGGCACCAACATTACGACCAATACGGTGGCCATCACCAGCAAGGGAGCAAACACAAAAGAAGCTTTTGCATTTTTATGCGTAAAGCTCTCGAGGGTTTCAGTGCTGGCGGCAGTAATGATCCCTTGCTGTGCCTTGGCCTCTGCGATAGCCATTGGGCCGAAGTCGAGCTTCTTGAAAGCCACTAGCGGCACGATAAAAATGGCAAGAAATGCATAGAACTGAAAAGGTATGGCTTTGATAAAGGCTTCCCAGTCGGTTATCGCAACATCCATGGTGCTGAACTCTTTTTGCAGTAGGCCCATGATGTAAACCCCCCACCCAATAAACGGGATCAATATCGCAACCGGCGAAGAGGTCGAGTCAATAATGAATGCGAGCTTTTGCCGTGAAAGCTTAAGTTTGTCAAATAGCGGACGGAAAACAGGGCCGACAATCAGCGGCGTGCCCAAATCAGAAAAGAAGATAAAAATACCGCCAAACCATGAGGATAGCTGGGCACGGCATTTGCTGCTTACCCAATGTGTTACCTTGGCTGCAAAGGCCTGGCCGCCGCCGGATTGCTCCATCAAAGCAACAAAGCCACCGATAAAGACCAGCAGCACGATAACGCCAGCGTTATAGCTGTCGGTCAGCTGTGGTACCAAGTAGTCTTTGACCAAAGTGCCGAAGGTATCGAGTGGAGCAATACCGTTTAGCATGACAACGCCACTGAAAACACCGCCAAATAAACCGATAACAACGTTTCGAGTTGTGAGGGACAAGGCAAGGGTAATGATGATGGGGATGAGGGAGGTAAAATCAGGTTGAGTCATATAGCGTTCCTTAGCTGTACGTCCAATATCAAAAAAGGCGCAATGAATATCAATATTATTAATGTGAATATATATACAAAAACATTGCATGTATAGCTATCTGGGGGAGGTTTTACTACTTTTTATGCTAAAAGGAGTGTGTTTTGCTCATAATGCGCGCAAATCTAGCTTCACTTTGTGCCGATTTCTGTGACGGCTTTAGGTTTACATACAGGGCTGATTGCAATATAAGTGACATATAGTGTCGTTACCATGACAGGATTCGTGGCCGTAATTAATCGCCAAGAGATAAGTAAATAAACAAGGAGAAACATGGATTTATCAAGCTACAAAGGTATCATTTTTGATATGGATGGCACTCTGGTTGATTCAATGCCCGCACACCTTGAGGCATGGGAGAAAACCTGTGCAATTCATGAGATACCTTTTGATCGCCAATGGTTTTACGAATTGGGCGGAATGCCAAGCGTCCGCATTGCCCAGGAGATCAATCGCAGCTTCCGCCAGAACTTTGATACAGAACGTCTCGCCAATACCAAATACAAATTTTACGATGAAATTGCCTACAAGGCTGAAGTGATTGAGTCGGTATACCAAGTTCTGCTCGACCATAAAGGCAGCAAAAAAATGGCAGTAGGAACGGGAAGCCGCCTGTTCAATGCCGAGCCGCTTCTTGGCCAAACCGGGATTTTGCCTATGCTCGATGCATTGGTTACCGCTGATGATGTCGTCAACCACAAGCCTAACCCCGATACCTTCCTTGAAGCCGCAAAACGTATCGGTGTTACACCGCATGAATGCGTGGTGTTCGAAGATACAGAATTAGGCCAGAAAGCGGCCTTGGCAGCAGGTATGGATTGTTATCTTGTCGTCGATGGTGAAATTACCACGCTGACCAAAGCAACACGCTAGCTATTACCGGACAGTTGATGCCCAAGTGCCTTGCAGTGACTTGGGTATAAGAGGTATTCTTCCTGCATTGTTTGAATACCCTGTCATCACCATGAACCAATCATCGCCTTCCTCTTCAACTACACGTTCTTCTAGCAAAAAACACAGCAAAAATGCGCATCAAGAAGAGCAGTTCGGCATGTCGGAAACCCGCTTTTGGATTCAGCGCTTGAGTAAAACTGCTATCCGGGCAATGCATATCCTCGGTATTTCAGGGAGTGCTGGTGGCTTCTTGTACGGGGTCGAGCAGGCGCTGTGGCTCCACTGGTGGGTCATGGCAATGGTAACGGGCGTTATCATGACGGGGTTGGAAATCCGCCAGTCGCGATTATGGTTGATCCAGCTAAAAGGCGTACTGACGTTTGTAAAACTAGCTTTGCTCAGTAGCTTTTTCTGGCTACCACAGCATAAACCTGAGCTGTTCATCGTCATTCTCGTGATGTCGGTGGTTATCGCTCACGGCCCCGCAGGCTTGCGCCACTACTCTATTTGGCACCGTCGTAGGATTGATGAGCCCAAAGGCAAAAAAAGACAAATTAATGGATGAAAGTGACATGCTAATGGTAAAAAAGTCTTTTATTCAATAATTGAGACACAGTAAGTACGAACCCGCACTACACTGATAAATGGGCATTTACCAACTAGTGTTTAGGAGACCGGTTGTGAAAAACTTACTGCTTGTGACTTTTTTACCCCTGGTAATAGCAGGATGTTCCAAGTCTGTTGATGAGCGTGCTGACGAATTTGTCGAGGCCAGTTTTACCCTGTGCGGCTCCAAGGTGCAGTCTTACGCTCAGGGTGATGACGGTAAGATCCGTATCGTCTGCGAAAACAACAGTTATTTCTCGGTCAAAGATCAGGATACCTTGGCCTACATGCATGAACTAAATGGGGCATACTGCCGTGGCCAAGGCTTTTCCGCTTTCCATGAGCGCAGCCGTTACTTCACCTTTATCTGCAATGGGCAGAAATCGTTCAATATCCCCAAATAGTGCCAGCTGGCATTGAGGCCAGGCACGCATGGGTCAGTGCAGCAGTTGATAGAGCCGCTGTGGTCTGCCGCCGGTTTTGTAATTGAGCACTAACTTGATCATCCCCTCCGTTTCCAGAAACTCCAGGTAGCGGCGGGCGGTGATCCGGCTGACATTCATTTTCTTGCCGATATCATCGGCTGAGAAGTCCTGGAGCTGCTCATCTAGCAATATCTGCTTGAGGTTTGCCAAGGTTGTTGCGTCGATCCCTTTGGGGGTGCTGCGAATCGGTGTTGCGGGTGATTTCCGAAACAGCTGGTCAATATCATTCTGATCAACGGTAGCTGCCGTGGTCAGGGTACGGCGGTATTTGAGGTAATCTTCCAGTGCCTGATTGACTCGAGACATGCGGATTGGCTTGACCAGGTAATCCATGACCCCAAGCTGTACCGCCTGCTCGACGGTTGCGGCTTCTCGCTCTGCAGTGGTCATAATGAAGCTGCAGCTGACATTCTGGGCACGCAGCTCGCGGATAAGCGCCAGCCCGCTGCCATCAGGCAGGGTGATGTCTACAAACACCAAATCGGGTTTGAAAGCGTTGAATTGCAACAGGGCATCAGCATAGCTTTCACTGACGGCCACCACAGAAAACTGCGGGTGTTGGTTGATGGTTGACTCAAGGGTGTAGCTGGCGCGGATGTCATCTTCCAGCACCATAACCGTTGTCTTTGTCATAAGCGTGTCGTGATCTGTTTGTCTAAATACAGGCTAAACAAGGTGGTATCTTGTTCAGTGCGTTCCCAGTCGATACTGCCATGGAAGTAATCGACAAGCTGATTGACCAGGTAAAGGCCAACCCCGTTTTGCTGGTCGTCGTGCTTGCTGCTGACGCCGAACTCAAGAATTGAGTCGCTGATCTCAACCGGCACCCCGGCACCGCTGTCTTGTACCTCGATAATGATATGCTGATTGCGATCGCTAAGATAGAGCTGGACTTCCGCAGGCGTTAGACCGCGGTTTTGCCACGCGGCCAGCAGCGCATTGTCTATCAGGTTGCCGATAATCGTCACCAGCTTTTCCGAAATAGCCTTTTCGTAGCTTGACAGGCTGGTATCGTCATCTAGCGTAAAGGTGACACCGAGATCGGATGCCTTATTGAACTTGGCCATCAGCAGACCGGCAATGGCACTGTCGTTAACCGAGGTAACGATACTGCGGATAATGGACTGGTAACTGTCTGTTTCTTGCTGAATAAAATCGACGGCTTTCTCAAAGTTGCCCAGTTGCAGCATTCCTGACAGGACATTGAGTTTGTTGGAATACTCGTGGGTTTTACTGCGCAGCAGTTCGGCATAGTTTTTGAGATAGGTGACCTCACGCTCCAGCTCATTTTGATCTAGGTTGGCATAGAAGACAATAACATGGCCTCGTATGCCCTTATTGTGTTTGATCGGATAGATATCAGCACGATAAGTATGCTTGCCAATATTGAATTTACCTTGGTGGAAGCTGTCATTATCCGAAAATACCAGATGGCTCAGGGTGGTTGAAAAGCAGGAAAGCGGCTGGCCGATATAGTCATGCGGCCCGAGCTTCCCCATCGAGATCATTTTGCTGGCACTGTGGTTCATGGTGGTAATACAGTGATTGTTGTCAATGGCGAGAATGCCATCGCGGATACTGTTAAGGATCATCTCGCGCTCGCGAAACTTGTGGACCACAATCTCGGGCTCGTAATCAAGGAAGGTACGCTTCATTTTGAATACAAACGCACTGGTAATAGAAACGCCCAACAAGTAAACAATCGCAACCAGCCCGGCAATCTTGCCAAACTGCTCCATCAATATGCCGATGCTGCGGTCATACATATAACCGATATTGACGACCCCGATCACCCGACTGTCATCAAGGATAGGGGAAAAGTTGCGGATGGCCTTACCCAGCGTGCCGGATGCCACACTGGTATGGTCTACGCCTTGGTTCAGGGTCGGGTAGATATCGTCCCCGTTAAAATGCAGCCCGATCTTCTCTTGGTCAGGGTGGGTCAGGCGCATAGCCTGCTGATCGGTCACGACAATGAAAGAAGCGTCGGTCTTGCTGCGAATATCTTCGATGTAGCCCTGTAGCTCGAACGGCTGGCGGTTGTTTTTGGCTTTGACCGCTTGAATGACCACAGGGTCATGGGCCAATACGCGGGCCAGCTCCATTCCCCGCTCTTCAATACCGCCAATGTGCGCGTTTTGCAGCAGGTAGAAGATAAAGGTGGTGACAACAACGACGATCGAAGATGTTGTCGCCAGGGTGGTAAGGGCAAGGTAGCTCTTGAGTTTCATTGAACGGGTCGGTTGATTAGGCACTGAATTTGGCAAGGATTATAACTGGATATAAGGTGGGAATACTGTGCCAGATATCTTTTATCTGGGCAGTAAGCAATCAAATGCCGGGCAGCATGGCTGGCCCGGCATGAAACGCGAAACCGTTACTGGCTATTTCAGCAACTCGATTATCATGGTCGCCAATATCAACATGAAAGCACCGCCAATACGGGAGGAGATCTGTGCAAATGGCATCAGCTCCATACGCTTGCTGGCGGCCAGTACCGCTACGTCACCAGTACCGCCCATATTAGCCATGCAAAGCCCTGCGGTAATAGATGCCTCAATCGGGTTGAAGCCCATCAGACGGCCGATAATCGCCGTACCGACAATCGCGCCGAGTACCGTGGCAAAAACCATCAGGAAGTAAACCAGGCTCAGGGACTCGATGATTTGGTTAAGGTCGGTATACGCCACACCGATGCCGACTAGCAGAGCTGGGGTTAGGTTATCAACCACAAACTTGTACCAGCCGTGGGCCGCACGTTCCAGCTCGCGCGGCATGAAGCCGGCCACCTTGACCAGCGCTACGAAGATGATCATCAGCGCGTAGGTATGCATGCTGATCACGCTGCTTAGCATTGAACCAACAAAGTACATGGTAATAGCCAGTAGGGCACCGACACCAAGTACGTTGATAGAAATTGGCTGCTCGTCGTTTTCTTCCTGCTTCTCTTCGGCTTTGCCGCGCATCAGCTGGCCGTTGCCGGTCAGCGACGGGAAGAATTTACCGACTTTATCCAACAGGCCGGCCATCACAATCGCAATCGCATTACCGATAGCCAGCGCAGGAACCATCTTTGACAGCAGAATCTCTGCACTCATGCCGGTGTTGCCCGACATGATCTCCACCAGAGGCACCGCGCCAGCACCCATACCGCCGCCCATAATTGGCAGGGCTATCAGCATGACCGATTCCATAAAGCCGTGGCCCAGAGCTGCGCCGACAATACCGGCAAACAGGAATGCACAGGCGACACCGCCGAGGATAACGGGAATGTACTTCAGGGCAGCTTTCTTTAGCACATTGGTGTCCATGCCCAGAATTGAGCCGGTGACAAGGCTGGCGATGAAGAATGACAGGAAGCCACCGCCTTTGACAAAGGTGGTAATGGTATCAGCTGTCTCATGAGGGATCAGGCCACTGTGGAAAATGTATGAAGAGCCAAAAATGATAACAATGGCACCGCCACCGAAGAACTGGTTGACGATAGGGGTTTTGTCGCCTGCGACATTGAGGATATAGCCAACGACGGCCATGACACCAATTGCGCCGATGATCCCGGTTGGCATATTGTTTTGCACGGTCGCCAGTAAGATCACGGCGGCGGAGAGTGCAAAAATCACATTCATCATACGCTTGTCGCTATGACTCATGGTGTTATTGGAAAACATAGTTCACCTGTTTTTAAGTGTTGTTGTGGTTTGGGTGCAGTCTACCAACATGTGCAAAGCGGAAAATTGAGTACAGTGTTTATGTAACTATCTAGTGCTTTTGTAACTTTTGTTCATGAATAAAAGCGAGAGCAGCCTTATGAGGCGGAAGTCAGCAAGGCGTAAACCCCAACAAAAGTGGCTAAAGCTAAAATGGGGGGAGGTTTAAGGAAGGTGTGGCAGAAGCGAAAAAACAAGATGTAGGCAGTCTAATGGGCTTTTCGTGCAAAAAAGAACCCCACTAAAGAGTGGGGTTCGACTGCAATCCAAGACCATTCAGGGATGGTTTTTAATCCATGATCTCTGGTTTATTGGGCCAGAGAATAAAAGATCGCGGAAATTGAGATCAGACCGATAATAACGATGAATACGTTGCTGATTGCGCCAGAGTATTTGCGCATTGCTGGCACTTTCTTAATTGCGTACATCGGCATGATGAATAGCAGCATAGCGATGATTGGGCCGCCAAGGCTCTCAATCATACCCAAGATGCTTGGGTTGATGGTCGCTACTGCCCAAGTGGTGATCAGCATGAAGCCAGCAGTGAAAGCATTAAGGGCTTTCGGGCCGATTTCCTTGCCACGGCTACGTGTCATTTTAACCACCAAACCGTTAAGGCCTTCGCTGGCGCCAAGGTAATGGCCAAGGAAAGACTTGGTGATTGCAATGATAGCAACGATAGGTGCTGCGTATGCAATCATTGGCGTGTTGAAGTGGTTAGATAGGTACGTCAGGATTGATACGTTTTGCGCTTTAGCTTCAGCAAGGTTTGCCGGAGACAGCGAGAGCACACAGCTGAACACGAAGAACATAACAGTAACAACCATCATGATGTGTGCACGCTGCAGTACGCGGCGTGACTGTGCTTCAGCATTTTCGCCGTGCTCTTTTTGCATGGCAACAGCGAAAGACGAGATCACTGGGGAGTGGTTAAACGAGAAAACCATAACTGGCAGGATCAGCCATACAGCCATAAAGACTGACGTCATACCGCCTTCTACAGGGATCACGTGGTTAAAGATTTCGCCATTCCACTCAGGAACAAGGTAAAGGGCAAGAGCCAACAGCACTGCGACGAACGGGAATACCAGCATGCTCATTGCTTTGACAATAAGCTCTTCACCCAGACGGACAATCGCCATCAGGCCAACGATCAGAATCAGGGCTAGGATCCAACGAGCCGGTGGAACCATGCCGAGCTGGTTGATCATAAAGCTTTCTACAGTATTGGTCAGTGCAACACTGTATACCAGTAGAATTGGGTAGATAGCAAAGAAGTAAAGTAGGGTGATGACTTTACCCATACCTGCACCGAAGTGCTCTTCTACTACCTCTGTGATATCGGCGCCAGGGTTGGAGCTCGACAGCACAAAACGGGTCATACCGCGGTGAGCGAAGTAAGTCATTGGTAGCGCAAGTACTGTCATGACCAATAGCGGGATCAGGCCACCGACACCGGCGTTGATTGGCAGAAACAGGGTGCCGGCACCTACAGCGGTACCGAATAGGCCAAGTACCCACAGGGTATCGGTTTTTTTCCAGCCAAGCTTTGCTTTAGTGGTTGGTTGAGAATGAACGGTATTGTTTTTCACAGTGTCCATTATGGACATCTCCTTTATAGGTATAGTTTATATAGCCTTCAAAGGGTTCTCTTCTGTGTATCTTCCCTGCTTTACTGATGGAACGTCAGCAAAGGAGTAAGAGCAGCTTGCAAACAACTATTTGCAGGTTCATACGAACAATATAAGAAGCGAGTTGCGAGGGGAATCACTTTAAACTGAAAGTGATTATGGTGACGTCCTGGGTCGAAAAGCGCGAATTCCATGCATGCACAATGCTACTTGGTAATGACTGCTCTGAATCTCTAACTTATTAAAACCTTTAAAATTAACAATTGGAACCCTAGATAGGACGCGGCAAGTATAGGGGATTATCCGTATCACAACTATGGTTTTTCGCTTTTAAGAGTCTGTTTGCACAATAAATAGGCACTTGTTTATAGCCGTAAAATATCCGGTTATGACTTTATATGTCTAATGGTGGGGTTTGTATTAACAATTGTTAGGAAAGGTTAATAGCTGTATTGGGTTTTCTGTTTAAGACTGCTTACTTAGTGATGGCGACGAGAGAGAAATAGATTTTGTTGTTAAGTTATTGAATGTTGCCATTTGATTTGGTTATAAAGCAACGGTTGGGTATTTGTTTTAATTATTCGAGAGAATTAAGTGGTGGGTAGTAACGACGGTTGTGCAGAATCAGATGTTTGCCAATGTATGGTTTGAGGACTTATAGCGAGGAAATAAAAAAAACCGCCCGAAGGCGGCTTTCAAAACGACACATTGCCGATTAGTCACGGAAGTTATCGAACTGGAATGATTGGCCAAGCTCTGCACCACGTACTAGCGCCATTGCGGCTTGAAGATCATCGCGCTTCTTGCCCGTTACACGAACTTTGTCACCTTGGATAGAAGCTTGAACTTTTAGCTTCTCGTCTTTGATCATTTTGACAATTTTCTTGGCAACGGCCGTGTCGACGCCTTGCTTAAATTCAACGTTACAAGAAAATGACTTACCAGTGCGGGTTGTCTCTTTTTGATCCATTGATTGCGCATCGACATGGCGTTTAGCTAGGTTACCGCGAAGAATGGTAACCAACTGGCTTAGTTGGTAATCAGACTCAGTTGTGATTTTAACGACTTCTTTTTCCAGCTTGAAGCTAGCTTCGACACCACGGAAATCAAAACGAGTATCTAGTTCACGAGATGAGTTTTCTACCGCATTTCGGATTTCTACGAAGTCGACTTCAGAAACAATGTCAAAAGATGGCATGTGCGTAATCCTGATTGTAGGTTGATGTAATTGTAATATAAGCGGGGCCTTCATTGGCCCAGCCGTATGTTTTATTGTTGGCTCTCTACGGCTTCAGAAAGCATGTCTAGCATGGTAACGGTATCGTCCCAGTTAAGGCATGGATCAGTAATAGATTGGCCGTAAGTTAGCGCGCATAAATTGTCAGTATCTACCGGTTGGTTGCCTTCAACAATAAAGCTTTCTGCCATAATACCTGCAATGAAGTTGCTGCCAGACTTTATCTGCTGGCAAATATCGGCGGCAACATCGAGTTGGCGCTTGTGCTGTTTCTGGCAGTTACCATGGCTGAAGTCGACAACCAGACGAGGCGGCAGCTCAAAGGATGCCAACGTATCGCATGACGCTTTGATGTCATCGGCATGGTAGTTCGGCATTTTGCCGCCACGCAGAATGACATGTCCGTGTGGGTTGCCCGAGGTACGGTAGATTGTCATTTCACCGCTTTTGGCCGGCGAGCAGAATACGTGCGATTCACGGGTGGCGCGGATGGCATCAATTGCAATTTTGATATTGCCGTCAGTACCGTTCTTAAAGCCTACTGGACAGGATAGGGCCGAAGCCATCTCGCGATGAATTTGAGATTCTGTGGTACGAGCCCCGATAGCCCCCCAACTGATCAGGTCAGCCAAATATTGGCCAGTGATCATGTCCAGGAACTCAGTGGCAGTCGGCATACCCAATGCGTTGATATCAACCAGCAGTTTACGTGCCGTGTGGAGACCCTTGGCGAGATCAAGGCTGCCGTCCAGATTAGGATCTGATACTAGCCCCTTCCAGCCTACTACTGTGCGGGGCTTCTCGAAGTAGGTACGCATTACAATAAAAAGCGTGTCTTTGTGTTTTTCCTGTACGGCACATAGGCGTTTGGCATAATCGATGGCGGCATCAGGATCATGGACAGAGCAAGGGCCAACGATAACAAGAAGACGGGAGTCCTGGCCCGTAAGAATCGCTTCAACTTGACGACGAGAGTGGGCGACATGCTCCGCAATTTCATCTGTGATTGGGTAAGCAGCTTCGACCGCAGCCGGCGTTGGCATCAGTCCAAGGCTAACGGTGCGGAGTTCATCTGTTTTCATTGGCATAGTGTTGCCTATCTCGGTATTACAAAAATTATTGACGCGTAAAGATAGCCCAAAAGTCGGCAGGAATAAACCAAACTTGTGATATCACTTAGATTTTTATTCTAGCGTGTTCTCTTTTTCTTCGCCTTTTCTCAAGCTAGATCAATGAATGTTGTCATTTTGTCCAGTTGTTCTGGGTCATTTACAGATAGTTTTGATTGGCTCGGCTATGTGCATAATCGTGCAACTGACGCTATTTAGTTATCCAGAAGAGAAAAACTTTCTATTTACCCACTTGCGTCCGACGAAATGAGTCAGTATGTTGGGGTTTAGTGAATATATACCCAGTCAGTGTGGGTAAAAATGGAAGTTAATATACAAAGGGAGTCACAAGCCGAGATGCTAGGCGCTATCTATATATTTTCTTCCAAGAAACCAAGTTAAAGCAGTTATGGTGGTTTATGACAAATAGTGCTCAGTCAGGTCTACAGTTTTCAGAAATTCTTAAATCTTCTTCACAACTTTCGCGTATACAGGCAGAGATAGGCTTGGTCTCTGTAGACGATCTGTTGCTGGAAATCGGGATCCACCCTTTCGCAGCCGCTTATCCATCTGATCTCGCAGAAGACATCCAACAGCAGTTACATGCGAAAACAGACGGCAATCCAGCAGAGTTTTTCGTTTCTGCGTTAGCAGAAAGGCTGATCGCTGCGGCACAGAAAGCTGGCCCAAAGCCGCTAAAAGTTCGTTTGGCTGGTGCTGGTTCTCACAAAAGACAGGCTTTACTCGGCTCGGAGCTGGAAACACAAGAGATAAATCCGCTTATAGGCAAAAGAGGTGTTTCACGCTGGGCTGACAAAGTGGTACGTAAGGCATTTGAGTTGGAGTGCGAGGCGATTAAACGTGCTCGAATAGCTGAGGGGATGACAAATATCGAGTTAGTTATCCCGTTTGTCCGCACGTTCAGTGAGTCTGCAACTGCGATTGATCTGCTTGCGGAGCAAGGGCTATGCCGAGGCGCGCATGGCTTACGGGTACATTTGATGGCTGAGCTGCCGGCAAATGCCTTGCTGGCAGAAAAATTCCTGCAGTACTTTGATGGGTTGGTTGTTGATATTGATCAGCTTGCCCAATTTGCCTTGGGGCTGGATCAAGAACATCCATCGTTGGAATACTTGCATGATGATCAAAATGAGGCAGTGTTGGCACTTATCGATCATGCGCTTAAGGCGGCTGCAACCGTAAACAAGCCCTGTGATCTTGTCAGTCACTATATCAACAAGGCACCAAACCTGCAGTTGTGGCTATTGGAGCAGCAGGTTACTACGGTTATTACGCAATAACTGAACACCAGGCAGAGGGTAACAGGGCAATAGAACCGGTGCACCACTAGGTGCACCGGTTTTTTATTGGTGCGCCGAGCATGGCGTTGTTCTAGGAGGTGAAAGTCCTCTACGGGCTCAGTCGAGCGAGAACCGTTAGCCTATGCAAGGGTGTCCACCGTGAGGTGGGATCTGAAGGAAGCAAACGGCAAAACTTGGTTGTGACGAACAGAAATCTGATAGTAGGCCAGTACAACTTGGGTAACCTAGCCATATATAGAATAGCCCAATGCCTCGACGGGAAGTGTGTACGGGTAAATCAGGCACAACCAAGTGAAAGAACAACGTCTTACCTCGGGAGATCTTATTAGCTGTCTCGGACGAGACTAGTGCAGCAGTGATGCTGCGTGACGGTTAATAAGAAGTCAGCAGAAGGCATAGTACCTTGGGGAAGTACAACCCAAGGGAAGGCCGGAACTGAATATATCAAGAAGCAGTCACTAGACACTCAATCATGTGGAGTCATAGCAAGATGAACAATATCTCTACGTACCAATGGGCAACACCGCAAGTGACGCTCATGGCTACGAAGAATGACAAGCATGTTTGGCGTAGACAGGAGGACGAGTCTTGGTGACCTCAACTCAGTTGATGGAGCAGATCTGTTCATCAACGAATCTGAACCAAGCCCTGAGAAGAGTAAAGAAGAACAAGGGATGTGCTGGGGTTGATAAACTCGACATAGCAGCCACTATCTCGGTGCTTCGGCAGTCTTCCAGTGGGCAAGCGCTCCGCCAGAGCCTTCTGGACGGTAGCTATCAACCCCAACCCGTCTTGGGTGTAGAAATCCCTAAACCTAGTGGGGGAGTGAGGCAGCTAGGTATCCCAACGGTACTTGATAGGATTGTCCAACAGGCCATCACATCAGTCCTGACAGATATCTACGAACCTAAGTTCTCCAACAGCAGTTACGGGTTCAGGCCCAACCGTAGTGCCCACCATGCTCTGGCGGCAGCAAGCCACTACATCAGGGAGGGGCGGGGTTATGTAGTCGATGTTGACCTAGCGAAATACTTCGATACCGTGAACCACGATAGGCTGATGCACAGGCTATCGAAAGATATCACAGATAAACGGGTACTGAAGCTGATCAGGTCATACCTACAGGCAGGCATAATGCGAAACGGGTTAGTCGAGCAGAGGCAACGAGGGACACCACAGGGTGGCCCATTATCTCCGCTGCTATCAAATATCGTATTAGATGAGTTGGATAAAGAGCTTGAACGAAGAGGGCATAAGTTCTGCCGATATGCAGACGACTGCCAAATCTACGTACACAGTGAGGAAGCCGCAAATCGAGTAAAAGCCTCGATAACGGAGTTCTTGGAGCAGAAACTGAAACTCACGGTCAACCGGGAGAAGAGTGCGGCAACAAGAGTGACAGAGCGGACTTACTTAGGCCATCGCTTCCAACGAGATGGAAGTATCCATATCTCGAAGACAGCACAAACTCACATGAAGAAGCGAGTGCGTCAAATAACGAAGCGGAATCGAGGACGAGAGTTGAAGACAGTAATAGTCGAACTAACTCAATATCTAAGAGGTTGGCAACACTACTTCAAGCTCGCCATGCGGAAAAGCGCGATGCAGCGCTTGGATGAATGGATAAGACGGCGCTTACGGTGCTACCGACTCAAGCAGCGAAAACGCAGACACAGCATAGCGACATGGTTACGCCAAGAAGGCGTAAACGAGCGCAATGCTTGGAAGCTAGCGATGTCAGAGAAAGGATGGTGGCATCTGGCTTTATCGCCGCAGCTCAATCAGGCCATGCCAGTTAAATGGTTCAAGGAGATGGGCATGTACTCATTGAGAGATGGATATGAGTCACTGAAAATATATTCGGAACCGCCGTATGCGACCCACGCTTGTACGGTGGTGTGAGAGGACGGAGGCCGTGAGGCCTCCTCCTACTCGATTGGGTACCGTTACCGGAGAAGTAGCGTCCGAAGTGGGGTTTTATTGATAAGAGCAACCACACCGTAGCTGATCAGGCAGGTCAGGACAAAGCGTAAAATATCGTTGGCGTAGCCTGTGATACCCAACAGGGGGAGGAGCTGCATCAAATAGATGATGATCAGCAGGTGGAGTAGGTAGATCCCCAGTACATGCTTGCTGATATTAAGCTTGGCGATTGATTGGCCAAACAGCGGGCGCTGTTTTAGCATGAGGAAAAGACCGGCTCCCCATAGCGGCGTACCCAGCAGAAAGTCATGCATATTGAACGGTACGTCATAGCGCATCAGAAACACCGCTTCTGCCATATGCAACCACATACCACATATCGCCAGAGCGGCAGCGTTACGAGCGCTTAGCTGGCAAGCGCTTTGCCTTATCTTGAAGCCCGCAGCTAATATCAGGGTGCTCATAAATGGTCCGTTGCGGGTGAACAGCGGCGATTCAAGGCCGGTTAGGGCACTATAGCTGCCAGCGGCTAGGCCAAACAGATAAAGTCCAATGGCGATTGGCAGGATAAGGTTTTGCTTTTTGAGATGGCAGCAAACAGCAATGACGGATAGGCCGCAAATTAATCCAGGAAGATACCAGAGGTGAACCAGACTGCCTTCGAATAGGGTATTGAGCGGCTGGGAGAGGAGATATTGCCAATAGCCGCTGCGCTCAGCCAGATAGCCTGCCTCCCAAGCTAACTGGAGGTTAAAGGGCACAAGGAAATATATTGCACTCCATACCAGCCAGACTTTCAGCAATGGCAGGCTGTATTGCTTCATTGTACTTGAAGGCAGGGCCGAAAGTTTCGGAGCGATAAAATAACCCGCCATGATGAAAAAGAGCGGCACGGCAAAACGACTGAGTTGGTTGATAAGCAGTCCCAGCCAAGGTTCGCTGTTAATTAAAGGTGCTTGTATGAAAATCTGGCTATGAATAGCGATGACGCCGAGAAGGGCCAGAAGCCTTCCGGCCTCGAAACTTGCAACGCGGTTGTTTGACATGGGGTTTGAGAGTGGTGAATAAGGCCTGTAATTTTATCAGCCACCATGGATTAAAGGCATCTATCTATCAATTGAACTGGAAAAAATGAGCGATGTATCAAATATTCCTCATATCACGAGGCTGATATTTACTTGTAGAAGGGAGTGGAGATGAGTGCCAACTCACATTATGAAACACGTTGAGTTATTGTTGTTTGATCATTTAATGAAGAACACCTATGTTTAGCTGAAGTTCGTTATTGATAATATGTGGTCCTCTTAGGATTATCAACGGTGAATAATTTTATAGTATGATCATTAACAGAATAACGAGAATTTGTAATGGAAATGGATTTCCACAGTCAATATTCAGTAGAAACGGCTTTTAACTCGCCTGATTATGAGTTATTAGAAAAGATAGGTGAGGGCGGTTTTGGTCAGGTGTATAAAGCCATTCAGCATAGTACCCAAAAGTTTGTTGCTATCAAGTTTCTGACCATTAGCGCTGCCTTCGATAAAGACAAAGCAAGACGATATATAGAACGTTTTAATCGAGAAGCTGATTTAATTCGACGCCTCAATCACCCAAATATTGTTAACCTTGTTGATAAAGGGCAACAAGGTGATTCACTGATTTATGCAGTATATGAATATATTGATGGGCGAACACTAAAAGAACATATTGAAATAAAGGGTGCTTTAAACCCTGTAGATACGGCAGAAATTATGGCTTGCGTCTTGGATGCCTTATCTCACGCCCATGAAAAAGGGGTAATCCATCGTGATATTAAGCCTTCAAATATAATGCTATATAAAGTCGGAGCTAAAATACATGTTAAAGTTCTTGATTTTGGTATCGCAACATTAAATAGTGACTTCAGACAGCTTGATTATAAAAGTATTACCCTGACCCAAGAAACACTAGGAACACCCACATATAGCTCGCCAGAGCAGTTGCGTGGTGAACCGCCTATAGCTCAGACTGATATTTATGTCTGGGGATTAGTTTTTCTTGAGTGTTTGACCGGAGTACCAACTATTACCGGTCGAAGCCTTGCCGCCATTTTTCATCAGCAGCTCAGCCCAACGAATATCCCACTTGGTGTTTTAGCTGGGCATAGTTCCTCCCAACTATTCCGTCGGGTATTAAACAAAAAACCTCAAGAAAGGCCGTTAAATACTGCAGAGTTATATCATGAATTCAGGAAGTTGAATTTTTCAAACCTTGTATGTAAATCGGTCTCTGATACGAACTATGATGTGGAAGGTGAAAGAACTGCTGCTCCATCGACGAGTCAGTATGATGAAACCTTGATAAATGATGGGAATTTTTCATACTCAAGGCTCACTGAGCGTAAACAGATCACTGTTTTGAGTGTGATATTGAGCTCAGGAGTCATAAATACACAACATCAGACTGCTCATTTTATAGAGCAAGATGTGATTGATACTTTCCATAGTGATCAACTTCAACAGAGCATTGATATTGCAAGCCGTTATGGCGCCGTGCATGTAGGTACTTTGGGGGATACTCTACTATTTTATTTTGGCTATCCGTCAGTCACAGATAATGACAGTCGCTTATGTAGTCGCGCAGCCCTAGAGATTGCAAGCAATATAAAGAAAAAGAATGCATTATTAAAAGGTAGTCATGGCATTGTTAGCCAAATCCAGATGGGAATTCAAATAGGGCTCATGCAAAGTTTGATTGGTCATATTCCTGAGGGGAAAGTTGCCCATGATGCTATGAAATTCAGCCGAATTGCCCTGCCAGGACAAATTGTCTGTTCGGAAAACGTCAAGCAGTTACTTGAGAGCCATCTTAATTTTGAGCGTTTGATTGGCGGTGAGAAGGAAAGTGCTTGTGAAGACTGTTTTGAGCAAAGGATGTATTTATTACGTTCTGAACGTTTGTCAGAAGCATTTGGTTTTTTACGAAGCACAAGGAAGAACCATGCCTTCATTGGCAGGGAAACTGAAGTCTCTGTATTAGACGATTTGCTTTCATGTTGTGATGCAAAGAAATTTGCCTATATAGAGGGTGAGGCGGGAATTGGTAAATCTCGCCTGCTCTTTGAACTCAGGGAGCGAAAAGCTGATTGGCGGCATTTAGTCGGGCAATGTTTGCCTGAACACCAGAACAACGCTCTGTTTCCCATACTGAATATGCTTAAAGCGAAGTATGCGTTAGAGCCTTTAAATGATGGGCAAAGGTTAGATCGTCTAAATCAGGCAATAGACATACTTCCATTACCTCAAGAGCATAAACTTCAGGGACTTGTTGTTTTGGCCTTGTGGTTGAACTTGGAGGTGGATGGCTGTCGGGAGAGGGCCTATATACTCGGTAACTTATCGCCAGCCTTACAGAAACAGCGTCTGTTTGAAATACTTGCCTATCTCTTGTGCCAAGTACGCTCCGGCATCTCAAGTAATATCCAGTATTCGAAGCATCACTTGTTCATTTTTGAAGACCTGCATTGGGCTGATCCAACGAGTGTTGAGTTCATTAAGTTCATCGCTGAATCGGACTCGTTTAATGCTAATGAACACGCTTGGTTCAATACATCCCGCGAACCACTTCCCTCACTGCTAGGAGGTACTTCTTTCGTCACTGTTCATCTCGAGCGCCTAGATCATATGGTCGCGATGACTTTCGTGAACTCTCTTTTCGACCAGCAGATTTTGTCTTCTAGGCTAAAGGAATTTTTGAACGAACGTGCAGATGGTATTCCGCTGTTCATCGAAGAGTTGGTTCTAACGCTACAGGAGCAAAAACTGGTTAGGAAAGTGAATGGTACTGTTGATTTGGTTAATGAACATAATCTGAATCAGATTCCGGCGACCTTGCGAGAATTACTTCATCAGAAGTTAGACAGGCTTAGATACGCAAAACCTACAGCACAGCTTGCTGCAACGATTGGACGTGCGTTTGATTATGATCTCCTGGTATTGATTTCAGGTAAGGATGAAGCAGAGATCCAAGTTGATTTGGAGGAATTGGTAAAAGCTGAATTGGTTTATCCGCAACGCCAAATTGAAGGGGATAAGTATCTGTTTAAGCATGCCTTAGTAAGGGATACTGCTTATGAAAGCATGGATAAGAAAACGTTGCAAAATGCGCATTTGCGAATCGCTGAGGTGTTAGTCAATAACTTCCCGGATAGGGTGAGCGAGCAGCCCGGTGAAGTCGCCGAGCACTTTGCCCGAGCTTCACAGTATGAGTTGGCGATTGAGTTTGGTACGTCATCGGCAAACGCGTCACTAGCTAGTTTTGCTATAGAAGAAACAATTGAACAAAGTCAAAGAGTTTGCTGTTGGATCGAGAAAGTGTCACCGCCAGCGACTGTTGTAGATAAGATTGAGATCAATCGTATTTTGTTGCAAGCTTTGATGCTGAAGCTTGGCTGGGGACATCAACAGGTTTATGAGCGTATTGATAAAACAAAGAGCTTGTTTGCCGAGTTAACACCGTCACAGTACAGTCGGAGTGTGGTTTGGAGTTTAGTGTCTACTTTTGTTTATTATTTTGTCGTCGGCCAAAAAGACGGGATGGTCAGCCTGCATAATCATCTTAAAGGGATTCTGAAAAATAAAAATGACCCTGATATGGCTTTGGCTGCCTATATTATGCAAGGTTTTATATTTTTTAACGAAGCCGAATTTGAGCGAGCAAAATCCGCTTTTTTGAAAGTTGTTAACCTCTATAATGATAAAGAACACCAAGCATTGATATATTTATACGGATTGGATTTATACACTTGGGCTCAGTCGATACTAGGTATTGTATACTCTTATCAGGGGCATAATAATCTAGCAGAAGCGAGTGGTATAAAGGCCGTGAAATGGGCCAGGGAAATAGAGCACGTTCCTTCAATATGTATTGCTTTGCTTTACAAAGCCATTGTTGCCCAGTTCAACGCCGATAAACTGAAGGTAAAGCGTTACTCCGAAGAGATAATTACACTGTCTGATAGTTATAACCTTCCCGCCTATAAAGGTTACGCATCATTGTTAAATTTATGGTCCTTGGATTTACCGGATGTTGATACAGAAGCTAGTATTGTTAAGGCACTGAGAGAGATGAATTGTAATGCCTTTATTCCGTATTATGGATCATTACATGCAGATACGCTGATACGTAATGGGCAAACATCAGCGGCTATCAAGCTCATTGACGAATGCTTAATATCATGTGAAAAATTTAATGACTATAGCTATGAGGCCGAGCTCTATAAAAGGCGAGCAAATTGCTTCTTGCAGCAGGACATTCCTGATTATTCCAGGGCTAGCTCAGACTTAAAACATGCAATTAAGTTGGCCGAGTTAAGAGGAAACAGTCAGACATTACAGCAGTCAAAACACTACTTGTTACAGTTAAAAGAACAAACACACTAATTGTGAGAGGGTTATGTTATGGGTACAAGCGTTGCTGGTTATAAATCATCATTTAAGTCGATTGTCAGTTTTAGGACTGCATATTTAAAAGCAGTGGCAAAGTCGTGGAATGATGAGCAATTTAAAATCGGACTGCTGGAAGAAAATAATAACATTCTCGAGTGGGAGGCATTTATTGATTTATTACCGAATAAAAAGCCTCTGCCTTGGACGGCCAAAGTTTTTGTTTTTATACCCGAGCCGCTGGAAAATGGTTTTCCATTGAATACGCGCTGGATGCCAGGCCCGACAGCTGGCTGGTTCGGGATTAATGATGAATTTGTGATCAACTTACCTCCAGCCCCCGAAGATCCCGCAGAGTATGCAAGTGCTATCGCTGCCTACAACCAGATGTTTCCAACTTTGATGGGGACAACTGACGATAGCGATAGTGAAGGCCTGTCAGAAGACTTTGTGAATTTTAGTTGTGCGCTTTTGCAAGGGATCAGCCTATGTTGGGCGACGAAAGGTAATGGTGGCGGAAGTAGTACCCCTGATTTTGCCGAGCAGCTTGAGCTTCACGGCTTGGATGCACTAACAAGCCTTGTTGGTTTCGTAAACCCCTGGGGTTTCAATATTAAGTTCAAACAAGCACCAGAGGAGGCCATGTGGGATAAAGAGAATCAACGATGGTGCGGCTTATATAATGAAGTCAAACTCAACTATCCTGCGCCACCGAAGTCTGTTGATGGCTTTACTGATGATGCCATTAAGGCAATTGCGCTAGCGCAATATAATTCCGATGGGATGCAGTATCCATTTACGTGCCCATAAACCATGACTTCACAACAAATGGATATGTTTATGCAAAATAAAAGGATAATTGATTCTGATAGACATGTTATGGAGCCGCTGGATATGTGGCGCCAGTATGTTGATGATGCGGTGTTTGCCAGATACCCATTATCATTGGTGCATGATACAGAAGAGGCAATGCAGGAAAGAGTCAAACGGCTGGGATTTGCGGCTTCGAAGAAGCTTCCTCCGACATTTATGATTGGGGACAAAACGGTATTGTCCGGTTGGGGGGAGGCGCTTCAGCTTGCCTGTTTAGAGGTCAAAAATAGCGAGGCTGAGCGATTAAAAGCAATGTCACCAGATACTCAGCTGGCAAGTATGGACGAAGCCAATATTGCGGTTGCCAGTATTTTTCCGACCTTTGGCGGAATGATAGTTAACCATAACCACATACCTGCTGAAGTGTCGCTAGCTTATGCAGATGGCTACAATAGCTGGTTGAAACAATACTGCGACTACGATCCTGGCCGATTAAACGCCGTCGGCCTGATCAGCCGGCATGATCCAAATACCATGTTAGCGCAGCTGGACCGCATCATAGCGAACGGGTGGCGGTGTATTACGCTTCGACCGGAAGTGGTTGCTGGGCGTGCGCTCGGTCATCATGACTATGAAGCGTTTTGGCAGGCTTGTGAGTCGAACGGGGTGAGTATTGCGATACACGGCGGTACCCATGCGAATTTGCCTACCGCCGGTACAGAGCGGTTTGACTCTCACTTTGCGATGCATGCATGCTCTCACTCAATGGAAATTCAAATGGCCTTCCTATCTTTGCTGGACGCTGGCGTTTTAGAGCGGTACCCAACACTCAAGTTTGCTTTTCTTGAGGCTGGTGCATCCTGGCTGCCGCATTGGTTGTGGCGACTCGATAATATTTGTTATCCAGAATTTCCTTCACTGACCAAAGACACTATTACCATGCCGCCTTCCGAGTATTTCAAGCGGCAGTGCTGGGTATCCATTGAGCTTGGCGAGCCTTGTTTGCGGCAGGTTATCGATATCATTGGCCCGGATAAGCTGCTTTATGGTACGGACTATCCGCATCCCGATCACTTGCAGTTTACGACCAAGGATATCGCTGCACAGCTCGACGACTTGTCTGAGGCTGAATTACATAACCTGCTAGACAGTAACGCTAGCAATTTCTTTTCGCTGGATTCAAATCTGGCAAGCCACCAAGCTAGACGTTGATATAGCTAAGCGGAAGAGGCATTGAATATGGGGAGTTCGAGCGTATTGAAATGGCATCCGAGTTTAAACCATTATCTATTTGATAACGGTGATGTACTGTTGGTGTCATCGTCAGGGCAATGGTTTTTGCCGGCTTTGCATTTCCCCTTGATGCAGTTTATTGATGGCTCGAAATCGGCGGATGATATTTTGCGGGTTCGCGATGTTTACGATCCGCAAACTGCGGCGCTTTTTTATTTTCAGATAGAACAACTTACAGCGGAAAATCTTCTGCTTGATGGTGATACTGACGAGCAATATCAGCGGCCACGATTTGATACTGAGAAATGTGTCGATATCAAAAGTGCAGAGGTACATGGCTTTCCTGCTCATATGACGGTCTTCAATTTGTCGGCGTTTACCTTGCCTGAGCTATTTGATGGTAGTGAAGAATTCCAATTCTTTATGGCGGATATAGCGGTATATCAGTCTTGCGGGAAAAGGGCCCTTTTAACACTGGTATTCGTTGATGACTTGTTAGACCCGAGAATATCTGACCTGCCATTAAATACTGAGTTCATTGTGATTAAAGTCGGTGGAGAAAAGGTTTGGCTTACCCCAAAATTCGGTGCTGCTGAGTTTTCAGCATATCATCAGCTACAAGCACAACTGCTTGATAATCAACCGGTGAGGAAGTGGTTGATTAAGAAGTGGCCTGAGCGGTGTCATGGTTACTCGTTCAAAGTTGGCGCTCGTATAAATGCCGAGCAATGTCAGCAGTTAAGTGGGGTGCTGCTTAAGCAATTAAGAGCCGAAAGTTATCAGTTAGCAGTCTATGATATTGATACATCAGCTGCCGAATATCACGATGTTGTTTGTTCCTTGCAGCAACATGGCTGTTTATCCAAACGAGGACCAGTAAAGCTCGAAAGCTGTCTGGCGGTATATGCGGAAGATGGCGGTTCGAGAAGTATTAGTGCAGAGCAAACATTGGATAAGTTAAACCCCTTCATCAGTCCAATTACTGGGGTGGTTAGTCATCTTGAGCATTTTGAGAGTACACCTGATGCAGAGGTGGAGATTTATCGCACCAGTTTTTTTAAGTCGCCGCCGCAAAATACTCAGGAGCCGTTTGACCAAAATAGTTTTGTTCAGATTTGTCTGGGTAAAGGCGTCAGCCCTGTGCAATCACAGGTCAGCGCGGTGTGCGAGGCGATTGAAAGGGTGAACGCTCAGTTCAGAGGGAATGAGCCGTTGCTAAAATCTTGCCCCGATGATTTATCATTGCGGTATGTGCCTTTCCAATCTTTGACGCCATACAGTGAGCGACAATACCTGAGGTTTGCAGACCGAAACGATCCTGAGTCCAAGCGAAAGCAAGCAGTACAGCCATATCGTAATGAGGAAATCTATTGGTTTGAAACCTGGTCGTTGACCAAAGAAGAGCATGTATATGTTCCCCTGACGTGCTGTTTTACCAATATTGAAATCGAGAGCGAGCATACTGAACAGTTGGCGTTTGTCGATGAAAAATATGGTCGCTGGCATTCAAACGGGGCATCGGCCGGCAATACCCGTGAAGAGGCAATTTTACAAGGATTGTGTGAGCTGATCGAGCGAGATGCGGTATCAATATGGTGGTATAACCGTGTTACTCGACCGCCTTTTGAGCTAAATAAAATACCGCCAGAACTGCTTCAACCAATAGCAAACTCATTATCCAAACAGTATGAATTCTGGGTGCTTGATGTAACCAATGATACCGGGGTACCAGTGATGGTTGCCGTTGGCCAGCATAAGCAACATAAAGGGTTTATTTTTGGCTTCGGCTGCCATTTAAAACCCGAGTTGGCAGCCCAGCGTGCGCTGACTGAGTTGTGCCAGTTGATCCCCGTGCGTAATCAAAAAGGGGCGCCGTTTGACTTCGATGCGGTGGAAGAGGGGCCGTACTTATATCCTGCACCTGAGCGTCAAGCCGTTCAGCCGTGCTTGCTGTGCTCGGGGGATATGAAGGATGATATCTTATCCATTGTCGAGCAACTGCAGAGCCTTAACTACGAAACACTCGTTCTGGACTACAGTCGTGAGCCTGTTCCGCTTTATACCGTAAAAGTTTTTGTCCCTGGGCTCTGCCATATTTGGCCGCAACTGGCGAATGAGCGCTTGTACCAAGTGCCGGTAAAGCTGCACTGGCAAAACGCGTTGAAGGATGAAAGGAGTATTTGCCAGCAAGGCTTTTATGTCTAAGCCAACAAGAACAAACAGTGGGTGGCTTCGCTTGTAATGCCTGTGTAATAGGCAGCACGTTCTCATCACGCTAAAGTCTAGATATGACAAAGTTATATACCGGATAAAGCTATTCGCTAACAGCAAGGATTAACTATGGCTTATTTAACATCGGGAAATTCGCGTTATCCTCTTTATTTGAAAGCATTCCATCAATTTGGTCGACTAGCTACTGCTGTTGATACATTAGTCGACAACCCAGAGATATCTCGCATTCATGCGGTTATCGAATGGATTGATGGCATCTGGTATATACGGGATCTCAGTAAAAATGGCGTTTGGGTAAATGGCGATTCCATTTCACCGAATAAGCTTTATAAGCTAGCGGTGAAGGATAAAATTTGTTTTGCGAACAAAAAAAACATCACTTTTGTGGTCGAAAACCTTGATGAACCAAAAGATGTCTTAATCCCCCTTGAGTCAGAATCCAGTGCTGACTTGCCCAATGCAAAACCTATCTTGCTTGAACATTATCATTTTCTTCCTTCAGAAAATTCCCCTGAAGTGATCATATTTTATGATGTGGTGGAAAAGTGTTGGTATTGCGAAACTATCGCTGACTCAACGCCGACAAAACTTTATGATGGCGAGCTGCTTGAATTTTCTCACTCAATATGGAAATTAATCAAGGGGGCTGATGCTGCAGAAAAAGAAACCCTCATTTCAGATGGTAATGTGAGCAATGATATTTGTTATATATTCAACATTAGTCAAGATGAAGAACTTACGGAACTCACGCTCAAAAATAGTAGGGCAGATATTGATTGTGAGATAAGGAGCCATCATTATCTCACGGCGCTATTAGCGCGTTACAAAGGCCAAGATCAGAAAGCCAATATGCCCGAGCATTTACAGGGTTGGCGCACTATTGAGCAACTCACAAAGGATATCGGGTTGTCTGAAAACCATGTCAACATCCAAATACACCGAGCCAGGAAGCAATTGGCTGATAAGCTGCAATCAGAAGGAATCTCAGCTCCTCTATTGATTGAACGAAAACGAGGTAGAGTGCGATTTGCAGCAACTGATTTTAAAGTGTTTAAAGGGCATGAATTGGAAGTGGACTCGATGATTGCGTGACAGCTAGTGCTTTAAATAAATCAAAGTTTAATTTTGATAATAATTGCACAGTCATAGTGCCGTTTTATTGATGCAGTCATAAGCTGAATTAGCTCTGTAATAAACTGTAATAGAAAACGTTTGAATAATGGTTAATTATAAAAAGGTAAACATCATATAAGTAAATTTGACTGTTAGAGTTGGTTTTTCGGCATTGATATGCTCGTTAATATGGCGTGTGATCAGCGATTTATAATATTTACTTTTTTGATAATAAAGCCACCTTCTGTTTATTAGAGAATAATATGGATGTGATTTTCTCTCAACTAAGCGTTCCTGAAGAGTTGGATTTATCTAACTCGGAACAGTGGGATTTTACACAAGATAATAATGGCCGATGGCTTACTCATGTAAATAAAGCATGTTTTGAAGGGGAATGGCTTGTACTTCCGTTGAGAGGCTTTGTGAAACATGCTGGCCGTTCACCAATCTTACAGGCTTTTAATTTTGAGGAGTCAGCAGGCCCTGACGATTATGAAAATTATCCCATTTTAGATGGGCTACCCCATATCGCTCGTTTTTTACGGTTATTTCCTTGTACTGTTTTATCTGCCCGTTTGATGAAGCTGGGTCCGGGCTCAATTATTAAGCCACATTGTGATCATGGCCTAGTCCTGTCTGAGGGCCAAGCCCGTCTTCACTTTTGTCTGCAGACAGATCCTGGTGTGGAGTTCGTTGTAGGAGGGAAGTCGCTAAAGATTGGGGAACGTGAATTATGGTACATCAATGCGGCTGCAGAACATGCCGTTTATCACCGAGGTCATACGCCTCGTATTCACCTGGTTTTCGATTGCATTGTCAATGATTGGCTAATGGCACAACTTCAACCAAAGACGGAGCATGAAGAGAGATGAAAGCGCAACTACAGATGGCGAATCACCCAAAAGCCGAGCTCGATTTTGCGGATCCCGCCGTTGATAACCTGTTGAAGTTTTCCATTCGTCAGCAACTGGAGTCCCTGGCGCAGCAACAGTTATCCCAGGCCGAGCGCAAGCTGAAACTGCAGCAGAGCTTTACCCAAGCGATGACAGCGGTGTTGACTGACAGCGTGACCGTGCATGAGCAGTTAACTGCACTTTTTACCGATATGTACGATCAGGCCATGTTGTCAATGGCGCAGGCGGCTTTGACCGAGGATCTTCTTACCTGTCAATATGTCAGCGCAACAGGGCTGATTATGTCGCCACTCAATTGCAGCACCACCATCAAAGATGTTTACCGATTACGTGGATTCGTTCGTGGGTTAGATAAAGCGATCAGAGCCAAGCTCAGCAACAGGAAGCAAGTGCGTTTGCTCTATCCGGCTTGTGGCCCCTTTGCCCCACTTTTACTGCCATTGTTGCAGTATTACCAAGATGAAGGTGGGGTTGACAGTAGCCAGTTACAGGTCGTACTCGTTGATATCCAGCCTGGCGCGATTCAGTCATTGCGCCAATTGGTTAAAGATCTGGATGTATCGGACTATGTTGAAGCTATCGTCGAGGCAGATGCCACACAATATGAGCCTCAGGGCGCGATAGACATTCTGTTGCTTGAGGCGCTACAACACGGTTTTACCCAGGAGGGACAGCTAAGCATTGCCCGGCACCAGGCTCAGTTCTTGAGTCTTGATGGCATTATGGTGCCGCAGTCCATCTCTGTACAGGCCATCATGGTACACGGCGATACAGAATTTAACCAACAGTGGCAGTCTGCTGCCTATACCCATTCATCCAACTTAACTGCTCGTGAGCAGCGAGTTGAACTGGGTGAAATATTACATATCTCCAAGACTGCATTGTTGGCGATGCAACCCATTACGCTGGCCAATGATATTGAGGTCGTTCAGGCAGGCACGCTGGTGTTACCTGATGGCGTTATTGATATGCCAGAGCGAATTTTGGCGATCTATGCACGTATCTATACGTTTGGCGACGAAGTGGTTGATGAGTATGACTCCGGTATTACGCACCCCTTACCGGACATGACGTTTTACGTCGATGCCACGCCTTCGGTTCCCGATAACAAGTGTTTTGTTGCCCGAGGGGGAGAGCGAGTTGGCTTTTATTATCAGTTGTCGGGATTGCCTCGGTTTATTCCCGTCAAAGCCTAAGCGTGCAAAAGGATCAGAGTATGGAACGCTTAAACAAGGTCGTCGTTTTTACTACCAGTTGCGTCAGCATTCCCGTTATTCAGTTGCTCGCGAGTCAAAACAGGCTGGCGGGCGTGGTGACGTTATCACTAGAAGATCTCGGTGACTGCCGATTAGTCGGCGATTTGCCACAACTGCGCCAGCAACTGGTACAGGCAAATATTCCCCAGGTTGATCTGAACGATACTCGCTTGCTGGCCCAGTTCGACTACTGGCAAGCCAGCTCGGGGTTAGTCTTCGGATTTTCTCATAAAATCGATGCGCAGGTTTGTGACTACTTCGATGGTGAGATTTTTAATCTCCATGCGTCCGATCTGCCTGCTTACCGGGGGAGCAACCCCATCTATTGGCAATTGCGCAATAACCTTACCCAAACCCAACTGACTGTGCACCGCCTAACTCAGCAGATCGATAGCGGTGAGATAGGCTTGCAAGCGCCGCTAGCTATTCATCCTTTTGATAATCATCAGAGCCTCAGTCTACGTGTGATGCAAGCCGCCCCGCAGTTGGTGGCCGATTTTATCGCCGGCTACGAAGCTGGTGCCATTGAATGGCGGGCGCAACAAGGCGAGGTGTCGCTGGCTCCGAGAGTTAATGCTGATAATGCCCAGCTTAGTTGGTCCGAGCATACCGTGGCCGATTTTATCGGTGCGGCACGGGCCGGTAATCCCCATCATGGTGGCGTGGCGATTCGAGTCAATGGTGGCACGTTCAATGTCATGCAAATCACTGCCAACTCCCACCCAAGCTATGGCTGCGTTCCGGGTACCGTGTTGGCGGTTGATAAAGAAAAGGGGTTGATTGTGGCAGCCAAAGACGGCGCAGTGCGTCTGGATGTGATCGTCGCCCAATCGGGCTATTACAGCGGCTATCAGTTCGCCGTGTTTTACCAGCTAGATGCCGGGATGATTTTGGGGTAGGCGAATCAATATTCACCACCTTGCTGATAGTTCACAGTTATGTAGTCGTGACTATCTCCATTAATTGTAAGGAGAAAGTTCATGGAAACCTATATAGGAAGTATTCATACCGTTGGGTTCAACTTTGCCCCGAAAGGCAGTTCATTTTGTCAAGGACAATTGCTGCCAATTAATAACAATGAGGCGGTTTTTGCCTTGCTTGGAACCACGTTTGGTGGGGATGGTAGAACAACACTTGGCTTACCTGATTTACAGGGGCGTTCGCCTGTGGGTGTAGGGCAAGGAAAAGGTTTGTCAACAATAATGTGGGGCCAGAGCTATGGCTCTGAACTTACGACGCTGAGTTTAGACAATCTTCCTAAACATTCACATGTGGCTGCGTTTAACCCGTCTGGCGGTGGCGGTAGCGTTGAGGTGTCAGTGATGGCCTCTAAAAAAGCGGGCGATACGTCTGCTAAAGATAATGCTGTTTTAGCGAATGCGACCGAAGGTATGGGTTTACAAACAGCCTATGCCGCGAACCCTGCTGATGCTGATCTTGTTTCTCTTGGTGGCGTGCGCGTGCAGGGGAGCGGTGGCGGAACGGTGGCAGTTGGAAACACAGGTTCAAACCAAGCATTTGGAATTCGAAACCCGTATTTGGGGCTGTACCACATCATTTCCCTAGTGGGGGTATTTCCATCGCGCAACTAAGGAAGGGGTCTAGTTCATCATAGATAATTGTCGAGGATCACTATAAAGGGCTGAGCACCACAAGGATGTGGTAACTGGGGGAGAAATAGATATGGATGGTTTGTTTAGATTTAGTCCAAATAGCTTGAGAAATTGTTGGAGAGCTATAATTTTTTATAGTGCAACCTTGGGTTTAATATATTCTGGGCAAGTGAACAGTGCGATTGTGGTAAATGACACCAATGGCTGGGCGTTTAATATTTGGTCTTCTAGCCAGTACGGTTCGGAGTGGGGGCAGACGTTTGAAGCTCCTGCAACTGGTGTGGTTACCAAAGTAGAACTTGTTTCAAACCAATCATCTACATGTACAATTCAATTTTATGAATTTAGTGGTAGTAAAGGTGCGTCAATAGGTAGTGAAGAACAATGGAATTTCACTAATACGTTCATCACCAGTACAGAGCAGAATGGTTATAGTTTTAGTGAAATTTCCCTTACCGACTCTGTACCTGTTACTGAAGGGAATACTTATCTTTTTACGCTAATGCCCGCTGATTGTCATAGCATTAACTATTCGGATGGTAGCAAGTCAGCTAATTACGGAAACCCACCATTTTATCCTAATGGAAATCTGTATTTAGATGGTGCTGTTTTTCCCGATTATGACCTAACCTTCAGACTGACGGTGACACCCTCGTCGGCAGGTAACACAGCGCCAATCATTTCAGGGGCGCCGGCGACCTCGGTCAATCAGGATGCCAGCTACAGCTTCACGCCAGTGGCCAGCGATATCGACAACGATGACTTGACCTTCAGCATTGATAATCAACCGTCTTGGGCAAGCTTCAATACCGCCACCGGACAGCTGTTCGGCACACCGACCAATGACAATGTCGGCACCGCGGCGAACATCGTGATTCATGTCAGCGATGGCACGGAAACGGTCAGCTTGGCCGCGTTTAACCTGGAAGTGGTGAATGTTAATGATGCACCGACGATTTCGGGCATCCCGGCGACCAGTGTGCAGCAGGATGCCAGCTACAGCTTCACGCCAGTGGCCAGCGATATCGACAACGATGACCTGACCTTCAGCATTGATAATTTGCCGAGTTGGGCGAGCTTCAATACCGCCAGCGGGCAGTTGAGCGGCACGCCGACCAACGACGATGTCGGCACCACGTCGAACATCGTGATTCATGTCAGTGATGGGGTAGAGACGGATAGTCTTGGTCCATTCAGCCTAGAGGTGGTCAATGTCAATGATGCACCGACGATTTCGGGGACGCCGGCGATTTCGGTCAACCAGGATGCCAGCTACAGCTTCACCCCAGTGGCCAGCGACATCGACAACGATGACTTGACCTTCAGCATTGATAATTTGCCGAGTTGGGCGAGTTTTAATACCGCCAGCGGTTTGCTTTCCGGCACGCCAACCAATGATGATGTCGGGACTATATCGAACATCGTGATTCATGTCAGCGACGGAAACGAGACCGTGAGTCTGGCCGCGTTCAACCTGGAAGTGGTGAATGTTAACGACGCGCCGACCATTTCGGGTACCCCGGCGACCAGCGTCCAGCAGGATTCCAGTTACAGTTTCACGCCAGTAGCCAGTGATATCGACAACGATGATCTGACCTTCAGTATTGATAATTTGCCAACCTGGGCGATCTTTAATACCGCCAGCGGTGTGCTTTCCGGCACGCCATCCAACGGCGATGTCGGCACTACGTCGAACATCGTGATTCATGTCAGCGACGGAAACGAGACCGTGAGTCTGGCCGCGTTCAACCTGGAAGTGGTGAATGTTAACGACGCGCCGGCCATTTCGGGTACCCCGGCGACCAGCGTCCAGCAGGATTCCAGTTACAGTTTCACGCCAGTAGCCAGTGATATCGACAACGATGATCTGACCTTTGGTATCGACAATCTGCCGGCTTGGGCGAGCTTCAATACCGCCACCGGGCAGCTGTTCGGCACGCCGAGCAACGACGATGTCGGGACTACATCGAATATTGTGATTCATGTCAGTGATGGAGTAGAGACGGATAGTCTTGGTCCATTCAGCCTAGAGGTGGTCAATGTCAATGATGCACCGACGATTTCGGGGACGCCGGCGACTTCGGTCAACCAGGGTGCCAGCTACAGCTTCACGCCAGTGGCGAGCGATATCGACAGCGATGCGCTGACCTTTGGTATCGACAATCTGCCGGCTTGGGCGAGCTTCAATACCGCCACCGGGCAGCTGTTCGGCACGCCGAGCAACGACGATGTCGGGACTACATCGAATATTGTGATTCATGTCAGTGACGGCAACGAGACTGCGAGTCTGACGGCGTTTAATCTTGAAGTGGTGAACGTCAACGATGCACCGACGATATCGGGCACCCCGGCGACCAGCGTGCAGCAGGATGCCAGTTACAGCTTCACGCCAGTGGCCAGCGATATCGACAACGATGACTTGACCTTCAGTATCGACAACCAGCCTTCGTGGGCGAGCTTTAATACCGCCAGCGGTTTGCTCAGCGGTACGCCGACTAACGGCGATGTCGGGACTACATCGAACATCGTGATTCATGTCAGTGATGGAGTAGAGACGGATAGTTTAGACCCATTTAGCCTCGAGGTGGTCAATGTCAATGATGCACCGACGATTTCGGGCACCCCGGCGACTTCGGTCAACCAGGATGCCAGTTACAGCTTCACGCCAGTGGCTAGCGATATTGACAACGATGACTTGACCTTCAGCATTGATAATTTGCCGAGTTGGGCGAGCTTTAATACCGCCAGCGGGCAGCTGAGCGGCACGCCGAGCAACGACGATGTCGGCACCACGTCGAACATCGTGATTCGTGTCAGCGACGGCAACGAGACTGCGAGTCTGGCGGCGTTCAATCTCGAGGTAGTCAATGTTAATGACGCGCCGACCATTTCGGGTACCCCGGCGACCTCGGTCAACCAGGACGCCAGCTACAGCTTCACGCCAGTGGCCAGCGATATCGACAATGATGACTTGACCTTCAGCATTGATAATCAACCGTCTTGGGCGAGCTTCAATACCGCCACCGGACAGCTGAGCGGCACGCCATCCAACGATGATGTCGGGACGACATCGAACATCGTGATTCATGTCAGTGATGGGGTAGAGACGGATAGTCTTGGTCCATTCAGCCTAGAGGTGGTCAACGTCAACGACGCGCCGACGATTTCGGGCACACCAGCGACCAGCGTCCAGCAGGATGCCAGTTACAGCTTCACGCCAGTGGCCAGTGATCTCGACAACGATGCGCTGACCTTCGGTATCGACAACCAGCCATCGTGGGCGAGCTTCAATACCGCGAGCGGGCAGTTGTTCGGCACGCCGAGCAACGACGATGTCGGCACCACGTCGAACATCGTGATTCATGTCAGTGACGGCACCGAGACAGTGAGCCTTGTGGCGTTCAACCTGGAAGTGGTGAATGTCAATGACGCGCCGGTTTCTGTTGATGACATTGCGGAGACAAATGAAGATGAGTCCGTACTGATTGACATTCTGAGCAATGATTACGATATCGATCAGAATCTGGTGGTATCCAGCGTTAGCATAGAAACTGCCCCAGAACATGGTACTGCTCAGTTTGATACTGGAACAGGAAAAGTGACCTACCAGCCTGAAAATGATTTCAATGGTACCGATATCTTCTCCTACAGAGTCAAAGATAGCGATTTAAGTCAATCTGAACTGGCAACGGTCACCATAACAGTCACACCTGTTAATGATGCACCGGTCGCTGCTGCATTTAACGAAAAAACGAAAGAGGACAACCCTTTAGATTTGGCGGTAAGGATTGCTGCTTCGGACTCTGAAGAGGGAACACCAGCAGGGGATATCGAAATAGTGGTTCATCCTGAGTACGGTGTGGCTACCGTAGTCGACGGCGCCAATATTCGTTATATGCCCAATGATGATTACTTTGGCCAAGATGAATTGATCTACCGCATCTACGATGAAGCAGGACTCGCATCGGAAAATGCAGAAATCAAGATTTTGGTAGGGGCAATTAACGACCGACCTGTTGCCAGAGATGATGAAGTTACGACATTCGAAGATGAGCCAGTTGATATCGCAATTTTGTCGAACGACAGTGATATCGAAGATGGTAGTGGCGAGACTGGGTTTGCATCTCAACAGATCACCCTCATTGACCAAGGCTCTTTGAATATAGGCTCAGTCTCAGTGCTCGCTGATGGAAAGCTAAGGTATGTACCTGATGCGGATGCTAATGGCACTGAATTGATCTCGTACTCTATTACTGACAGCGATGGCTATGAGTCGTTAGCCGCAACGGTGACTGTTACGATTACTTCTGTCAACGATTCACCTGTTGCTATCGATAACCAAGCTCAATTGCTCGAGGAGGGCACGCTAGAGATTAACGTCTTGGGCAATGACTACGATGTCGACGAGGGTGATCAGCTAGACGTTTCATCGGTAGAAATTGTGACAATGCCACAAGGCGGGACGGTCAGTGTAACGCCGACCGGCGCAATACGTTACCAGGCCATTGAGAATTTCTTCGGTGATGACTTATTTAGTTATCAGGTCAAGGACTTGACTGGTGACGTGTCTAACATTGCCATGGTGGACCTGACCGTTATGCCGGTCAATGATGTGCCGATTATCGTTGACGACACCATCACGGAAACATATACGGAGCAAAATCAGTTTGAACTCGATGTGCTAAGCAATGATGTCGATGTGGATGGTGACGAATTGAGCATTGTTGCGGCCCAGGCCAGCGTGGGAACAGTAACAATCGAGAATAACAAGCTTAATTTTGTTGCACCCGCAGGCTTTACCGGCAATGTTGAAATCAGCTATTTGGTTACTGATGAACACAGTGAGTTAGTCAGTGCGACGGTCAATTTAACCATCGAAGGAGATGTTCAGTTAGGAACACCTGTTATCAATGAACCCGATGACGTTGAGGTCAACGCAACAGGACTCTTTACTAAAGTTGATCTCGGTATTGCCTCAGCATTTGATTCTGTGGGTAACCCGCTAAGTGTTTCTTTGGTCGATAATCAGCTTTACTTCCCTCCTGGTAAGAATATTGCTTATTGGCAAACCAAAGATGCCCAAGGAAATACTGCGGAGGCAAGCCAGCGAGTCATGGTACACCCGTTAGTGTCTATCGAAAAAGACAGAGTGACAGCGGAAGGAAGTCGTCACCAGGTTAAGGTTCACTTAAATGGGGCCTCTCCGAGCTACCCTGTTGTCATCCCTTACACCATATCGGGAAGTGTGGATAACAAAGACCACGACCTGGAAGAAGGCAAAGTTGTTATTGAAGACGGTGTGGAAGGTTCGATCACGTTTTCGGTAGCTGCTGATGGTATCAGTGAAGGCGATGAAGAGTTGATTATCACCTTGGATCAAAGCGTGAATCTTGGTAGCAAGTCAGTGTTCCACCTGCTTATCAAAGAGGACAATATTCCACCTCAGCTAACAGCTACTGTGAGTCAGTCTGGTCAAAATCGTCAGTTGATCACCAACAGTGCCGATTTGGTCACCATCAGAACTACGGTTATTGACGCAAATGTTTTGGATAGCCACCAATATAGCTGGGATACGGATGAGCCTTTGATCATTAACCAAAGTGATAATGAAGAGGAGTTTGTGTTTTCACCCCAGTCGCTTTTGCCAGGGCATTATCGAATCAGCTTGACGGTGATGGATAATGCTTCTGTTCCGGCATTGGTGAAAAAGGACATTTATTTCGAGGTGGTCTCGCAATTGGCTTCGCTTGGCACTGAGGATAGTGATGGTGATTTGATGCCTGATAGCGAAGAGGGCTTTGCCGACAGCGATGATGATGGTATCCCTGATTACCTTGATGCAATCAATGAATGTAATGTCCTCCAAGAGCGTGCTCTCGAGTCGGATAGCTACCTGATCGAAGGGAACCCAGGGGTCTGCTTGCGTAAAGGTGTGAGTGTTGCCGCGAATGCATCGGGAGGAACGCAGTTATTTGATGACGAGGTTGAGCAGGAATTTGGAAGCGATACGGAAGCAACCAATATCGGTGGGGTGTTCGATTTCATCGCTTACGGACTACCGACGCCAGGTCAAACTTATCAGGTGGTCTTTCCTCAGCGTCTTCCTATTCCGGCCAATGCTGTTTACCGAAAATACTCGGAGGAGAATGGGTGGTTTGATTTTGTCATAGACAGTAATAACTACTTGTCGTCAACCGCGGGTGAGGCAGGGTATTGCCCGCCGCCAGGAAGTGAACTTTGGGTTGTTGGCCTTAAAGAGGGAGATTGGTGTGTTCAGCTCACGATAGAAGATGGTGGCCCGAATGATGATGATGGTACGGTAAACGGTAGCATTATGGATCCGGGCGGTGTAGCGGCAAAAGCCAGTGAAAACGTGCTTCCCGTCGCTGAGCCTGATACCGCGATAGTGGGTAAGAATGCTTCTGTCATGATTGATGTGTTAGCAAATGACAGTGACGTAGGCGGGGATACCCTCAGTATTGTCAATGCGTCGGTTAACTTCGGCCAGGCTGAGATCATTAATGGTCAACTCTATTATACGGCTGAAACGGGCTACCTCGGTGAGGCGTTGATTGCCTACAGTATTACAGATAGTCGAGGAGGGACTGCCACTGCGACGGCTACCGTCACGGTTGTTAACAGCCAGTCGCCGGTTGCGGTGGCAGATGATGCACAAGCTGTCACTCAGGAAACGGTGCTTATCGATGTTCTGGCAAATGACTACGATCCTGATAGCGATCAATTAGCAATACTCGCTGCTAGTGCGACGAATGGTAAGGTTGTGATTAATAGCAATCAAACCTTGAGTTATCAATCTGATGCCGGGTTTGAAGGGATAGATACCATCAGCTATCAAATTACAGATATGTTTGGTTTGACGTCGGTAGCTAACGTCAAGGTCACTGTCCGTAATGTCAGTTCAACCTACGTGAAAAATTCAGGAGGAGGCAGCATGGGTGGAGTAGGGATAATGATGCTGATGTTGTTAGCGCTTTGTAAGTGGGGGGCTTCCAAAAGCCGTTCATTGATACGCATGATACTGTTGTTTATGCTGCCTTTCAGTTTACAGGCTCAGGCTGGTTGGTATGTAGAGGCGGATATCGGCATGAGTAAAGCTCGAGATGATTTGGGTTCGACCCAAGCAGAGATCATCAATATCGAGGATGATGATCTTTACTGGGCTGTTGGGGTAGGTTATTCGATCACGCCTGATTGGGATGTAACGATTAGGTATATTGATCAGGGCAAAGCAGCGGCGACCTTAGCCGGAGGGCTTGGTCTGACAGACGCTGAGCATCAATCTGTATCTCGAATAACGCCTGTACTGGTGCAAGGTTTTGGTATCGATACTCGTTATGCATTCTGGCGGCAACATCAAGTATCACTTGCCGGAGTAGTGGGCGCCATGTTTTGGCAGGCAGATATAGAGAGCCTATATCAAGGAAAGGTAATTACCCATGATGACGACGGTGTGGATCCCTATTTAGGCTTAGAATTGAGTTATGCTTTCACTCCGCAGTGGCAAGTTAGCTTGGCTGTTAACCGTTATTTTATCGATGCCAATGACGTAGATTCGTTCAGTGTTAAGCTGAAGTACCAACTTCCCGGTTTCTGATATCATTAACAATTGAAAGTAGCTCATTCAGCAGTAAACAATGAAGCCATTTACGAGCTGTAAATGGCTTTTCTGTATCAAGAAGAGCAGCTGATTTCCAACTTTTTGCCCCATTCAGGTGGGCGTTTTGCAAAGGCATCGAATTCCGGGTGTTCATCAAAGGGATGTTGGAGGATGGCCAGTAGTTGCTCGATCATGGAAAAATCCCCTTTTTCTGCCAGCTCAATGGCTTGCTGGGCGAGGTAGTTCCTCAGGATAAACTTGGGGTTGGTTGATCTCATGAGATCGAGGCGATCTGCATCATCTAACGATTCTTTTTCCAGCCGAACTGAATATAAAGACAGCCAGGCAGCCAAAGGGGCGAGATCTTCAAACAGGGCCTGAAAGTGGTGACTTGCTGATAGGAGTTCGGCATGAGGGAGCGACGATAACGTGCGGAAGAACAGCGTGTAGTCAACGGCTTGGGATTTCAATAAATCAAACAAACCAGCAAATAGCGCGGTATCTTGTTCGAGTGTTGCTTTCAATCCCAGCTTATGGCGCATTTTCTTGCTGTAAGCTTTCTGCAATAGCGGCTGATAGTTCTGAAGGGCCTGATCAATGGCTTGTTTTTCCAACAGCGGGGTTAATGCATAGCCCAGAGCGGATAAATTCCACAAGGCGATCGTTGGTTGCTGGTTGAACGCATATCGGCCGGAGTAATCAGAGTGGTTACAAATATAGCCGGGCTCGTAGTCATCGAGAAAGCCGTATGGACCGTAATCGAACGTCAGGCCGAGTACCGACATATTGTCGGTATTCATCACCCCATGAGCAAATCCTACCGCTTGCCAGTCGGCTATCATTTCGGCGGTCAGTTGAACTATGTGGTTGAACATCTCCCGATACTGGCCGGTCTCATTATTATGGCGATTGATTTCAGGAAAGTGATGGCTGATTAGATAGTCGGCCAGTAGTTTTAATTCGGCATATTGCTGGGTATAAAAAAAGTACTCGAAATGACCGAACCTTAGGTGGCTGTCCGCCACCCGGATCAAGGTTGCTCCGCGCTCGACCGTTTCTCTAAATACTGGGGTGTTGCTCGAGAGCACCGCCAATGCATGGGTTGTTTTGATCCCCAACCCCGCCATTGCGGCGCTGGCCAGGTATTCACGGATGCTGGAGCGCAATACAGCCCGGCCATCCCCTTGGCGCGAGTAGGGGGTAAGGCCGGAGCCTTTCAGGTGTATATCCCACTTTTGCCCGGAAGATGTCAGTACTTCTCCCATTAGCAAGCCTCGTCCGTCACCCAGATCAGGGTTATATTGGCCAAATTGATGGCCGGTGTACTTCATGGCAAGAGGAGCCATCGCTGGGTGCTCATCGTTGCCGGTAAAGAGGTCAACAAAGTATTGGGTATGGGCTTGAGCCGGATCAAGCTCAAGCATTTGGCTAACGCGGTTGTTCACACTGACCAGGAAAGGATCATCAAGCGGCTGAGGTTTGATGAAGGTACCAAAACTTTTCGGTAGTGCGCTGTAGGTGTTGTTGAAGACGAGCTCGGACAGTTTTTTCATATAGGGATCATCTAAATGGCTTCCCTTTAAGCGTATCAACTGTCCGTGAGGTTACAACGGAGAGAGTGTAGGGTTATTCCCCGTTGTAGGTTTCAATCGGCTCGATATCGACAATTTTCGAGCGGTTCATAATCACTTTCCAGCGTTGGATCGAAATGGTCTTGTCATCAACTTTCTCCCGGGTGACAAGGTTGATCAAATGGCGCTTTTCTACCGACTCCTTAGAGACCTGGCCGTCTTTGAGCTGGTAGATTTTCTGCGAGCCTTTCTCCATCAGACGGGTAATAGTGCGGAGATCCAACATAATGGATTCACGGGTTTGCTCATAACCGGTCAGGAATTTGGTGGGTGACATCCGGGTCGTGCTCTTGTAATGCAGTACGGTTTCCTCGTGCTGGGAGACTTTGTGCTTGCGTACTTTTCGGATTTCCTTGTCGAGTTCCTTGAAGGCGCAGTATTCCATCCATTCAAGCTGGCGGCCAATCAATTGGTTTGAGTTGACGTCAAAGAATTGCTTGCGCCATTTCGGCTTGCCTTTACGCACCCAGCGCCAAAGCATGGTTTTCAAGTCATCCTTGAATACTTCACGGGCGGCATAGATGAAAGAGAGCACCAAAATGAAAGAGGCGGTAATATCGCCGAGTACCCCTCGTGCTTTGATGAGCATTAACGTTACGAAAATCATCACAAACCCTGCAGCAAAGCCAGTAACCACTTTGCGTGTGTTTTGGCCCAGCTCGGTGGTTTTTTCTTTCATGGTTACCGGGTACTCGATCAAACGGCGGAGCAGGCGCATCTTGTTAGACATCCGAGTCGGATCTTCCATGGCCTTGGACGAGTTGTAGTCATGCTTGCTACGATGTTCAGACTCTCTTTCACAGACTTCAAGCAGTAGCGATTTTATCTCACTGTAGTCACTGCTCCGTGGCAAGTGGGCGACTAGCTCGAGCAAGCGTTGTTCGGTAAACCATGACAGGTAGTTATCGACATTCTCGTAGTACTTGTGCAGTTTTTTGTCGGTGGGCACGTTACGGCGCAGACGCTTGAGGATCCGCATCGTGAGTTGGGCGATTTCTTCGACTTCATCCAGTGAGCGATCTTCTTTGTCATCAAGCAGCTGCTGGGTGGTTTTCTCAAGCGCCAAGGCGTATTGATACGCATAGAGGCTCAAGCTCAAACGGTACTGTTCGGTTGATAGCTTGCCTCGGCTGGCAAGGCGGCTGTGGACGAGGGGTAAATGGTTTACGTCACTGTAATAGGTACGTTTACCTTGGATAGCATTGTGGAAAAATTCATCCTCAGCAATGATATTGCTGTTTAATCCGAGTTCACCGGGAACGAAAATAAAGAGATCCAGTTGTCGATTGGTTGTTTCTGGGATGACGTGGGAAATTTTGAGTTTATGCCCGTCTTTTTTTTCAACTGTGATCACTCTACTACACTACCTCACATTAGCTTGGGGACTTTAATATAGCGTTAACTATCGGAATTAATATTAATTTTAGATGAATTAGTCAGTTAATAGCAGAGTTATTTGGAATTTGGCGCTTTATTAGAGTGAAAAATAAGCAAAAAATGAAAGATAGGTCAGGCGCATTGGGTTAACATCACGTATAATGCGCCGCCTGATGTTAAGATGAAGCTGTTGCGAAGCTTCGCATACTGGCGGCTGTGAGATGAGCAGGCCGTTTTATTTACCCAGAGAGTGTCGAAAGAATGATTAGAATTGGACAATACAACACATTAGAGGTCGTCAAGCTGGTTGATTTTGGCGTATTCCTTGATGGTGGTGAAGACTTTGGCAATATCCTACTGCCTAAAGCTTGTGTTCCTGCTGGCACTGAGCTGGGTGATAAGCTGGAAGTCTTTGTATATTTCGACTCTGAAGATGACATCATTGCAACGACCAAGCAGCCTTACGCGGTAGTGGGGGATTTTGCCTTGCTTCGTGTGGTCGGCATTTGTGGCGTGGGGGCATTCGTTGACTGGGGCCTGGAAAAAGATCTGCTTGTTCCTTTCAGTGAGCAACGCCGCCGCCTTGAAGTCGGCCAGGATATCATGGTGCGTGTTTACACGGATAAAGCATCAGGCCGTATTGTTGGTTCCACCAAGTTCAATCGTTTCTTGGATAAAACACCCGCTAAATACAAAGTTGGCGAAGAAGTCCAAGTACAAATCGCTGAAATTACCGATCTGGGTTACAAAGCGGTGATTGAAGACAAGCACTGGGGACTGCTGTTCAAAACAGAATCATTTGGCAAGCTGTTCCCGGGCAAAAAGCTGAAAGCTTACATTAAAGAAATCCGCCCAGACGGCAAGATCAACCTGTCGCTGCAAAAAGCAGGTAAGGCCAAGGTTGATGACTTGGCCGATAAAATTCTGACGACCCTTGAGCGCAAGGGTGGTTTTGTTCCGTTGAGCGACAAGTCGTCACCAGATGCAATCTTCAAAGAATTCCGTACCAGTAAAGCGACCTTCAAGAAGACTATCGGTGCCCTGTACAAAAAAGGCATTATTATTATTGAGCGTGATGGAATTCGCTTGAACGATAATTAACCAGTGTAAGGTTGCAAGACTGAATCAAAAGCCGGTGTTTATCACCGGCTTTTTTGTGAGCGGTAGCATATCACCTGAGTGAATATGTGTGTATGTTAAAAGCGGTTTAACCCTTTATTACAACCATCACAAGGATAGATTATGCAAGGAAGTAAGCTAACAGTGATCGCTGCTGCTGTCGCAATGCTAGCGGCAAGCCCAACTTGGGCGGCAGATGTCCCCGATAATGTGACATTAGCTAAAGTTCAGGAGATAGTTCGTGGCAATGGCGATGAAGTTCCGACGTTAGACCCTTCTTACTCTTCAGATACCTCCAGTGCCCGCGTTATTGCCGATATGTTCGAGGGGCTGGTGACCCAAAGTCCTGATGGCGAGATTATTCCTGCGCTGGCAACGCACTGGGAACAATCGGATGACGGTCGAGTGTTCACCTTCCACCTGCGCGATGGCATTAAGTGGTCAAACGGTGAGCCGATTGTTGCTGGTGACTTCGAGTACAGCTTCAAGCGGGTGGTGGATCCGAAAACCGGTGCCCCGTATGCGTGGTATTACAGTACTGCCCATATTCTTAATGCTGATAAAATCAACGAAGGCAAGCTTCCGGTGGAGCAGCTTGGTGTCAAAGCGCTTGATGACAAAACGTTGCAGGTCACCCTGGATAAGCCGGTCCCGTATTTCGTCAAAATGATGGTACACGAGTCGACATTCCCGGTTTACCGTCCCGCCATCGAAGCTCATGGCGATGCATGGACCAAGCCGGAGAACATTGTTACCAGCAGTGCCTACAAACTGGCCAACTGGACCTTGAATGAGCGCATTGTGCTGGAGCGCAACCCCCAATATTGGAACAACGACAAAACAGTCGTCAACAAGGTGACGTATTTACCAATTGCTGATATGACTGCGGAATATAACCGTTTCCGGACTGGGGAAATCCATATCACCTCGTCATTCCCTCTTGAGCAATATAATGCAATCAAAAAGCAGCGGCCGGAAGAGTTACTGACCATGCCATCGCTCGGCACTTACTACTACTTATTCAATGTCAGCAAAGCACCGTTTGATGATCCAAGGGTCCGCAAAGCTCTGGCCTATGCGATTGATCGTGACGTTGTCACCAAGGTGATCCTTGGCCAAGGGCAGGTCCCGGCTTATGGGGTGACCCCGCCATCGGTAGATGGCTTTGTACCGCCGAAATTGGCATGGGGGCAGCTAAGCCAGAAAGAGCGAAATCAGAAAGCGAAAGAGCTGCTGGCAGAGGCTGGTTTCGATAAATCGAATCCACTGTCCTTTGAGCTGGTATACAACACCTCAGAGTCGCACAAGAAACTGGCGATTGTGATGTCGTCGATGTGGAACAAGACCCTGGGTGCCAAGGTCAACTTGGCCAACCAAGAGTGGAAGACGTTTTTGCAGAAACTGGGTCAGAAAGACTTTACGGTAGCCCGTTATGCCTGGGTAGGGGATTACAACGAAGCCTCAACCTTCTTGTCTTATTTTGAAAGTACCGGAATGAACTACTCTCGCTGGTCGAGTGATGCCTATGACGAGGCAATGGCCAAAGCTATCCAATCGCCAAGCAATGACGAGCGTAACAAGTACTACCAGCAGGCGGAGCAGGTTTTCTCTGAAGAGATGCCAGCTATCCCGCTTTATCACTACACGCGTTCAGTGCTCAAGAGCACAAAAGTTGGCGGCTACTCGGCCACCAATGCAGCAGAAGCGCGATACAGTCGTGATTTGTACCTGATGCAGTAATGTTAGTTGTTCAGCTGAAAAGCCAATAGATACCAAGCCGGACTTTGTTCCGGCTTTTTATTTAGTAAGGTGATCGAACAGGGCGATGGCATCATGTATTCCCTGAATCCCCATTTGCATCCCGATGACTGTCAGGATTAACCCCATTAGCCGGGTGACGATACCTAATCCGTTAACCCCGAGCAAACTCACCAGCTTCTGGCCATAAATAAAGCAAATCAAGCTGATGAGGCACAACAGTGCAAAGGCAGAAATCGTGACGGCGATACTCAGAAAACCACCTGCCGCAGAATAGTTCATGGCGGTTGCGATGGTGCCTGGCCCTGCCAGTATGGGGAGAGCAAGCGGTGAAATCGCCACGTCCTGTCCTTCACTGCTGGTATTGTTTTGGCTATCTTCTTCTTGATGACTATGCATTGAAGAGCTACTGCCTTGCAGCATATGGTAACCAACCAGGAACACCAAGATGCCCCCTGAAATCCGAAGCGCGGGTAGAGTGATACCGAAAGCGTGGAAGATCCCTTTGCCTAGCAGGCTGAAAGCCGCCACGATGCAAAAAGCAGTCAATAGGGCTTTGAATGCTGTCGCTTTCTGTTGCTGGTGGGTTTGATCACTGGTTAAACCGATGAAGACAGCGGTGTTAGCGATCGGGTTCATAATGGCGAAGAAACCCATAAAGACGGTTACGCTAACAGTCAGTAAGTCGTGCATTAGACAGTCCTCTGAACTTGAGTTTAACTTGTTGTTTTAATGAAGCTTAGTTCTGATGTTGCCGAGGTAAAGAAAGTTGGTGCTAAATGAGAGGATTTTATCACTTCGGAGAAAAGCCGATGTTCCAACACCGGCTTAACTGTGGGAAGTAGATTAAGAGTTTACATCGACATTTTTTAAGATGAAGTCTGATTCATACACAGGCAGGTTACTGTCAGCTGGCTTTTCATTCATGCCAATGACTTCAACCATCACGGTAGTTTCTGAGATCGTGCTGCCAATACCGTAAAGGAAATCGTTGCTCGAGTAACCAAGCCCGGTTGAGCTACCGGTTTGGTCGCGGAAGTTCTGTTCGCCGCGAAGCGCAAAGTATGGATAGCCGGCACCCTGTGCGAGCTCTGCTGCTTTGTGAAGCAGGTAGTTTCGGGCCAGTGTGCGGTCAGTATTTTCGTTGCCGATAAAACTGATTTGCCAAGTATCCTGAGCAAGAGGAGTAACTTCGAAGCCTTTACCGAATGACCAGAAAGAGTCACGGTCGGTATCATAAGGGGTTGCACAGCCCGCAAGTAGCAATGCGCTCAAACCACATGCGATCAGTCCGATTTTTTTCATTATATACACCCTATAAAACACTGTTCATTAACGGGGTGATAGTAGCACTAATTTAATGCTATTTATTGCTTTTATGCGTAATCCATACAAACCCATACATTTTCTGAATGTGTCGTTAGAGGATATAAAGGCTGCGGCAAGATTGATTTGGTTTCGCTCGATAGACTATTTGACAATATGCAATTATTTCATTTGTTGGTGTGAAGTATTTCCACGTAAGTTGAATTTAGAAGTATTTTCGCTCTGAACCCTGATAAAGTTTGTTCGTGTCGTAAAGTAACTGGGAAGTTTTGATGCGAAATTGTAAAAGATATGGGTTGCTGCTGCTGTCTTTGCTTGTTTTTGGGTGTGCTCAATCTGACAAAGCAGGCATGCAGAGTGCGACTGAGGTGGATAAGTTCTTAGCAGCAAACTACGAACAAGCCTCCGTGGTGGTGATTGAGCGGTTCGGTGATGTTGAGCAAAAGGAGCGGCAAGTTATTATCACTTTAAAAGGGGATAATAGTTTTGCTTATAACAGTTCCAATGTGAAAACTGGAGGGCGAGTTGTGCTTGAGCAGCTTTCTCAGACTTTAAAGGAATTCCCTGAATCTAAAGTGTTTATTGGTGGCCATACCGATAGCATAGGCTCTGAAGAATATAACCGGATACTCTCTACACAAAGAGCAGAAGCGGTACATGCAATCCTAGTTGATAACGGGGTCGATGAGTCGCGATTAGGTTTGTTCGGTTTTGGTAAGGATTTCCCAATTGCGAATAATGATACTGAAGAGGGGCGGCAACTCAACCGCCGAATCGAGCTCCGGATAACGCCAAAGTTTGAAGCATTCACGCAATAGTAAAAAGGAAGCAAATGCTTCCTTTTTCATAGCTTAACCACAAACTTGACAACTCGGCTGCTTGCCGAGTTTCATTTCCCGCCAGCTCATGGTCATGGCATCGAGCATCAGGATTTTACCCGTCAGTGGCTGTCCCATATTAGCGGCGACTTTAATCGCTTCCATGGCTTGTACCGCGCCGACAATGCCAACTACCGGCGACATGATCCCGGCTTCTACGCACGTCAGGGCTTGCTGGCCAAATAGGGCGCTCAGGCACTGGTAGCAAGGCTCGTTATCCTGATAGGTATAAACACTGATCTGGCCTTCCATGCGGATAGCTGCACCGGAAATCAACGGAGTCTTGGTTTCGAAACACAATCGATTTAGCTGGTTTCGGGTATCCACATTATCACAACAATCGAGCACCATATCATGCTGCTTAATAAGCGCTTTTAGAGCTTCGTCATCAAGACGTTTTGCCACGGTTGCGATAACGGTATTCGGGTTGATCATCTGCAGAGCCCGCTTGGCAGAGTCGACTTTCAGCATGCCGACCGTGCTGTCGTTGTGCAAAACCTGTCGCTGGAGGTTGGACACTTCGACTTTATCGTCATCGATCAAGGTGAGCTTGCCAACGCCGGCGGCTGCAAGGTATTGGCTGGATGCACAACCCAATCCACCAGCACCAAGGATCAGCATCGAGGTGGCTTTGAGCGCTTCCTGGCCATCAAAATCAAATTGTCTAAGAATAATCTGGCGGTTATAGCGCAGCATCTCTGCATCGGTAAGTTCTACCACTATATATTCCTGTCGGTAGTTATGTGCGGGAGGCGTGCTCGCCGGTTGGCGAGCACCGTCTTTAGCGTATTTAGTACATTGCGTGGTTGAACAGCTCGATCGTCACTTCTTCGCCCGGCATCACACGGCCGCGCTCTTGCTCGAGCACTACAAAGCAGTTGGCCTGGTGCATCGAGCTAAAGGCGCCTGAGCCCTGGTTGCCTGTCGTTGCCACTTCAACCAGGCCTTCGCTGTTCAGTTGATAGATGCCACGTTGGTAGTCGGCACGGCCCGGACGCTTTTTAAAGACTGTTGTCGCCTTGGCTTTCAGGCGCTGCGGTGGCTGGTATTGGCTATGGCCCGACAGCTTGGCCAGCATGGGCTGTACCAATTGGTAAAGCGTGACCATGGCCGATACCGGGTTGCCCGGCAGGCCACAGAACCAAGTGTTTTTGATGGTACCGAAGGCAAAAGGTTTGCCCGGTTTCATCGCAATTTTCCAAAAGCCGATCTCGCCTTGCTCATCCAAGATGTCTTTGGTGTAGTCGGCTTCGCCCACGCTGACACCACCGGAGGTAACCAATACATCGGCGGTGGTGGCTTTATCGAAGGCTTCACGCAGTTTTTCAGGACAGTCAGGGATAATCCCCAGATCCATTACGTCACAACCGAATTTTTCCAATAGAGCACGGATGCCGTAGCGGTTGCTGTCGTAGATCTGACCCGCTTCCAGCGGCTCGCCAACCGGGCGAAGCTCATCACCGGTCGAGAAGAAAGCAACCACTGGGCGACGATAAACGGGCAGGGTAGCAATACCCAGAGAAGCCAGCAGTGGCATCTCGCGGGCGGTGATACGGTTGCCTTTTGCGACGACCACATCACCCTGATGAACATCATCACCAATAGGGCGGACGTTCTTGCCGTGAGAGACCTTGGCCGTGAAGCGGATGTTATCACCGTCGACATCGGTTTCTTCCTGCATGATAACGGTATCAGCACCTTCTGGCATTTGAGCACCGGTCATGATGCGGATACATTCGCCAGGCTGGCAAACACCGTCGTAGGGGATGCCGGCAAATGACTTACCTGCCATGCGCAAGGTATCTGTACTTTCCAGATCAGCACTGCGCAGGGCATAGCCATCCATTGCCGAGTTAGCAAAAGGGGGTACGTTAATTGGTGAGCAAATATCTTCAGCCAGCACCAAGCCCATACCGTCAGAAAGAGAAACTGATGTTACATCTTTGAGTGGTTCAACCTGGTCAAGAATTTTAGTCAGTGCGGTTTCGACTGGCATTAAGCCTGGAGTGTCACAACATCCCATAATAGGTATCCGTCTATCGTCGTTATATGTTTTAGTGGCGTAATTATGACAAAAAAAGGTCACTAGCACTAATACCTGAGTAGTTTTGTAGTGTAATTCCTAGTGTATTTTTGATCATTTAAAGGTATCCTTCCGTCTCAAAGTTTGCTGGCACTCGTATTTGGGCGTGTTTTGTACATATAAGTAACTAAAATTACTTGATGTTTGCCTTAAGCCCAGCCGGTTGGAGGAAAAGAATGACTGCATTTAGCGAATCTGCATTGAAGGTGCGCCAAGCACTGGTTGAGCGTGGCCTAGAAACCCCGATGACTGACAAGGTGGTAAGCCGCGAAGAAAAGAAGGAAAAAATCGAGTATCACATGCGTGAGATCCTCGAGCTTCTTTCACTGGATTTAACCGATGACAGCCTGGTTGAAACTCCCCATCGAATCGCGAAAATGTATGTTGACGAAGTGTTTTCTGGTCTAGATTACGCCAACTTCCCGAAGATCACCGTCATCGAGAACAAGATGAAGTGTGATGAAATGGTTCGCGTGAAAGACATTACCCTGACCAGTACCTGTGAGCACCACTTGGTGACTATTGATGGTACTGCGACAGTCGCTTACATTCCGCGCGGTAAGATCATTGGCCTGTCCAAGATCAATCGTATCGTCCGTTTCTTTGCCCAGCGCCCGCAGGTACAGGAGCGTATGACCCAACAAATTTTGGTGGCACTGCAAACCCTGCTGGAAAGCGATGATGTTGCGGTCACCATGGATGCAACCCACTACTGCGTGAAAGCGCGCGGTGTAATGGATGCGACCAGTACCACGACGACAACAGCCTTGGGTGGTATTTTTAAGCGCAACCCAGCCACCCGCGCTGAATTTCTGCACGGCCTGCGTTAATCTTTATTTGACGCCCATCTAGAATAATTTATTATGAAACAAGCCAGTAGATAACCTACTGGCTTTTTTGTAGCTATCGTTTTTTCATCTGGATACTGAAAGGCTTATGGATTTAATTAAACTATCCCGAATCAGCATGAAGCATCTCATTACACTGCATGTGATGCTGGACACGCTCAGTGTCACTGCCAGTGCTGAGCGGTTATGCCTGAGCCCGTCCTCTGTCAGTAAAACCTTGACCCAGTTGAGGGAGAGCCTCAATGATGAGCTGTTCTACCGCCATGGTAACCAGCTTGTCGCGACGCCGCTGGCGCGCCGCCTGGGGCCAACCGTGCATCAGATGATCAACGAGATGAACCAGATGTTGACGCAGGAGGCTTTTGATCCGGCGTCTTACCAGGGGCGTTTTTCGTTGGCGATGCGCGAAAGCACCTTCGAATTGTTAGCGGCCAAGCTCAGTGCCAGAGTGTTGGAGCAAGCGCCGGGTATGCGGTTGGAAATTTGGTCGCGGGACAACATGGGTTTTGACAGCCTTGCCAAAGGCCAGTTGGATTTTATTATCTTGCCCCATGACAAGAGCCAGCCGCCGAGCACCCAGAATAATTTGGTTTGGGAAACCTTATTAGATGACGAAATGGTGTGCTTGATGAATCCTAACCATCCGCTGGCAGGCAAGAAACTGACCATCGATGATTACCTGAGCTACGGTCACGTTGGTATTACTGATAACGACTTGAATGTGCCGTTTTTCGAGCTGCAGCTTGCCCAGCAGCACCAGAAACGCAAAATTGCGGTTCATGTGCCGGATTTTGGTGGCGCAGCCTTGATGTGCCACCACAGTGATTTGTTATTCACTTGCTCGCGTCAATGGGCCGATGTCGCTCTTCAGGCCAAAGCGTTAATCACCAAACCGTTGCCTTTCAATTACGGCGAAGTGTCTTACAGTCTTGTCTGGCACCAGCCGAGTATGAATGATCCGGCTCAGCGTTGGCTGTACGAGCAAATTATTTCGGTCGCCAAAGGGTCATAGCTTCTAGGGTGTCGTGCATAAAAGACAAGGTACCAAGTGCGCTGCAAGGGTTAGGTTTTGTTGCCGGCCCGAGTGCTTTTACGGTATTGCGAAGGGCTTATGCCGGTCCACTTTTGGAAGGCATGGCGAAAATTGGCACTGTCTGAAAAGCCGATGCGTTCGGCAATCTCATCCAGGCTCATGTGCGTCGTCTTTAGATAATCTTTGGCCAGGTTAGAGCGTACTTGATCCAGCAAGGACTGATAGCTTGTGCCCAGGTTGGTCAAGCGCCGGCGAAGGGTACGTGAAGACATGGAAAAGTGGTCAGCGACCTGTTCGATGCTCGGGTAGCGTCCTGAGCATTCAACAAAGAACAACGAGACTTTGTCGGCCAATGTCGTAGGGTGGCTTAGCTTAGAGAGCATGTCATCGCAAGACTGCAGGCACATTTTCAACGTCAGAGGGTTGGTTGTTGGCAGCGGGCGTGCCAGCCACTCCGAGTCAAAATGCCATTCGAGTTTGTTGCTGTTGAATACCACGGGGCATTGGAAGATTTCTTGGTACAGGTGGCTGTAGCTCGGCTCGGGAAAAGGAAAGTAGAGTTTCTGAGCTGGGAAGCGTGTCTGGGTGACTTCTTCGCATAGTGATTTGATGGCACTGAACCAGTATTCGGCACAGAAACGGAGTAGTTTTGCATCGAGCTCCAGCAGCTCTTCGCCACTGAATCCACCGATATCTCCATTGATCCACATTTTTTTGCGTAATACCGGACCCGCGAGGCGGAGGTATTTAAAGCCAATAAGCAGTGCCTCACCGAGAGTCGCACTGCTGAAGACGGCATAGCCGAGGACACCAAAATCACTAAATCGAGCTTGGTTGCCTACTAGCAGGCCAAGTCCGGGCTGAGAGGATAAATCGATGGCATTAGCAAATACTGCCAATTTATCCCGGTAGCGAATGTGGGTGTTGGGTGAGGCCAGATCATCAGGTGTTAGGTTGCTGCCCGAGAGTAAGGTTTCAACAGCAATTCCTTCTTTCTCGAGCATTTTTACCAAGAGTTGAATATCTAATATACCGTAAGTGTAATCGTTGGCACTCGGGGCGTAATCAGCAATATATTCCATATTTTAATTCTAGATTGACCATACGCAACAGATTACCACAAACATTTACTCACTTTATTGGGTTGTCCGTATTTCACCTATTATTGTCTGCTTGCGACCTGTGATTAATGTTAATCAAATGTTGTACTGTGACGGTATTACTATGAGGTGAATTTTTACTATGAGTGAACCGTGTATTGTCGCCAATCAACAAACGATGCCACATGATTCCAGTCAAGTTGATGATTTGAATGATAAATTCATAGCCTTGCAACGTGCTTTCAGACAAGAACCGTATCCAAGTATTCCATTGAGGAAAGAGCGTCTAACAGCGCTGAAATCCCAGTTGAGCCGCTATCAGCAGCTGCTGGCTGATGCCATGAGCCTTGATTTTGGCCATCGCTCGCACACGGAGTCTATTCTGGCTGACGTGCTGGCGCCGATTTTAGATATCAACCATGTACTCAGTCACATCAAGCGGTGGTCAAAGCCAAGCCGTAGGCCGACAGAGTGGCTATTTAAAGGCAATAAGCTTCAGGTGCGCTATCAACCCAAGGGGATTGTCGGCATTATCTGCCCGTGGAACTTCCCTTTGTATCTATCAATCGGGCCGATGATCACGGCGTTGGCAGCGGGTAATCGCTGCATGATCAAAATGCCACCCAACTGCCCGCAAACCACCGCAGTACTCAAGCGGATGCTGGCCGAGATCTACAGTGAGGATCTGGTGTGTATTATTGAGGGGGAGCATCCCCAAGCGATGGAGATTTCCCACCTGCCTTTCGACCATCTGGTTTTCACCGGCTCACCGGCAAGCGGCAAACATATCATGGCCAATGCTGCGGCCAATTTGACCCCTGTAACGCTTGAGCTGGGGGGTAAGTCACCGGCTATTGTGTTTGATGACTATGAGATAGAAAAAGCAGCTGAACGCATCGCCCACGGCAAAGGGCTCAACTCGGGGCAGATCTGTATTGCCCCGGACTACGCCATGGTACCAAGGGAAAAAGTCGAGAATTTTGTTGCTGCCGTGCAGAAGGCAAACCGAGCAATGTACCCGAGCCTGAGTGGTAACCCCGATATCACGAATTTAGTCGATGAGGCGCAAGAAGCCCGATTTATGGCGCTGGTGGAGGATGCCGAGCAAAAAGGTGCGGTCATTGTTCGCTGCGGTGAGAAGGGGGAGGGGCGTCAGTATCCGTTGCATATCGTTACTTCACTGTCGCCGGCGATGCGCATTTGCCAAGAGGAAATTTTTGGACCGCTGTTACCCGTGTACGGGTATGACGAACTCGATGATGTTGTCGAGCATATCCAGTCGCGGCCCCGGCCACTGGCCTGTTACTTGTTCAGCCATGATACTGAGCGGCGGGAATGGGTGCTGACCCATACCCATAGTGGAGGCGTTACCATCAATGATTGGGGGTGGCATGTACTCAACCATGCAGTGCCCTTTGGTGGTACGGGCAACTCTGGAATAGGTAACTACCATGGAGAAGAAGGCTTTCGTGAACTAAGCCATGCCCGCTCGGTATTGGAAATGAAGCCTTGGTTTCCGATCCAAATTTTCAGCCCACCATATGGCGGCCTGCTACAACGTTTGATATTGCGAATGTTCGTTGGCAAGCCTGATCCCAGCTTGATTGATAAAAAATAATTGCAGTCGTTGTTACTCGTTATTTAAAGGCTCACTAGTGTGAAATAACAGCGCTAGTGGGCCAAGCAGTACCCCTTTTCTAATGTGAAATAAAACCATAACAAGAGGTCGTAAATGCTGAATCTTGCTGTAAATCTAGAACGCTGTGCAACATTGTATCCATCCAAAAATGCACTAACGTGTGCGGGTCAAAATCTTAGCTTTAGCCAGTTGAACGTGTTGGCCAATCAGATTGCCAACGGGTTGAAAGGGCTCGGCTTGGTGCCCGGGGACAAAGTCGCGCTTTCATCTCCGAACCTGCCGTACTTTCCTGCTATCTATTATGGAATCTTAAAAGCTGGCTGTACGGTCGTGCCTCTTAATGTCTTATTCAAAGCCAGAGAGGTCGCATACCACCTGGAAGACTCAGAAGCAAAAGCCTACTTTTGTTTTGAAGGGACTCCCGAGATGCCGATTGGCGAGATGGGACGTAGTGGGTTTACTCAGGCAAGCAGCTGTAAACACTTTATTCAAATTCCAACCCCCGGACATACTTTGCCTGCTCATGAGGGAGAAATCCATTTTGCTGAGTGGGTCGAGAAGCAATCTACATATTGTGATGTTTACCCCAGTGCCGGGGATGATACTGCGGTGATCCTCTACACCTCGGGCACGACGGGGCGACCGAAGGGGGCAGAGCTGACGCATACGAATATGCTGACCAATGCCATGGCGTCGCAAAATCTGATGCGGCTCTCTAAGCTGGATACGACTCTTATCACCTTGCCGTTATTCCATAGCTTTGGCCAAACAGTGTTGATGAATGCATCGATACTGAGTGGCAGTAGTATGGTCCTGATCCCCAGATTTGATCCCGACGCGGTACTGGAAGCGCTTGATGCGTATCAAGTTACGGTTTTTGCCGGTGTCCCGACGATGTATATCGCCTTGTTGGCGGCTTGTGAACATCATCAATCGCTGATTGAGCGGTTGTCGGAGAAGCTGAGGCTAGGCATTTCTGGCGGCGCCTCTATGCCGGTTGAGATCATTAAGCAATTTGAAAGTCGGTTCAATATTCCGATCCTTGAGGGGTACGGGCTATCTGAAACCGCCCCTGTCGCCACATTTAACCATGTTGATGCCAAGCGTATTCCCGGTAGTGTCGGCCAACCTCTGTGTGCAACGGCGATCAAAATTATTGATTTGAACGGCGATGATGTACCCGCGGGCGAGCTTGGCGAAATCTGTATTAATAGCCCGAGTGTCATGAAGGGCTATTACAACCGTCCGGAAGCCACTGAGGAAGTGTTGGTGGACGGCTGGTTCCGCACCGGGGATATCGGCCGGCTCGATAGTAGCGGTTACCTCTACATTGTTGACCGTATAAAGGAAATGATTGTGCGCGGTGGCTATAACGTCTATCCACGCGAGGTAGAAGAAATCCTCATGGCACACGAAGCCGTGGCTATGGTTGCTGTTGTTGGGTTACCCCATGCCGTACATGGCGAAGAAATACATGCGTTTGTTGTCTTGGATAACAACCACGAAGCGGATGAACAAACCCTCAAGGCATGGTGTAAAGCTCAGTTGGCCGATTATAAATACCCAAGGCACGTTCATTTTAGGGCGCAATTGCCGATGAGTGCGACAGGCAAGATTTTAAAGCGAAAACTCACCGCAGAATAAGTCAGGAGCAGCATGATGAAGGACTATGACTATATTGTTGTCGGCGGTGGCTCAGCAGGCTGTGTACTGGCCGCTCGGTTATCAGAGGACCCGCAAGTGACAGTCTGTTTAGTCGAGGCGGGTGGGACAGATAACAGTATGCTTATTCGTGCGCCTATTGGATCCGTCGCGATGTTGCCCACCAAGCTGAATAACTGGGCCTTTGAGACCGTTCCCCAGCCGGGGCTCAATGGCCGTAAGGGGTATCAGCCCAGAGGAAAAACCTTGGGGGGCTCAAGTTCAATTAACGCCATGATGTACGCCCGGGGACATCAAGCTGATTATGATCATTGGGCTAGCCTCGGCAATGAGGGATGGAGTTACCAAGAATGCTTGCCGTATTTTAAGAAAGCAGAGAATAACGAGATCCATGCCGATGAGTACCATGGCCAAGGGGGACCATTGAATGTCACGGATCTCCAGTGCCCGAGCAGCTTGTTAGCGCATTACCTCGAGGCTTGTGAGTCAATCGGGATCCCGGCGAACCCCGATGTCAATGGTGAACAGCAGTTCGGCGCCATGGCAACGCAAGTGACCCAGAAAAACGGTGAGCGATGCAGCGCGGCAAGGGCGTACCTCACGCCCAATAGAGATCGTGGGAATCTGACGGTGCTGACCAAGGCAACCACAACGCGCGTGGTGGTTGAAGGTAAGCGAGCCGTGGGGGTGGAATTCAGTAAAGGAGGTCAGCGACAGGTCATTACCGCAACTCAAGAAGTGATTATCAGCGCCGGGGCGTTTGGCTCCCCGCAATTGCTGCAACTCTCGGGAATAGGGCACGGAAAAGATATTGCTCCCTTGGGTATTGATGTGATCCATGAATTGCCGGGGGTTGGTGAAAATTTGCAGGATCATATCGATTTAGTTCACAGCTTCGAATGCTGCAGCCGGTATGACACGTTTGGTTTCTCTGCAAGAATGCTGGCCACCATGAGCAAGGCTCTGCCGCAATGGCTGCTCAAGCGTCGTGGAAAAGTAACCAGCAACTTTGCCGAAGGGATCGGTTTCTTTTATTCAGAACCCAATGTCACCATTCCTGATCTTGAATTCGTGTTTGTGGTCGCCATCGTTGATGACCATGCCCGTAAAATTCATCTTCAGCACGGTTTTAGCTGCCATTTAACGTTATTGAGACCCAAAAGCCGGGGTACCGTCAAGCTGGAGAGCGCCGATCCGTTTGCGCCGCCCCGGATTGATCCCCAATTCTTCTCTCATCCCGATGATATGCCAGTGATGATTGCGGGGTGGAAAAAACAGAAACAGATGCTGATGAGCAAGGTATTCGACGGAATCAGAGGGGCAGAGCTATATCCCGTTGATGAGTGCGACAATGCCGCAATAGAGCAAGATATTCGTAATCGAGCCGATACACAATACCATCCCGTCGGGACATGTAAAATGGGGCCAAGCTCTGATCCGATGGCTGTTGTCGATAGTGAGCTGCGGGTCCATGGCCTGAAAGGATTGAGGGTGGTAGACGCATCAATCATGCCGACCTTGGTGGGGGCAAACACCAATGCCCCGACGATTATGATTGCGGAAAAAGCGGCCGACAAAATAAAAGCGGCACGCACTGAGAAATGCCAGCGCACCAAGCAAGCCGGTACGGCTGATAAAAGCCATTCGGTGGCCGAGCTTGGAGAATAATGGCAAAGCCCGTGTTATCTCCAAATCTCCAACCGATGAAGCGGGGGAGATACACAACGTGGAGAGTTTACGTTACGGGTTCACGGTAGAGAACACGCAGGCCTCGTTGGGTTAACTGCTTTGCAAACGCGTTTATCTGAGACGCGCTGCAGGGCGGCCACTCAAGGGCCGGGCCCGTGACCCCATGGTGCTGAAAGGCATTTAGCCTGATTGTTGTGCGTGCCGGAAGGGCTGACAAATAGTGCGCCAGCGCATCAATTTCCTGTTCGAAATCTGTGATCGCCGGGATATGCAGCAGTCTGACTTCTTCGAGCTTATCGTGCTTGCCAAGCCAATCGATAGTTTGCATTACCCTGTGATGGCTGCGACCGGTTAGCCAACGGTGGGTTTCTTCCTGCCACGCTTTTAGATCAACCATCGCGCCGTCCAATACCGGTAGCAGTTTTTCCCATCCCGTTTGGCTCAGGCTTCCGTTGGTATCTACCATGCAGGTGAGATGGCGCAAGCTTGGATCGGCCTTGATTGCGTTGAAGAGCTCGACAATGAACGGCAGCTGAAGCGTAGCCTCGCCGCCACTGACGGTGATCCCCGATAAAAACAGCTGATGCTTGCGGACAAGCTGCAATATGTCATCAACATTCATGGTTTGGGTCTTGGGATTCGACTGGTTAGGACAAACGGCCAAGCAGCGATCGCAATGGGTGCATAGCTCTGCATTCCACCTGATGTGGCCTTCACTCATCGAAAGCGCATTGCTTGGGCAGGGGGCAACGCAGTCCCCGCAGTGGTTGCAGATCCCTATAGTATGCGGGTTGTGGCAATTTTTGCACTGGTAGTTACACCCTTGCAGGAAGATAACGAGCCTGTTGCCAGGCCCGTCGACACACGAGAAATTGAGGATCTTACTGACTGTCGCAGTAGCGCGGCGCTTGCTCATGACTCACGACTCGTGGTTTACGGTTGAGGATACCGGTATTCGCGGCAGCTTCAGCGCCTAGCCCGGTGGTGTTGGTGCGGGAGCCTTGCTCTTTGAACTTGGCGATATCGGACAGTTTGACCATGTAGCCAGTCACACGGACCAGATCGTTGGAGTGGACATTGGCGGTAAACTCACGAAAGCCGATAGCTAGCGCGCCCTTACAGAGCTGATACATGGCCTCAGGGTTGGATTTGACCGTTTCATCAATGGTCAGAATATCGCTGATACCGGATGTATAGTACTGGTGATGCTGAGCCAATGCTTGGATATGGCTTACCGGATCCGGCTCGGTACCATATGGGATGCGAACGCCCGGAGTGACATCTTCATCCAGGCTGATCCCGCCTTGGGCATGAAGCAGGGCGCGGCCATGGTAGCCATATTTAACCGGTGTGGATGTGACAATGTCACTCAGTGCTTTAGAAATTCGGTGGCCGAGTTTATTCGCAGCCGGCTGCTGGCCATACTTTTCGTCCCGGCCGTCTTTTTCCAGCAGGATATTAACCGCTTCAGCCATGCCATAGATACCAAACATCGGAGCAAAACGGCTTTCGTCAATTAAGCCCTCCTGCACTAAAAAGCCATTGAAGAAGCCTGATTGCTCGTGCAAATAAGCTGAGCGGGCTTCGATCAGTTCGTACATGGTTTGGCAGTAGTTCGGCAGGGTTGCGTGAAAGAAGTCTTCGCTTGATGAGGCCTTGCGTGCGACTTCTTTGAGGTTCATGCGTACCAGGGTGTTAGCCCCGCCTGCCAATGGCAGTGAGTTATAGCAACTGACAATACCGAAGCCGGAGTTGTCATAGGCATGGGCGTGGACAGGGTAGTTAGCAATATGTGGTTTGCTGCACTCGCAGATGTTGTGGCTGGCCTGGCGCAGGAGATCGTCTGGCGTGATCTCAGGATCATACATAAAGGTCAAGTTAGGGGCGACCTGCTTGAGCTCGGCATCGACGCGGAGAATAGTACGGCAGATGACATTGTCCGTTGGACCGATATTTACGTGCATGAAAGCATCAGGCAGAGTGCGATCAAGCAAGATCCAGAACAGGCGCAGCTTGCGGTAAATTGTTTCTGCATCCAGCCCTTCTGCGTAAGGCAGCAAGACATCATCGAGCTGGCCAAGGTAGACAGGGATATTGGTGACCGATGGTACATGGTGATAAAGGATTGTCAGGTGGTTAAGTGCTTCGTCGAAATCCTTGGCAGGTGGCAATTCCAAATATTCAGAGCCTTGCTGAAGGAACTTGGCGTAATCCGGCAGAACATAGCGTGGTTTGAATGGCGCATTACCTTCAAACATATCACACAAGATATTGTCTTCAATCGCTGCTTTTACTGACTCCGTGATCTCAGGGTAAGGCAAGCTGGCATCGGCTTCTAAGGCCAGGTACTGGCTTTTTTGCATAGGGGAAAGAGTCGGGTCGTTGATGATTTGTCTGAATTTTTCTGGAATGCTCATGTTATTAACCATGTTTGAATTATGGTTAATAACATAAATCGGTCACATGATTTCTTGAAGTGAAAAGATATAAACCAGCAGTTTCCATTATGGAAAATCATGTCATATTGAGACTTGATGAGAAAAGTTTGGCTCATTCTGAACGATATATGAAACTATGAGCAATCTTGGGTGAGGGCTACAAGCGAATCTGGAATTTATTGATTGGATTGTCATTTTTGAAGCATGACTCAGTTGCCATAGTGTCATCAGTTTGACTAGAAATAATAGTAGGGTGGCTCATGCAGGAAGTGGGCTCCGCCATTTTATATCGCTCACGGAAAGAACTTGATAGTTGGTCGAGGACCATAGCTCAGGGCTTAAGTGATGACATGTTCAGATAGAATGCCAAATCGCTTTAACGTGTTATATTTCGCACTTTCTTTTGCCATTTTCGGCCAGGTGTCTGCCGAAAAAGTAGAAACTGCAGAATATGCGCTGCTCGTTAACCCCATCCCCCTCGCTGAAGATAACTTTAGCCAAGGCTCTGCTTTGCCTGCTAGTCCGGCCAATGAAAGTAGCGTGCTTGACCTTTCCCTGCTCAGCATTATCAATCTGTCTAGCCATCAGCAACTGTGCGGGTTTGTACAATCCAGTCTGTGTTTTAGCGATGAGGTGAAGCGGATCTACGCGGCTAATGGCTATATGCCACTGTGGTGGAACAATGAGCTACGTGAATTACTGGAGACTCGGCTAAGGGTATTGGCGTTCTCTGGCTTGGTCTCGGGTATTGATCGCCGTCTGGCGGAGTTGGCTGAGCTTGAGCAGGTTGCCGATCAACGCGCATACGATATCCTTGCCACGGATACTTACCTATTATACGAAGCTCTGATGCATCAGCTCTATTCCGAGCCAAGTCTGATGTTTCGTCACCAAACCTTGATTCTGTATCCCGATTCAGAAAATGGGGTGCTGCCAGGCTCTGTTGCCGCTTCTGTGATCAATGTGCCATTTTTAACTTCTCGCCTGATCGGCTATGGCGATAACTTTGCGATGACCAAAGGTGTTTTGGCCCAAGTCGAGCGCTTTTACCAATTACCGGCCCACTCATATCAACCTCACGGTAGGCAGTTGATCAAATTGAACGAGTCAGTTCCTAATGGGCTGGCAATGCTAGCTGTACTCAATGCTTATGGTGACTTGAGCGATGAGTCATTTGAGCAATTATCCGCCGAGCCAACGCTGATCAACAATGGCGAGCTGAACCAAGCGATCCGGCGTTTCCAGCAACGCAATGGATTGGAAGACGATGGGGTTATTGGGCCGGCGACGGCTCAACAACTGGCCCTGCCATATAGTGAGGTTGCTCGTTTGCTTGCGCTCAATTTATATCGCAGCCAGTTGGGTGCGACTGGCAATGAGCGGCCGATTATACGGGTGAACATTCCTGATTACCGGTTGCAAATAACCCATCAGCAAGAAGTTGTTTTTGAGTCCAGAGTCATCGTAGGACGAACAGCTCGGCCAACGAACCTGTTTTCATCGTCGATGAATATCATGGTGGTCAACCCGTACTGGAATGTTCCAGAAACGATCAAGACCAAAGATGTGATCCCGGGAATGAAGGCTTCATCGGATTACTTGCAGCAAACGAACCTGAAAATGATCCGTAGCTGGGATGATCGGACTGAAATTTCTCCCGAGATGGTGGAATGGAGTAATGTTGATCCCAATACCTTCCCGTATGAGTTTATGCAGAGTCCCGGCCGAGGTAATGCTCTTGGCAATGTGAAATTTCTCATGCCCAATGATTTCTCCGTCTACCTGCATGACACGCCATCCAGAAGTTTATTCAACAAAGCCAGGCGTAACCTGAGCTCGGGCTGTGTTCGGGTCGAGAAGGCTGCGGAGCTGGCTGAGTATGTCTTGGATTACCAGCAGCGGCCAAGCTGGCGTAACTACCAGCAACTGGTCAGTGACGGCAGAACCAATACCATTACGCTGCCGCGTAAGATTGATGTCGATGTGACGTATGTGACTGCCTGGGTTGATGAAAATAACCAACTACAGTTGCGGGAAGACATCTATGGTTACGACAGACCAATTAAAAGACCGGTTAAACTGCAATATTCAACAGTGAAAAACTATAGGCAATAGAGTCGCTAAAACTTGAGCTTGGCTGACAAAGTTGCACTCTATGGCGGTAGATGCCGATCAGTTTGGTATACTTTCTCGTTTAAATTTACCCAGTGAGCTCAGGCTATTGCTTAAACCGTAGCTGAACGCGCCAGGACGGGTTATTCGAAGTAAAAATAGGAACGCTATTCAATGCCTCTGCTGCAACGCATTAGTACAACAATTTTCTTAGTCACTATTCTTAATGGATGTGCGTCACTTTCTGAAGAGGTAAAGCACCAGGTTGGGCCGCCGGTCTCGCGGTCGACCAGCACATTATCATCGCTGACTGATACCTATCGACCGCAAAGTCCTAAGCAAGGCTCGAGTGCCGTTGTGTTGCAAGAGTCCGGCTGGGATGCGCTGGCCCAGCGGCTAGCGCTAATCGAAACCGCTGAGCAAAGCATCGATATCCAGTATTACATTTGGAACTCAGATGCGTCGGGTAAATACCTGGCGACCAGGTTGATAGCCGCCGCGAACCGCGGGGTGAAAGTGCGTGTCATGCTTGATGATATCAACCTCAACGAGCGAGAAGATCTGCTGACAGCGCTCGATTCTCATCCTTTTATCGAAATACGCGTGTTTAACCCTATTCCCACCCGCCGTGGTGTTGCAAAGTGGCTCAATGTGTTGGGGGATTTCTCCCGCCTGAATCGCCGCATGCACAACAAGTCCTTCACCGTCGATGGGGCTATGTCGGTTGTCGGAGGGCGTAATATCGGTGATGAATATTTTGATCTTTCCGATGATATTAATTTCCGTGACCGTGATGTGTTGGTTATGGGGCCAGTGGTTAATGATATCCAAACTAGTTTTGTCGACTATTGGGATAGCCGTTGGTCTTATCCTGTCAGCATGCTGGGTGGGGAAGCAACAATTGAACTGGCGGATTTAGATAAAGTCTATGCGCCGCGCTATAAGCATTACCCGGTATTGCCTGAAGGAAAAGAGGTCGCTTATCGTTTTCTGCAAGAGTTAATGAGCGAGATGACTTGGGTCAACGCGCGTTATGTGGCCGACCAGCCTGTTCCGGATGATGTTGACAATACCGATGCACCCAAAAAGACAGCCAGAGTTTTGTCGGACTTAGCACTGCAGTCTGAGCAAGAAATCATCGTGGAATCGGCATATCTGGTTTTCGATGATCGCCAGTTGGCAGGTCTTGAGGATCTAACGAGTGAAGGTGTTGTCGTAAAGGCATTGACTAACTCTATGGTGTCGAACGATCTTATCACTAACCACTCTGGTTATGCGGGGCGGCGACAAGACATGCTCGAGAATGGCATGCAGCTGTTCGAATTGAAGCCGGACACTAAGTTGTGTGAGGAGTCGACAAGAGATGCTTCTAAGTGCGCACCGATAACACCATATGGCTTGCACTCAAAGTCCGTTGTTTTTGATCGGCAAGTGGCTGGTGTCGGCTCCTTTAACTTTAACTTGCGCTCAACCTATCTCAATACCGAATCTATTCTGGTGATAGACAATCAAAGCATCGCCGATTCGCTTGCTGTTGACATTGAGGCGGCAATGGAGGACGAGAACAGCTGGCGCCTGAATTTGGAAGAGGGCAATGTTCGCTGGTATTCCGGTTCAGAAAGCTGGGACAACGAGCCCGATACGGGGCAGTGGGAGCGCATTAAGTCTCGACTGTTACAGTTATTCCCAATAGAAAAGTACTTGTGAGTTGAACAGCGAGGGTTCAGGCTATGATGGTAAAACTAGACTCAGTAAAAATAATAGGAATAACAATGAAAAAGACACTTCTTACCGCAGCATTATTGTGTTCAGCCCCTCATGTTATGGCAAGCGGGAACGCTGACATGTTCCCTGAAATGCCGGGCTTCACCAAGCATGTGATCCAGCTTGATGAGGTTGATAACGAAAGCCAAACCCGCCGGGTTCAAATCATCGCTGACAGTGTTATGAAGGTAGATTGCAACATCAAAGCACTGCCGATGGACTTTGAGCGACGCTCGCTGGAAGGGTGGGGATACTCATACTATGTGATGAAAAAACAAACGAACTATGCCAGTACAATGATGGCTTGCGAGAAAGAAGCCGCTGATACCAACCTGCAGTTCCACAGTGATCTGCTGCGCTATAACTCAAAGCTTCCTTTGGTTATTTATGCCGAGGATGATGTTGACGTTGACTACTCTGTGTGGGCGCCAATGCAGTAATCCCCCTTATCCTCGAGACTTCCTGTCGACACCAATGCCTTTTGGGCATTGGTGTTTTTTTATATCTATACACTCACATTTCCAATAGATAGCTATCTCAATGGTTGGCACCGAACACGTTTTGTTAAACTCACCGATTTTTGACCCACGGGGGCTGCCGCCTGTGTCGATGGTTTTATTTTTTGGCGCGAATTGATAAAAAACTCTTACGGAGGAGAAGTAATTTAGTGGCATAGCCGAAAACGAAGAGGAGCTGTGCTATGTCTCACCAGTTTAATCAATACCGTCAATTACTTAACCAATCATTTGATCATGCAGTGGCCTACCTTGAGTCATTACCAGAGCGTCCGGTTGATAAGCATGTGACATCCGATGCATTGCGACAGGCTATTGGCGGTGAGCTACCACAAGCGCCAAGTTGTCCTGATACTGTTCTAAACCAGCTAGCTGTGAATGTGGAACAAGGTCTGATTGGCTCTGGTGGCCCAAGGTTCTTTGGCTATGCCATTGGCAGTGCTTTCCCTGTGTCTATGGCCGCGGATTGGCTGGTAAGTGCGTGGGATCAGAATGTGCCTTATTACGTTTCAAGCCCTTCGATGGCCATTGTCGAAGAAACCGCAGCGGAGTGGGTGCTGGAGCTGCTCGGCTTATCTGAACACGCAGGCCTTGGTTTTACTTCTGGTGCGCAGGAAGCAATCTATACTGCATTGATCACCGCACGTAATACCTTGTTGCAGCGCGCTGGCTGGGATGTCGCCAAGCAAGGTCTGTACGGTGCGCCACGTATTAATGTTGTCGTGAGTGATCAAATTCACTCTACCATTAAGCGTGCTCTGTCGATGATCGGCATTGGCCTTGAAGATATCCATACTATTCCGACTGACGATAACCTCCGGATCATTGAGGATCATATCCCAGAAGTCCTGTCTCGTTGCGAAGGGCCAACGCTTGTTTGTGCGCAAGCCGGATGTATTGACTCTGGTGCCTTCGACCCGTTTGATGCACTGGCTGATGCTGTTGAGAGTCATCCAAATGCATGGCTGCATGTGGACGGTGCTATTGGGCTGTGGGCGGCAGTAAGTGACAAGCAGAAATACCTGGTTAAGGGTATTGAGCGAGTAGACTCCATCGATACCGACGGTCACAAGTGGTTCAACATGCCTTATGACTGCGGTCTGGTCATTGTAAAGGATGCATCGGCGTTGGCCTGTGCCATGGGCGGCAGCAACATGGGGGACTACCTCAATGACGCGATGGCCAAACCGGATCGCAATGCGATCAACTTTGGTATTTCCGCTTCTCGTCGTGCCCGCGGGGTACCGGTGTATGCGGCAATTAAAGCACTGGGTAAATCAGGCATTGAACAACATCTTGATAATTGCTGTGAGCTTGCCCAGCGCATGGCCGATAAGTTACGTGCCGTCGAGGGGATCACCATTCTGAATGATGTGGTCTCTAACCGCTTCTCAGCCCAATTCGGAACGGGCAACGACGAACAGCGCAACCAGCTCACCGAGCGCGTGGTACACCGCTTGCAGCAGGAAGGTTTCTGTTATCCGTCCACATCTGGCTACAAAGGGCTGAAGACCATGTTGTTCTCGGTGCTGAGCTGCCATACCAACGAGCAGGATATTGACCTTTCGGCAGAGAAAATTATCGCTGCATTCGAGATCGAACGTGAGCCTGTCAATCAAGCTGGCCAGCCAAAACACGCTGAGGCTGTAGCGCAGGCTGAGTGCTGAATAGCACTTCTGAGTTGTGGTTTTTAATCGACTGTGATGGGAAAAGAAATGAAAGTATTAGTTAAAAATGCCGCCTTGTTTGATGGCGAAAACGAAGCGCTACGCCATGATTGTAGTTTGCTGGTGGAAGATGGGGTGATCACCAAGATTTACCAGTACGAGGCTGTGCTCGAAGATGTTGATCAAACCATAGATGCCGCAGGCTACACGGTGATCCCGGGCCTTATTGATGCCCATACCCATATCGCACTGTCTGATAGCTTCGACAAGATTGATCTGATGACGCAGGAAGAAGTGGCTGTCCGTTCGACAGTGATTGCCAAGGAGATGCTGGAGCGCGGTTTTACCTCGGTGCGTGATGTTGGCAGTAACTGTTATGGCCTTAAGCAAAGCATCGACAATGGTTTTGTGCCGGGGCCAAGGATTTACCCGAGTTATGCGGGGATCTCGCAAACTTGTGGTCATGCGGACTATCGCCAGAACCGTGCGCAGCGTTCAAACTTCAATCGCGGCATCGAAGATTCCAGCTTTATGCGCCAGGGGCATCTGATTCTGGCTGATGGTGTGCCAGAGTGCTTGAAGCGCACCCGTGATCAAATATTCAAAGGTGCATCGCAAATCAAGGTCTTCGGCGGGGGCGGCGCTTCGTCGTTGTTCGACCCACTGGATACGATCCAATACACCCGTGATGAACTGCGAGCCATCGTTGAAACCGTGACAAATTACGGGTCGTATGTCTGTAGTCATATCCATGCTCAGCCGGCAATGAAAATCGCGATTGAGGAAGGGGTGAAGTCGTTGGAGCACGCCACTTTTATGGATGATGAAGTCGCCAGCATGTGCCTTGACAATGATGTTTGGGTGGTACCGCAATATGCCACGGCTGAGCTGATTGCCAATCGCATGATCCCGCTAGGTAGTGAGATTTTGTATCAGAAAACTGAGCGTGTCGGCAAAGGTTTGTTAAAGCAGGCAGAGTTGGTAGATAAATACGGTTTGAAATGTGCCTTTGGTACAGATTTAGTCGGCACACCCGAAGTGCATGCCAAGCAGAACATGGAGTTCTCTGCGCGTAAGAAGTATTTCGGCTCGTTCAGAGGTATCAAGCAGGCTACGTCAGACACCGGTGAGTTGTTGAAAATGTCTGGGCTATTGGATCCTTATCCAGAAGCCAAGTTGGGTGTACTGTGTCCGGGGGCATTTGCCGATATGCTGTTTGTTAAAGGAAATCCGGTGGCAGACCTCGATATCCTGGCCAACCCCGATAACATCAAGGTGGTCATGAAAGGTGGTGCTGTCTTTAAAGATATTCGCGAGTAGAAATGCCTCTGATTATCTAGCATCTTGATGAAATAAGCCGCTCGAAATAGTTCGAGCGGCTTTATTTTTATGGAAGATAGTCAGTTATGACACTTTCAGCTCTCGGGTTTTCCAGAGCGAGCCGATAATTGCGGCACTGATGGTCAGTACGATCACACCTAAGGAAACCGGTGTCGGGATCGCATAACTGGTTTCCATCAACAGCATCTTGATACCGATGAAGCTCAGGATGAACGCCAGTGCCGGCCGCAGGTAGCAGAAGCGGGTCAGCATACCTTCCAGCACGAAATACAGCGAACGCAAGCCAAGCAGGGCAAAGACGTTGGCTGTCATGACCAGAAACGGCTCTTTGGTTACCGCGAAGATCGCCGGGATCGAGTCCAGAGCAAACATCACATCGGTCAATGCAATGACAGCAATGACAATCAACAGCGGAGTGGCAAGCCAACCCATGCTGTCTTTGACAAAGAACTGATGGCCACGATAATCATCGGTAACACGGAAGCATTTTTTCACTAAGCGTACTGGTAGCGACTGGGAAAAGTCCTCTTGCTCTTCTTCATCCTCACGCCATAACTTGTAGCCGGTATACAGCAAGAACGCTGCAAAGACATACAAGACCCAGTGGAATTGGGTGAGCAACTCAGCCCCCACGGCAATCATGATTGCACGCAGTATCAGTGCGCCCACCACGCCTAGCATCAGTACCCGCGGACGAATCGCTTCAGGCACGGCAAATTGGCTGAAAATCAATGCGAAGACAAACAGGTTGTCGACACTCAATGATTTTTCAAGCAAGTAGCCGGTAAGGAAAGCTGTCGCCGCTTCGCTATTGGTATAGCTACTCTCTGGTGCCATCAAAGGCCAGTATAAATAGATAACCACATTGAAAGCTAAAGCCAACATAACCCAGAAAACACTCCAGGTAGCGGCTTTTTTGATGGTGACTTTGCCACCGCGGGTTTGGTACAAGTCCAGCGCCAACATAAAGATGGTTAGAACAGCGAACCCTTCATAGCTCAAAAGGCTCATAATTTACTCCTTTCACGATCGAGCGCGCGAAAGGGACCGGATCAGGGGGAGACCAGACCTTTCGCGCATTAATGTAATGAGCTACCTCCAAATGCTAAATGGCATATGAAGCTACCCCTGCACGGATGTGCATGATTAATGGCGTTGGTCTCGTCAGGATGGTGTAGGGCTGGTACTACAAATCCACCCTCGGCTGCCGGAAGTTTGGGACTTCGAGATGACGACAGACGAACAGTTGGTGACTACTCCCCAAAGCAGGCGCATTCTAAGAGCAAATTTCATAATGCGCTAGTGGTAATTTACGTCAAAAATAATTTTTTTACACCTAGATTGTCATAATCCTTTCACAGGTGATCATTAATTTATCGCAATTGTTTTGGTCTATACCAAAGAGGTGGTGAATAATGCTCAAGGACAACGATAACTTCCAGCCATATTGGTTTGCTCATGCGATGGGAGTTGAAGTATCCGCTCAACCCAATGTGTTACAAAATGATATCCAAACCGATGTGTGTATCGTCGGTGGCGGGTATACCGGTCTGTGGACTGCCATTAATCTGAAGCAACAGCAGCCAGAGCTGGATGTTGTGGTCATTGATAAAGGGCTGTGTGGCAGTGGAGCCTCTGGCCGCAACGGCGGCTGCATGCTGACGTGGTCGACTAAATACCAGTCGATGAAAAAGCTCTACGGCGAAGAGAAGGCGGCAAAGCTAGTTGCGGCCTCTGAGCTGGCAATCTATGAAATCGAGGCCTTCTGTAAGGAGCACGGTATTGATGCCCAATTGCGTCGCCATGGAGCGTTATATACCGCGACCAACAGTGCCCAAGAAGGGGCAATGGCTGGCGTCTTGCAGGCATTGGAGCAGCAGGAAATTAACAGCTGGCAAGCGTGGGAAAAAGACAAGATCCAACTGGAGGCGGGATCTAGCGTGCATAGTGAAGGGTACTATTCTCCGGCGGCTGCCAGTGTCCAGCCGGCGATGTTGGCCCGTGGCTTGAAACGTGTTGCCGAACATATGGGGGTAAAGATCTTTGAGAATACCCCGATGGAAGATATCAATACCGAGATCCCAATTACCATTACCACCCCGCAAGCGGATATTTTTGCCAAGAAGGTGGTACTGGCACTCAATGCCTGGATGGTCGAGCAATTTCCTGAATTCAGGCGCAGCGTGGTATTAGTCTCTTCAGATATGGCAATCACTAAGCCCATCCCAGATAAACTGGCCGCGATGGGGTTAAAAGACGGTAAAACCATCGTGGATTCGCGTACCTTTGTTCATTACTACCGCACAACACCTGATGGCCGGCTGATGTTGGGTAAGGGCGGCAATTATTTCGCGTTTGCCAATCGTATCAGCAAGATATTTGATCAGCCAAGTCGTTATCAGCCGCTGCTGCGTAATGCATTCAATCGGTTTTTTCCCTCAATATCCGGGCAGCCATTTGCGGCTACTTGGACGGGGGCATCGGATCGCTCTGTAACCGGTATGCCGTTTTTCGGCCAGTTAAAACACAATAAGGACATTGTTTATGGCTTGGGCTACTCAGGCAATGGTGTTGCTCAAACTTGGATTGGCGGGAAAATTTTGTCGGCTATGGTACTGGAGCAGAAAAATAGCTGGACCGAGTGTGGCTTGGTATCCGGCCCGAAAGGGTATTTCCCACCTGAGCCTATTCGTTGGACAGGGGCGATGATGGTCCGCAATGCGATTCGTCGTAAAGAAGCGGCCGAAGATGCCGGACGAAAACCATCATGGCTGGATAAGCAATTGGCCAAGTTTGCCGATGCCGCCGGCAAAGCAGACAAAGGGTAATACGGCCGGCTGCTTTCTTACCAGATGGAAATATATCAAGAGCCTCAGGTCTATTTGTTTGCATATTACATAACTTGTAACACAACCTGCTATTTATCACTTTCCAGTTTGTTTGGACAGATTATAATGTTTTGAGTAATTAGTCTGGGTAGCTTGTATGTTGATTAGGCGTCTCTACACAATTTGTCTGCTGGCTTTATTGTGGTGTGTGAACATCGCGATGGCGCAGCCTATTGAGTCGTTTAATGACCCGATATTGAGCCCGGAAGTCACGACCGAATTGTCTTCCCACCTGCTGGGGGCTGAGAGAAAGTGGCCGGTTCAAACAACAGATTTAGCAACCATTACCCAAGATGACGATCGTTCTGTCTTCGATGAGGGGCATGAAGCATATATTTTCAACGCTTTAAGGCGGATCAAAAGCGTTGACCAGTATGCAGGGATGGGCATCAAACCCGTTTTTTCCCAGGTTTTTGAGTTTCATCCCCCTTCCTATCTACACCGTGCTTTGACGCCAACGGCTTTGCCTACCTTGCAATCGCATTGGGTTGGGCACATCCCTCATAACCACAATCGACTTTCCGGCTGGAAAGAGGGCAATTTGCTCTATAGCCATCGCTTTGGCTAACTTTCGTCTCCCCAAATCTTTTTAAGTTTACTGAGTGTAGCTGTAGCAGAACGACACTGATTGCTACGGCTTCCTGTACAGAAGTGGCGCTGGAATATCCGTGCCTCTGAAAATTAAGGGTATGACAATGGAGCGTACTTGGGTTTCTTTGCGAGTTAAAACTGCACTGTCTAATTGGCGGGGGATCACCCTGGTCGTAATTACGACTCTGCTCGTTTTTCTAAGTTGGCCAAGCTCACCAATTCACCATTCATCGCTGGTGGTAAATGAGTACATCGAACACAGAATGGTTGAGATGAAAATCAACCAGGAAGGGACTCTAGCTTCCCGAATGCTAGTGGATTTGATTTTTGGTAACGCTCGCCAAGGTTGAGCAGCGTTTGTCTGTTCATAGGCGGCAATAAGGCCGGGAATACCGGTAGTTACGTTTTGGAGTAGTATATGCAAGAGATGTTATTGGCTATATGGCATCATGATTTTGAAACCCTGCAGCAAGTGAGTTCATTGCAATGGTTCTTGTTGTTGCTGACGATAATCTTGCTATTGGAATCGAGTTTTGTATTTTTGCCTCTGCCTGGCGACGGGTTAGTACTGTTTGCCGGAGGTATGATTGGGCTTGGAATTTTAGATTTCCCTACGACTGTTGCTGCACTGTGTTTTGCGGCTACCTTTGGTGGGTTTATGGGCTACCTGCAGGGAAGGGTGTTACATCGGACCCGGTTTGTGGATTGGTTGGAGCGTATGCTACCTGATGATGCGTTGCCAAAAGCAAGACGGTTACTCAATAAATACGGCTTTCTCTCGTTGTTCATTTCTCGCTTTGTTCCTTTTGTCAGGGTGCTAACGCCCATGTTGATGGGGATCGCTAAGCTGAGCGCATGGCGAATGGTGGTGATCAGCGCCATGAGCTCTTTGATTTGGTGTCTGATTTTGCTATTGGCAGGCAAGTGGATCATGCTTAGCCCGATGTTGAGTGAATACCAGCAAATCCTAACCAAAGGGTTGGTGATGCTGAGCTTCACCCTGATGGTGTCGGCTATTGTTGGCTTGGTCTATCGCTATGCAAAGACTAAATTTGCTACCGAGCGTGTTTCAAAAGTGTAGCGTTCGCTGACCTTTATTGTGTTGTAATCGTTAAGCCTGAATACCACAGTACTCAGGCTTTTCTTATATACTGGCTGGTGTCCTAATAGGCGCAGTGTACCTCCTATTTTGACAGTTCGGCGACCGATTCGATGCAAATCGCATCGTGGCGCCAGTATTCCAAGTCACAGTCTATGACATTGTCATGCTGATCATAGTTAAGGCGTTCGACCAACATCGCAGGGCTACCTGCGGTTGCCCTCAGGTGTTGCGCGGTTTCACCCAGTAGGGATGTGGTACTGACACGATAACGGGTTTTCGAATAGATCACGCCATATTCTTCCCGGTACAGGGTAGTCAGTGACGAAGTAAAAGATTTTTCCAGTAAGTTCGGAAAGTATTTTGGCAAGATGAAGTTGGTGACCACCACCACCGGGCGTTCATCCAGAAAACGCAGGCGGTCGATTCGGTAGACTTCCGATAGGGGGGGCACTTTAAGTAATGACGCGGCTCGGCGGCTGGCCGGAATCAGCTTGGCATCGATCAGCTCGGTGCGAGCGAGTCGACCTTGCTCTTTCGCCATTTGCGGGAAGTTGGTGGTGTATGTCGGGTCATAGCTTAGCGGTGCGGGTGAGACGAACCAACCCCGGCGGTCTTCACGGTACAGTTTCCCTTCCGCTTCCAGCAGAGCCAGTGACTCACGCAAGGTGACCCTTGTCGTGTTGAATGATTCTGCGAGCTTACGCTCGGCAGGTAATTTGTTACCAGCTGCAAGAAGGCCTGCATCAATCTGTTCGTTGATGGCTTCCATGATTTTCAAATATTGCACAATTGACCCTATGTAAAATGCAAATTCGATTAATCCCTAAGTTGGGGGGAAGTTAATCGGATTGACATTATATCCTTATCATTACTTAAGCGCTTTATTAAAAGGTCACGGTAATAGACTATTACGGCTTCTATTACCGTGCGTGAAATGTGCCACATTGCGAAAAGTGAATGAGCGCTGCCTTTAACGGTTACGCCATGCCTGGGTGTAACGTTCGATAAGCTGAATAGTACCGACATGGGTAAGCTTAACCAGTGCCGCGGTGAGCAAAATCATTACCGCCATGGCTGCAGCGGGACCAGTCTGGCCAGCGTCGTCCATGTTCAACACCGAAACAGATGCTGGCATGGTGTCGGTGGCGTAAAGAAAAACAATTGCAGACGTCGTGGTCATGGCATTGACGAACATGTAAACCGCGATTTCGAACACCGCTGGTAAGCAAACAGGCAGGGTCACTTTGAAGAAGACCTTGTACTGCGGCATTTTGATTGAGGCAGAAATCGCTTCGACTTCTGCAGGCAACTGCTTGAGTGCTGTCAGTGCCGTCATGTGGCCGACGGTGTAGTAGTGAATCACGGTGTTGATCACCAGGATAGCCATCGTTCCGTACAATACCGACATTGGGTTTGCTTGGTTGTTGAAGAAGAAAATATACCCAAGGCCCAACACCATACCCGGTACGGCCATTGGAATGATGGCTATCATCTGCAGTAGGTTACGGATAGGTGCAAAGGCTCGGCCTTTTTCTACACAGTACGCACCAATGAAGATGACAATGGTACCGAACATTGCCACATTGCTGGCAAGCTGGATTGAGTTGAAGTAGGGTGCCCAGCCATAAGTGCTGAATTGGGCAAAGTTATAATTGTTCAGGCTTAGTGTCAGGTTCCAAGGCCAGAAGGTAACCAGCGAGCCGTAGAAAGCCATACCGATAACCGCCAAGATACACAGCGAGATCAAGCTACAGAATAAGAAACACAAACCATCGCGTAGCTTGTTTGGCTCAGGCGTGTATGCAACAGAGCGTGAGTCAAACAGCCCTTGTTGTTTCTTCTTCACCCTGCGGTCAACCGAAAATGCAAGGATGGCCGGAGCAAGCAGAATGACACTGGTCACCGCACCCATGGAGAAGTTCTGCTGCCCAACAACTTGCTTGAAGATATCTGTAGCCAACACGTTGTAGCTGCCGCCGATGACCTTAGGTACACCGAAGTCACAGACAACAAGGGTGAAAACCACGATCAGTGCACTGATCAAACCATATTTTGCCGCCGGTAGCGTGACAATGAAGAAGGTTTTGATTGACGAGGTGTTCAATGCCTTGGCAGCTTCGTAAAGCCGTGCATCGGATGTTTTCAGCGATGTAGTCAGGATCATTACCGCATGCGGGAAGGTCCAGAAGATCAAGCCGATCGCAATACCGATTGGGCCGTATACGGAGTTCCCCATCAGCAACTCTTTGGCAATACCTTGGTTACCGAACAGGTAAATGAGACTGATGGCCGGAAGAAGCGATGGTGCCAGGATTGGTGCGGCACCGAGCACATTGAACAGGCCTTTGAATGGCATGCAGCTTCGGGTTAGGGCATAGGCATAACCAAAGGCAAGGAAGCCAACAAAGACGGTGACGATCAGACCGATATTGATCGTGTTCTTCAGAGATTGCCACAGAGCCGGTGAAGAGAAGTAGTTGGCAAAGTTTTGCAGACCGACAAATTCACCTTGGTTGTTCATCACACTTTTTTGCAGCATGGCGAACATAGGGCCGAGGACAAAGATCCCCATGATGATCAACAACATCATAAGGATAACACCTAATGTGATGTTATCTCGGCTTAGCGAGTTCTTGAAAACAGTCAGGCGCTGCGACAGGCTTGATTGACGTGTTGCCATCGTACGTTCGTTAGTCGTCACATTCGAAATTGCATTCGTATTTGCATTCATCGCGATTTCCATGCTCTCTATTGCGCTTGAAAGATATGGGTATGATTCTTGGACATGTTCACGTAATGGAAGTGACCACGCTCGAGCTGAAGCTCGCGCAATTCGCGAATAGGCACATCAACTTTAAGTATGTTGCTTTGATACGCACCCTGGAGTTTGCACTCGGCACGGACAAAGGTGCCCTGGAATTCCAATTCTTCAATCTGAACAGGGAAGCTCGAATCGCTCTTCTTGCCGATTTCCAAAAAGTGAAGATCTTCTGGGCGCAGGCCCAATTCCACTTGCTGACCACGCTCTAGTGCATCACAAGGCTTGGGCAGCAATGATTCACCGATTCTGATTTGGTTATCACTGACTACGGAAGCCGGTATAAAGTTCATGTTACCGACAAAGTCCGCAACGAAGCGCGAGGCTGGGTTTTGGTAGATTTCCTGCGGCGTGCCAACCTGTTCGATAACACCGTGGTTCATCACCACAATGCGATCGGCCATCGCGAGAGCTTCGTCCTGGTCGTGGGTCACCATAATGGTGGTTATACCCAGCTGGCGCTGCAGGCGACGTATTTCTTCTCGGAGGTGAGATCGCACTTTTGCATCCAGGGCAGACAAAGGTTCATCGAGCAGTAACAAGCCTGGCGATAATGATAGTGCGCGGGCGAGGGCAACTCGCTGCTGTTGGCCTCCAGAGAGTTGGTTAGGATATTTTCCCCCGGAGTCTGGCAAGCCGATAACATTCAACCAATGACTGACGGTGTCGTTGACGGTTTTGTTGTCTTTCCCTTGGTTACGCAGGCCTAGGCTGATGTTATCCGCTACGGTCAGGTTTGGGAACAGGGCATAGGACTGGAAGACAATGCCGAAGTCACGCTTTTCAGGGGCAAGGAAAGTCGTTTCTTTATCGCCTTGGGTGATCTTGCCTGAAGACGCCAGATCCAATCCGGCAATGGCACGTAGCAAGGTAGTTTTACCGCACCCTGACGGGCCGAGGAAGCAAACAAATTCGCCTTTATGAATATCAAGGGAAATGTCGTTCAGCGCAGTAAACTGTCCATATTGCTTGCTGACATTTTCAATCTTCAGATACGTTTCCATGGTTCTAACTCACTTTATTTGGTATATACCAAAATTAATTGCAGTCAGTTACAGTTAAATGACATGGATTTTACGAAAAAAAGAAAATTGTTTTCTGGAAAAAAATTTCTGTTGGTTCATACTTAACCATTACTGAATATCGCATTCTTTTGCCATGCTAAAAAAGAATTTGATTAGGGTGCCTCGTTTTCATCTTGTCAAATTGATATTCTTATACCCAAGCTACCTCAAGATGCAGTTTCAGCGAGAATTTCTAATCTTATAGACAAGGCATTGTTTTGAAGAGCTAGTGGCTCTAAATCGAAAAACAATAACGCGGTATAGAAGCTTAGAAAACTCGCCCTTCGGGAGGGTGTCAGCGCATTCACTCCCTCGTTGAAGCTATTTGAAAGGGAATGCCATTCCTGCAAAGCTTCGCCTTGGATTGAATCCGCTGGCAACCCTCTGAATTCTGCTTCTTGAGGTAACTTGGGTATACTTCTAGACCTTTTATTCTATTCTTGTGTTTTTTGATTGAGGCAAAGCATCATGGAAAGAAAAATGTTGATCCGTAATATTTCTTATATGGAACGTGAGCTGTCGGAAATGAAAAAAGAACTGGCTAAACTGGATGCTCAAAACGAGCAACAAGAAGGGCTGGAAAGCCATGAGGGAATGGTGGCTCGCCAACCTTATTTCCAGCTTTAAATACCATTGATTTAAATATATTGATACATTACATATTTAATAGGTATAAAACAAAAATAGCGTGACAGCATTACCGTCACGCTCAGCGTATTCATTGTTATCTGCTCGTGATAATACAAAGTAGATTATGAACGTGGCTCAGATTTAGCATCAAATCGGTCAGACCAAGTCTTCAGCACATCTTCTCGGCTAGCCGCCATCTTGCCAAAGTCCATATCAACCATTGCGTTTTCTACATCAGGATAGTTGTTAACTGCTGCGTTGATCGCCTTATGGCCAACAACCGGATAGAACGCATTGTAAAGCTTGTTTGCTTCTTCAGAGATGGACCAGTCTACAAGACGCTTGGCAGCATCGGATTCGGTATTTACCAGACCAACGGCTTCAGCTTCCCAGCCCACGCCACCTTTGGGCATGATAATGTCGATGGGCGCACCTTGTGTTTTCAGGGTGGCACCGCGGATTGCCATTGAAATACCAATAGCCACTTCTCCCATAGCAGCCTGCACACACGGTTTTGAGCCCGAGTGGGTGTAGTGTGCGATGTTACCGTCCAGTTGTTCCATATACTGCCATGCAGGTTTCTCTCCCATAGACTGGATCCACGCGGATACCTGCATGTAGCCCGTGCCAGAAGAGGCTGGGTTTGGCATCGCAATATGGCCTTTGTATTCAGGCTTTAGCAGATCTTCCCAGCTGTCTGGCTTGGAGAGGCCTTTTTGCTCGGCAACAATCTCGTTGAAACATACGGCATTAAAAAATGCATCGTTACCGAACCAAGCTTTGTTTTGTTGCGGGTCAACTAGATTTGCACGGATTTGATCAAGACCTTCCGGTGTGTATGGCTTCAGTACGCCTTCTTCTTTGAGAAGTGCCATGGAAGAGCCGGCTAGGCCCCATACCACGTCAGCGTGGGGGTTATTTTTTTCGGCCAACAGTTTTGCAGTCATGATCCCGGTTGAATCACGTACCCAGTTAATTTTGATATCAGGGTTAGCTTGCTCAAAACTATTTTTGAATTTAGCCAGCATGTCTGTCTCGAAAGCGGTATACACCGTTAGTTCCTCGGCAGCAAATGCAGAAGAAGCGGAAAGAGCTGCTATTGCAGTAAGAGGGGTAATCATCCAACGGTTTTTCATTTTTTCATCTCCATGAATTTTTGGCTGACCGAGCCAGAGGGTTTAATTGTATTGCTTGGTCTGTACCAGATTGTTTCGACATGGAAGATGCTAGGCAGGAAATATGACACTTCAATGATTGCGATATTTCAGTTTACTAACAATTTTATTGGTTATTTTTGACAGCAATAACTCAGAGGTAAATAAAGGAGAGAAGCGAAAAACGACAAAACATGAAGCTTTTGTTAATTGTTGGGTCTGGGGATTTACAGCAATTTGGCAAGATCGTTATAGTTCGTCGTAACTGGTATAGTCCAATTGGAATCAAGATAATGGAAAACTTGGATAATCAATATTTGCTACTGACCCCGGGGCCGCTGTCAACGAGCCGTACTGTTCGCGAAGCCATGCTGAAAGACTGGTGTACTTGGGATGATGAATACAATAAAGGTATTGTAGAAGTGATCCGTGAGCAGTTAGTTGAGTTGGCCACGGGTGTTGAAGGTTATACAAGTGTGTTGATGCAGGGCAGCGGCACAGCATCGGTTGAAGCCACAATCGGCACCGTTGTTCCTGCAAACGCAAAGCTGCTGGTGGTTAACAATGGTGCGTACGGTGAGCGTATTGGTCAGATTGCACACTACCTAAACATTGCACACACCATTATTGAGCTTGGTGAAGTGGCGCAGCCATCTGCTGAGCAAGTGGCAGAAATCCTAGATAGCGATGCGAGTATTACCCATGTTGCTATGGTGCACTGCGAAACGACAACAGGGATGTTAAACCCGGTTGAAGCTGTGTGCGATGTGGTGAAATCTCGCAATAAGATCATGATCTTAGATGCCATGTCGAGTTTTGGCGGTATCCCATTGGATATCGGTAAACTGGGGATCGACTTTATGATCAGCTCAGCCAACAAGTGTATTCAGGGTGTGCCTGGCTTTGGCTTTGTCATTGCAAAACAAACTGAGCTGGAAAAGTGCGCAGGCCGTGCCCGTTCATTGTCTCTGGATCTTTATGATCAATGGCTGTGTATGGAGAAGAACCATGGCAAGTGGCGTTTCACTTCTCCAACCCATACAGTACGCGCTTTCCATCAGGCCCTGCAAGAACTGCAAGACGAAGGCGGGGTAGAAGCACGCTATCAGCGTTATGCGTCTAACCAACTGATCTTGGTTGCCGGGATGGAAAAACTGGGCTTCAAATGCTTGCTGGATAAGTCATTGCACTCTCCGATTATTACTTCTTTCTATTCGCCGGAAGCAGACGAATATGACTTTAAAAAATTCTACAACCTGCTGAAAGAAAAAGGGTTTGTTATCTACCCAGGCAAAGTGTCAAATGCTGATTGCTTTCGTATCGGTAACATTGGTGATGTTCATAATGAAGATATGCATCGTCTGATTGACGCGATCGAAGCGTCTATGTACTGGGCATAAGGGAAGCGTAATGACTCAGATAACGACATCTCAGCAACACGGTTCGGCGCTATCGGAACAGTCATTGCGAAGTGAAGGAGATACCAATATTACGCCAGCTCGTGTCGCATGGACAAACAGTATTGCTGATCAAAAAACGCAGCAGATGCTGAAGGAAGATAGTCAGTTTTTCTTGCATCAAGCTATGTCGACGCCATGCCTGGATGCCCTGGTAGGTGCCGATGGGATCTATATTGAAGATGCTGCCGGAAAAAAATACATGGATTTCCACGGTAACAATGTCCATCAATTGGGTTATGGACATCCCCATGTTGTTGGCCGTATCAAACAACAACTGGCGGAGTTGCCATTTTCGCCGCGTCGCTTTACCAACCAGACAGCCATTGATTGTGCAAAAAAGCTGACAGATATCGCCGGTGGCGATCTCAATCGCGTGCTGTTTGCGCCGGGCGGCACCTCGGTCATTGGTATGGCGTTGAAACTCGCCCGTTATGTGACTGGAAACTACAAGGTAGTGTCTTTGTGGGACTCATTCCATGGCGCTTCCCTTGATGCCATTTCAGTTGGCGGCGAAGCATGCTTCCGTGAGGGGATAGGCCCTTTGATGGCGGGCGTAGAGCGTATTCCACCTGCAGTAAGTTATCGTGGCGCATTTCCATCGAATGACGGCAGCGATGTTCACTATGCTGATTACTTGGAATATGTGATCGAAAAAGAAGGGGGCATAGGCGCTTTTATTGCTGAGGGTATTCGCAATACCGATGTGCAGGTACCGAGCAGAGCGTATTGGAAGCGCATCCGTGAAATTTGCGAAAAGCACAATGTCATGCTGATCATTGACGATATTCCAAATGGTATGGGACGTAGTGGAAACTGGTTCACTTACCAGGAATTTGGCATCGAACCGGACATTCTTTGTATCGGCAAAGGGTTAGGCGGTGGGGTCGTACCTATCGCAGCCATGATCACTAAAGATAAGTACAACACGGCATCGCATATTTCACTGGGTCACTATACCCACGAAAAATCTCCGGTCGGTTGTGCTGCTGCACTGGCAACGATTGAGGTGATTGAACAACAAAACTTATTGACCAAAGTGAAGAGTGATGAAGCGTACATGCGAGATCGCCTAGAAGGAATGAAACAGAAATATCCACTGATAGGGGATGTTCGAGGCGTCGGTTTGCTTTGGGGGGTAGAGCTTGTTACTTGCCGTGAGACCAAAGAGCGCGCACTTCAACAAGCGGAACAAGTGATGTATCGATGTCTTGAATTAGGGATGAGTTTCAAAGTGTCACAGGGTAACGTTCTGCAGTTAAGCCCACCATTGATTATCGAACGCGATGATCTTGCTCGTGCGATGGATATGTTAGAGCAGGCCATCAGTGAAATTCAAGCTAGTAGTTAATGGCAATCACCAGCTATTGAAACATTTGAGACCTTGCTGGCCGCCAAAGGTGTTGCCGGCAGGTAAAGAGATTTAAAAGGAAGAGAAAATGACTAAACAAGTTCAGGCAGTAATTTTTGATTGGGCCGGCACCGTTGTAGATTTTGGCTCGTTCGCACCAACCACCATTTTTGTAGAAGCATTCCGTCGCGAATACGGCTTTGATATTTCACTGGCTGAAGCGCGTGTACCAATGGGGCTGGGTAAGTGGGATCACATAAAAGCGGTTGGTGAAATGTCTGAAGTCAGCCAACGTTGGCAGGACAAGTTCGGCCAGCCGATGCAGAAAGAAGATATCGATAAAATCTACCAAACTTTCATGCCACTTCAGATTGCCAAAGTGGGTGAGCATGCTGATTTGATCCCAGGGGCAAAAGCGGTGATTGATGGTCTTCGTGAAGAGGGGATCAAAATTGGTTCATGTACCGGTTACCCGCGAGAGGTCCTTGATAAGTTGCTCCCAGCGGCAAAAGACAAAGGCTATAGCCCTGATTGCGCAGTAGCAACCGATGACCTTGCTGCGGGAGGCCGTCCTGCACCATACATGGTACTGCAGAACATGATCGAGCTTGCGGTAACTGATGTGAAAGCGTGCATCAAGGTTGATGACTCTGTGCCTGGTATTACTGAAGGCCTGAACGCAGGCATGTGGACCGTTGCATTGTTGCTATCTGGTAATGAGGCGGGCTTGACCCAGGCTGAGTTCGAACAAGCTGACGAAGCGACACTTGCTGGTGCACGAGCAAAAGCTATCGATGCCTTTGCCCATTCTGGTGCACATTACCAAATCGATACTATTGCGGATTTGCCGGAAGTGGTCGCAGATATCGAGCGTCGTTTGGCTGCGGGTGAGCGGCCATAGCTGCCCATTGATAGTGCCTTGACGTCATAATAACGATGGTGGATAAACTGATCTCCTAGTGATGTTAAAATTGCACGATCTGTCCCGGATATAAGTTGCCCTTTTGGTGCGGTCATACATCAAAAGGGCATTTTTTGTGCAATGCCCTGAATCGCCTCCCTATTTTGGTGCACAAAGGGATGTAAGTGTTTATTGAATGAATTTAATCACTTTATTTCAATGCCTTGCTTATCGTCACTTATGGCGTAAATTTTGCTTTTAACTCTCTGTCGATTTTAGCGCTAGGGGGAGAATATGAAAAAGGAAGCGATTACCGTTATTTTGGCTGGTGGAGTAGGCTCAAGGCTGTCACCTTTAACTGACCATAGAGCCAAGCCTGCTGTACCATTTGGCGGAAAATACCGAATTATTGATTTTACACTGACCAACTGCCTGCATTCTGGTTTGCGTCGTGTGCTCGTGTTGACCCAATATAAGTCTCATTCCCTGCAAAAACACCTGCGTGATGGTTGGTCGATATTCAACCCTGAGCTTGGTGAGTATATAACTGCAGTACCGCCCCAGATGCGCACGGGTGAAAGCTGGTATCAAGGTACTGCTGATGCTATTTATCAGAATCTCTACTTGTTGACCCGCAGTGAAGCAAAATATGTAGTGGTACTATCTGGCGATCATATTTACCGTATGGACTATGAGCCAATGCTAAAGCAGCATGTTGAAAATGAAGCTGATTTGACCGTTGCCTGTATGGAAGTTCCCAAGTCTGAAGCTCATGCTTTCGGTGTAATGTCCATCGATGAATACCAGCGCGTGTATTCATTTACCGAAAAACCAGAGGCTCCTCAATCACTTCCTAACAATCCTGATGCCTGTCTGGCATCAATGGGAATCTATATTTTTTCAATGAAAGCATTGGAAGAGGCGTTAGAAAAGGATGCACTTAATCCAACAAGTAGCCATGACTTCGGTAAAGATATTATTCCTGGCCTAATTGATGGTGAGCGGGTTTATGCTTATCAGTTCGGAGGCTCGGCGGGTAGGGTTAGCCAAGATGCCTACTGGCGAGATGTTGGGACTATTGATTCTTATTATCAGGCTAATATGGACTTATTGTCATATTATCCACCTATGGATTTATACCAAGAAGAGTGGCCAATTCGTACCTATGAGCAACAGTTGCCACCTGCCAGAACCGTCTCTTCACCTGCTGGAAATGAAGGTATTTTTATTAACTCTATTATTTCCAATGGGGTAGCGATAAAAGGTGGCTCGGCACAGAACTCGGTGCTATTTCCAAAAGTGAAAATCGAGAATGCCGCCGTTGTTATTAATAGCATTGTGTTTGAAGGGGTGGTCGTTGGCGAAGGGGCTCATATCGAGAACTGTATTATCGATAAAGATGTTGTCATTCCGCCCGGTGTAGAAATTGGTGTTAACCGGAAAAAGGATGCAGAACGGTTTGATATTTCACCAAAAGGGATTGTTGTCATTACTTCTGACCATCAATTTTAACATTGTTCTTAACAACTAAAATAAAAGGTCGACATTATTTGTCGGCCTTTGGGTTTTCAGTGTGTTGCAAGTTTGTTGGTTTGTATTAATCGGATGAATAATGTAATTCATCAATAGACAGGGATGAAAAAAATTTATTTATCAAGATGGTGATCACTATGTTCTTAAAGTTTTATTGATGTTAATCAATTGTTTTGCTGTCATTTCCACTTTGATTTTTTGCTTGCAAAAAGCAGATCGACGCCATATTTTCATAAATTAGACATAGCTCATGGTTAAGTTAGTCGTATAGTGGTTATTAGCTAACGGTATATTTAGCCAGATGCACATGAGTTATTAGCAACAGTGGTTATGTTTCTAAAGGGATGAATATGGAAACATCAGTTGAATTCTCAAATCCGGACAATGTTGTTTTTGATTACACAACCTTTTTGTCAGCATCATGCAAACAGAGAGTAACACTTGTCGATGCGCTAAAAGCGCTAATTCCAGCATTTGAAATTACATGGACTTCTTCAATGCCGCATGGAATGACAGACTCAGAGAAGTTGCAGCTGCAGGCACTGAAAGTGCTTTCGACCAACATTAGCGACACGAACAATTTGATTCGCTTGTTACGACTTGCACGCGCAGAGCATATCGATGAGCTGATGATAAAGCTGCCATATGCCTTGGAAGAACTGCAACTCGTCGAAATTGAAAGCAAAGCAGGATGTAAAGTGATCAAGTTAGATGATGAGGGTGAGGTGCTAAGGGCACATATGATCTAACTGCTAACTTGTTCCGAAAAAATAAAAGCCAGCTTCTGCTGGCTTTTGCATTTCTACATCATACCTTTCCACAGCATTCCGACGGCTATGCAAGCTGCCGCAGTTAGTAGGCTTGCAGCGGTCATTTCTTTACCAACAAATGGTCGGGTCTGTTGTTCCCGTTTGGCTTTTACGTAGAAATACAGCCCCGGGACGTAAAGTAGTGCAGAGAGCAGCAAGTAGTTGAGACCTGATGCGTATAGTAGCCACAGGCCGTAGAGGCTCGCACACAGGCCCACGATGAACAGCGAGCCACGGTCCTTGCGTTCGATCGCCAATTTCAGTGTATATGCGCCAACCAAGAAGTAGGGGACAAGGATCATTTCTGATGCGATTGCCAATAGTGTGTCATAGGTACTCCCAGCAAACATTACAAAAATAAGGCTTACCTGGATACAGCTATTGGTGAGTAGTAATGAATTAACCGGGCTGCCGGCCTCATTTTGCTTGGCAAAGCTGATAGGGAACATTTTATCTCTAGCACCTAAGTATGGTGCTTCGGAGGCGAGTACAGTCCAGCTGAGGAAAGCCCCGCAGACAGAAATCAAAAGTCCGCACCCAATGATGTATTTACCCAATGGCCCAAGGATCTCGGTAAGTACCTCAGCCATGGATGGATTCTGGTAAGTTGCCAATTGCTCTGTGCTTACCACTCCCATCGAAAGCAGAGTTACGAAAACATAGATAGTCAAGGCGGTCAGCAAGCCCAGAATGGTAGCACGGCCGATATCCTTACGGTCTTTCGCTCGGTTTGAAACGACAACTGCGCCTTCGATACCGATGAAAACCCATACGGTAATCAGCATAGTACCTTTTACTTGGGACAGTAAATCGTGCTGTTCACCGAAATGCAGCCCGGTGAAATCGAACACGAACGTATCCCAGTGAAAAGCAATAAGGGCAGAGAAGATGAAGAGGAATAATGGGATCAGCTTGGCACATGTTGTGATCATATTGATCATTGCTGCTGTTTGTACGCCACGTAGTACAAGCGCATGGACAAGCCAAAGTAAAACCGATGAACCAATAATAGAGATCCAGGTATTACCATTGCCAAATAGCACCATGTCAGGGCTGTCGAAGAGCATCCCCAATGTACTGAACACGATAACCAAGTAAGAGACATTGGCTAGCATAGCACTGAGCCAATAGCCCCATGCAGAGCAGAAGCCGACAAAATCGCCAAAGCCAGCTTGGGCGTAGCCAAAGACACCGCTTTCGATTTCAGGCTTGAGCTTCGAGAGGTGTTGGAAGGCAAGGGCAAGAAATATCATACCAATACCTGTGATAGTCCAACCGATCATTACTGCTGCGGGACTGGCAACGGCAGCCATATTTTGGGGAAGGCTGAAGACCCCCGCCCCAATCATTGAGCCGATGACCAAGGCAGTAAGCGATCCTAATCCCAGTTTCTTTTCCATTTTAACATCCGGTTATAACGACTGAATTTTTATAATTTTCAGGCGTATTATGATGGTTTTTTGCATTAATGCACGGCGAAAGTGATGAGGATCACGCAATTAGTGGTTAATTACACCATTCATTGTACTGGATCAAAAAAAGCCATCGGCACTGCTGATGGCTTTATTAGTATAGGAAAGAATTATTTACTGGACTCGGCACATAATTTAAACAAATTACTGTGTATTCAGTGGTATGTGATTTGAGACCTGTCGTTACGATTAATGACAAATGCATAGCTGGCCCCTGAATCTGAAGCTTCTCGCATGGCATAACTGGCAAAGTGCTGGATATCACCTGTGGCAATAACCGCACTGCAATTACCACAACGGAGCGCTTTTTCCATCAGCTCCTGATCAGTTTTGCCTTTTTTGTTGGTCAAAACCAAAACCTTGTTCAAGTCTATACCTGCACTCTTCAATAGGTTTTTATCAATGAGTGCATTTTGGCCGATAAACATGATCCAGCGGTTTTGTTGACTGGCTTGCTTGAGGATACGTAGAAAATAGGCCAATTGTGCCTGGCTCTCATCATTAAAAGAAACCTCGATAGGACAGCTGACTGTATGAGAAGAGGTACCTTCGGTTTGAGCGGCAAACGTCGCTTTGTAGACCTGAGAAGCAGAAACAGTGTTTTGGTGTTCAAAGTAAGCAGCCATAATCCATCATCCTCAAACAGTGTTTATTTATACATGCTGTATGTACATACAGTAGTTGTATTCAGGTGCTGTTGCAAGTCTTTTTTAACAATTGCTTGAGGTTTTATGAGCATAAAGGATTCAAAACTATACAAGTTAAGGGTTTAAGTTCATGAATATAAAGTACTTTGTTTGTTGTACTTCTTTTGAGTACTTGTTGGGTTTTTTTTGGTTTCAAGTGGTTTTGAACCGGGTAAGTCATAGAGAACTACTGTATAAACTAGATAACCACTGTGTATACAGTAATGTTTCATCATATACGCAGGCTATCTCACAGATACTTGCATTAGTCTTTTTTGTGAAACTGATTGAATGTATTCTTATTTAGACACTGATAATTAAAATTGTAGGCGTGGGGATTTAAATATCTTAGGCGGTAGCATACCGTTAAACCTGATCTAATGGACTTTTGACGCCGCTGAAATGCGTGCCTACGACATGGGTGTAGATTTGAGTCGTTTTTATATCGCTATGGCCAAGCAGTTCTTGGATATTCCGCAAGTCTGTACCAGCTTCAAGTAAACGGGTTGCGAAAGAATGCCTAAAAGTGTGGCAGTTTGCTTTTTTTAATATTTTGGCCTGCTTGACTGCAGTGGCTACTTGCTGTTGCACACTACGGTCAGTTAAATGGTGGCGCATCAATCTGTTTGAGCGCGGATCTTTGCTGATATTTTTTGCTGGAAATAGATACTGCCAGCCAAGTGATTTAGCATGATTCGGATATTTACGTTGCAAGGCGTAGGGCATATACACCTCACCATAACCATTCTTGGTATCCAGTTTGTACAGGGCTGTAACTGATTCTATTTGATGTTTAAGATCTGCAATAATGTGCGGCGACAGTAGGGTCTTTCTATCTTTGTTTCCTTTACCATTTCTGACAGTAATACTTAAGGTGTCAAAGTTAATGTCATTAATCCTGAGCCGAAGCGCTTCGTTCACACGAAGCCCGCTGCCATACATTAACTGGGCCACAAGCCTGCATGGATATTGAAGCAGGCAGATTATCGACATGGCTTCTTCGTGGCTGAACACTTCTGGTAATTTTGTAGAACGTTTTGAGCGCTTGAAGTTTAACAAGCTAGTATCTTGATTAAGCATCTCCCTGCAGAGAAAGACAAGTGCGTTTAATGCTGTCCTTTGGGTGTTTGGTGAGACATTTTTAGTTGTCACCAAATGTTCGAGGAATTGTTGAATATCTCTTGCATTGATTTGATTACGATGTTGGTAACGCGAGAATAGGATAAAACGTTTGATCCAACTTATGTAGGCTTTCTCGGTTGAATAGGCTAGTCCCCTTGTACGAATGAAGGTGGTTACTTCTGCCAAAAAAGGACTTTTAATGCTTGATAGTGGCTGTGGGATATCTTTCATACAAATACTGTTTTCTAAATGTGTATATTACTTTATGAACGTTTTTCACCAGACACCAAGCTATGCAGAACAGATTTCGGTTATTTGTAGCGAAAATCACAACATATAGAAAAGCAGTTGTTTGTCAGTATGTTACTATTGATTGCTGAGGTGGGATATACGAATTGACTACGCACTATAAGCAAGAACAAACCAAGAAAAATTTAACTGGTTGATTTTTGGTAGTAGGGATAGTCGAAGTGGTTTCGACAAATAAAATGTTACACCTAAAGGAGAAATATGACACTTCCTCAATTTAAATATCATCCATTTCCATTAAATACTGGAGCAATAGAAATATCCGAGAATGAATGTGAGTGCTGTGGAAAGCAGACAGGATACATTTATACAGGGCCAGTTTACTCTGAAGAAGAACTTGATGATTGTATTTGTCCTTGGTGTATTGCCGATGGTTCTGCAAGCAAAAAATTTGATGCTGAATTTACTGATTCTGATGGTATTGGTGATTATGGTTCATGGGATAGTGTGTCTGAGGATGTTGTTCTTGAGGTTTCTACGAGAACTCCTGGCTTTTGTGGCTGGCAACAAGAACGGTGGTGGACACATTGTCATGACGCGGGTGAATTTTTAGGTGCTGCCGGAACAAGCCAAGTATTGGAAATTGGTGGTGAGCTTATTGATGTTTTAAAAGCTGATACTCGATTAGACGGTGCTGAGTGGGACAATTTCTGTTCATCTTTATCAAAAGATGGTTCTCCTACAGCATATATATTTCGTTGTACCAAATGTGGAGCATATGGCGGGTACATCGACTGTGATTAAGGTGTAACAAGGCAATTAAGGTGATGCGTTACACTCGGCGGTTTTGGTATGGAGTTCGGTGCGCTTGGTGAGTTCATCGTGGCACACCTTATTGCTGGCGTTATGTAACAGGTTGATTTTCAGTATTTTTTAGTCTTTCGTAATGCCAAGCTACTTATTCATTCTTGGGTTTCTGGTTCTGCATCTTAGTTTTGCTTCGTCGCAATGATTCAAGGTCAACGAAAGTTCATCCCACTGGGTAAGTTCATTTCGTCTTGCTTGTCTGCGTCAAAAGCTAAGTCATTCGCTGAAATTCACTATCCTGAAATCGTTGTAACTCCCCTACTTCGAATTTGGCTTTCGCACTCAAATCCATCAAAAGAACCTTGAGTGAAAAGGCGTTTTTAGTAGTCTGGTGGGAACAATAAAGTCCGAACATGTGATTACATAACAAGCAATTCAAGCAGACCCTCAACGCGTGGCATTTTCAGTTTGCAGTAGTTTCAGTGGTTAAGGCGCTATGCAGAAACTATCGTTGTGCGTTTCGGGCTACTTAATTGGGCGTTAGCTCATTCCTAAATATATAGAAGCATATATGAAATATTTTGTTATAGAGCCTGAAGTCGCAGGCGGTCTTGGTGAAAAAACTGAAGGGGATTTTTCTGTTCATCCGCCATCGGTAACTAAGTTGCACTACGAGTTTCAAGGGTGGCTTGGTGATGATATCTTGGAATCTTTTCCATGTTTTTCGGTATCTTACAACTTGTCGCAATCTCTTAAAGACATCTTTAACAGGTTTTGATTTGGAAGCGGCCAAAATTACCACATCTGAATTATTTAATGAGCTTTATCCGAATAAAACGCTTCCCGAGTTTGTGTGGTTAAAAGTAAATGGTAAACCAGCTCAAGATGATTTTGGTATCACAGAAAGCTCTTTGCTTGTAGTTTCAGATGTTGCTTTATCATATTTGAAGCAATTTTCTTTTGAGAATGCCGAAGAGTTTGAGTTCGTGAGCTAACAAGAACATCAAGTTGACGCTTTTTACTGCGCATTTTTGGTATGGAGTTCGGTGCGCTTGGTGGGTTTAGTGGGGCGCAACTTATGTTAGGCGCTGGAGGATCCCCACAAAATTCACGCATGATAATTGCTCCTTGCCATCATAATTAACTCTTGTTGTGCCCAGCGTAATGTTGAATTTGTAATGTGATATTCCAGCCGTCGAAAGACTTCTTTTCCTAGTCTGACGAAGGATAAAACTCGTCTCTTTTTTATCGTATTAGCCTGGAAGTGGCGGTGCCAACCGGCATGTTCGGCAGCAATGCCGAACCACCAATAGATCATGAAGGTGAGAAGGCCGATTAGCAACAGGACATCGAGCCGCTTTGGGTCATTGGTTCGGCTTTGTCGCAGGCCAAAGCCATATTGAGGGCTTTTCAGGTCACGGAAAGTCTCTTCAATCTGCATACGCTTTTCATAGATGCGGACGATACAGCGGGAAGAGAAGATGTCGGTTGGGATGTTGGTGGCGAGCAGCCAAGGTTCTTTTGCTGATTTTCTATGAACGGCTTGTGCTGTAAAGTGCTCTCGACCTCTGGGTCTGTCTTTGCGTTTTCTTGGCGTTTCTTTTTTGAAGAGATGCAGGTGGCAGAGTAATGGTTTTCGTTTTGCCAGTTGGGTCAATCCAATGTACTTGGGTTTATTATTTGCCTTTTTAAACAGTTGCTTAATGTGATGCCATTGTTTGTTATAAAAGGTATTTACATCACCGCGAACGCGTCCTAGGTAGCACCAACCCATAGCCTCTACTTGCCGAAACCAGGTGTTCCTGAAACCGGCATCTGTGACAATAATGGGTATGACATGCGAGGGTAAAACAGCTTTGAAGTTATCAAGAAATATTTGGTGACTACGGGGCGAGTTGTATTGTTTAAAGGTAAAGGATTGCTCGAAAAGGGTAACGGAACGTCCCTCTACGGCAACGGATGCCCTGAGTACCATGAGGCGTTTGTACTCCCGGATATCGGCCCAGTCGACGAGGACAATCGGCTGTGGGTTAACTGAGCATATTTGGTGACAGTGCCAGCGATAAATATCAAGTCTGTCGCGGTGTAAATGACCGTTTCCCAATAAACGGTCAACCCGTTTTATACAGTGCTTGGTTTTTGCTTTAGAAGGTAGTGATCTGCCAAGTAATGTTAGGGTCAGCGCATCGTTATTTAGCAGTGCTTTCACCGAATCCATCAGTGAATTGAGTCGCTTTTTGTGAATGCTAGGGCATTGTTCTCTAAGGGAATCGTGTAGTATCTGAATATCACGCATCTTGTTTTCTTCTTTTTGTTTTTGTGGTGAATTCATTAGATCAGAAGGCAAGGTGCGTGTCTACTTATTGAGCAATAAGGAATTTTTGTGGGGATTCCTGAGGGTATGGCGTTAAGTGCGCTTTACTGGACCGGTGGGCTCACCTGTTGCAGATACAAGGGAAAATAATGGATGAGTTTATTTCTGGGATATTAAGGCAGCTTCTTTCGTTTGTGAGATTTATGTTGGAGCAATGGTAAATTGAAGCATCCTGTTTTCAAACAGGGCGAGTAATCATAGCTGTAGTGACTTTTGGGCATTACCCTCGTTCACCTATTAGCGAAGACACTAGGTTTAAAATCAGCTTTTTGGGGCTTGTTATCATTATTTTTATTTTGCTGGCTATAGTATTTTACAACACAAGTGCATCTTAATCATTGGTATCCTGAAAGATGGCTTCAGGAAATCGGTTTTATTAATAAGATTGGAAAAATTTGGAGAAATGAGTGGTAATAATTCGAGAAATGGACATCTCAGATTATCGAGGTGTCCTCAATCTGTGGACACAATCAGAAGGCATGACTCTCCGTGACGCTGATTCAGAGGAAAATATAACAGCGTACTTAAAACGTAATCAGGGACTGAGCTTTGTTGCTAGCGATAATGATAAAATTGTCGGGGCTGTTCTTGTCGGGACCGATGGTCGAAGAGGCTATTTACAGCACCTTACTGTTTCACCAAGTCATCAATCACAAGGCATAGGACGCCAATTAGTTGAGAGTGTTGTGTCTGCTTTGAGTCGTATCGGAATATCGAAAACCCATCTGTTTGTTCATAGTTGTAATGTAAATGCACAACAATTTTATCTGAATATGGGGTGGTTTCCCCGAGATGAAGTGCGAATGTTTTCGTTCAATTCATCTAAAAATCTAGATGTCTAGTTCGTTCTATGAAAAAGCAATAAAACAATGTGTACTATCAATTAAGGGAATAGTAATGAGTAAATATGAAGATGCAATAAAACTGATGGAAGAGCGTTGCGGTAATGGTAAAGAGGTAATTATGGCGCTCGCGACTATCTCACTAACTGGTAATGCTGTTGGCAGTCCAACGCCTGCTGTGCGAATGGTGTGCGCTTATTATGAAGACGGGGTGTTTTATGTGTCTACAGATGCGACAACAGATAAGATGAGGCAAATTGAGAAGAACAATGAGGTCTCTATAGGAGGGTTAGATTGGTATTCTTTTCAAGGTAAGGCAGAGAATTTAGGCTGGGTCAAAGACGAACACAACGCAGAAATAAGATCAAAGTTTAAGACGGTGTTTGATTGGTTCACTGAGCATGGTGATGAAGAAAACCCCAATTCAATTGTATTGCGCATCACACCGACAAGGGGGACAATTATTGACAACGAGAGAACGTATGGTGAATTGAAGTACGAGATTGATTTCGTAAATAGAGTTGTGCACTAAATTGTTTGAGCATGTCAATTACAGCCAAGCAGTTAACGCATGCTATTTGAAGTTGGATTATGTGTTGCAATAACGCTGGTTTGATTTTGGACTGAGTGTGCGTTATCTGCTGTTTTACTATTACTCTGTTGACTGATTTATAGAAAGATAAATTGTCGTATAAAAAAGCAACCTGTTGGTAAAGTAACAAAGTAATTCGTATCAAGTCATCTATCAGGACTGTTTATTCGAGGAGCAGTAAATGGAGTTATTGAATGCAGAAAAAGAGCATTATCAACAGATCGGACGTTTAGTTAACTCAGCCGAAGAGCTTTACACTATATGTCCAAGTGGTTCGTACCCTTGGGATGAGGAGCAGCTTTCAGAAATAGCAGAGACCAGGCTCAATTTAACCATATGTAGTGTAGAAGGTTGTGTGGCAGCCTTTGGCAACATTTACAATGTCGTACCGGGTGAAAGTGCGTTTATTGGCAATATTATTGTTGGTGATAACTACAAAGGACAAGGTATAGGTAAAAAGCTCATCCAATATTTGTCAGAATTGTGTGAGGAGTCATACGACGCTATACCTCATATATCTGTTTTCGGCTTCAATACCCATGCTCTTTTGCTCTATACCAGATTGGGGTTTGTGCCCTATGCAATTGAAGAGAGGACATCTCTCAACGGTGAAACCGTAGCTTTGATTCACATGCATTTGGACTCCTGAACTGGACAAGCAAATAAAGGTGACGATTTACACACGTCAGCTGCATCGTGAAGGGATCAGAGGACAGTGTCAAAAATGAGAACGTAATAAATGACCGAACAAGGGAATAAAGGCGATGCGTTGCACTCGATGGTACATCGGCTAGAGGATAAGGTCTATCGGCCAAGCGGATTCTGGTCTTATTCTGTTCACCAGCTACTTATTCATTTAAAAAAAGAGAAGTTCGACTCGGCTCCCAGGGCATTGGGGTTTGATACTGAAGGCAATGAGATCCTGTCCTATGTTACGGGTGATGTGTATAACTATCCTTTGGTCGGTGCTATTGCCACCACGGAAGCGCTTTGCACCGCCGCAGAACTGTTACGTGATTATCACGATGCGACAGCATCATTTGTACAAAGTGATCAATTCGGAACTTTGAGATGGCTGTTACCGAACCGTGAGCCCCGTGAAGTTGTCTGCCATGGTGATTATGCACCTTATAATGTGGCACTGAATGGTAGTAAGGTGGTGGGGGTCTTTGATTTCGACACTGCACACCCCGCTCCAAGAGTTTGGGATGTTGCATACGCTGTATACTGCTGGGCACCTTTCAAAACACATTCCGGAGATTCGTTGGGTGACTTAACGGAGCAAACAATGCGCGCAAGATTATTTTGCGATGCTTATGGTTTATCACATGAAGATCGAGTTTGTTTGGTTGAGACCATGATATCTAGGATACAAACATTGGTTGATTTCATGCACGAGCAAGCGGCTGCAGGTCATGAAGGGTTTATTGCCAATCTCAAGGATGGTCATGATGTGACGTACATTGCGGATATTAAGTACTTGAGGTGTCATAAAAAACCAATAACGGATTATTTAATCTTGTCCGCAGACCATTCCACACACAGGTAAACCGCCAGATTAAGGGCGTTAATACCGATCTTAACGGCGAGTTAGTGGGTGGAATATACTCGCTAAGTTATAAGATACCTATGTACCATACACAGCAAACCAATTGAAATAAGTAGTGTTGTATGTCTCTTCCTCCTTGCCCTCAATGTGGATCTGAAGGTGAAAGGTAGTTCTCTGGTACTTAAAATCGGAACAAAAGCCGTTATCCGACGAATAGTCGAAGGAAAAGAACATCAACTGGACTGCAAAGTCGATGGTGCCGGTGAGATGATAGTGACCGCGAAGTTTGTGAAGAAAGCTTAAATACCGTTCACAATTGAATTTCTCTAATTCGTAGATGACTTTAGCAATGTACTAAATAATGACTTCAAAGCGCCAAGGATGGCTTTTATTGCATATAAACTTTGGAGTCTTTATGAAAGCAAAAGCTGTAGGAACATTTATTACTGCATTGGCCCTGAGTATTTCAGCATCTATTGCATCAGCCAATACAGCCCTTCCGGAGCGCTTAATACCGAACCCGGTAGGCGTGTCTGAAGAGTTTGCGAAGTTTGTTGAAAGCAAACAGCCCGCCAAATCGGTTTCATCGCCTCAAACGACGGAGGAGTGGATTGCACTGCAGACGCAATTTGATGCCGCGATGAGCGAGGTTACTCGATTGGGTATGAAGAAACACGGGGTAACGTTTGAAAAGAAAAGCATCGGCGGGGTAGACACTTTTCTTGTAATGCCTAAGAACGTTTCACCCGAGTTTGAAGGAGTGCGCTTTGTTCATATCCATGGTGGAGCCTTTGTTTTCGGTGGTGGCGAAGCTGGTCTAGGCGAAGCTGCATGGATTGCAAATGGTCTTGGTGTTGAAGTGATTTCAATCGATTACCGCCAGCCACCCTTGCATCCGTACCCTGCTGCACTGGAAGATACCGTAGCAGTATGGAAAGAGCTGATCAAAACGCAATCCCCTAATGCAACGGCTCTTTTTGGCTCTTCTGCGGGTGGTAACTTAACGCTTACCACTACGCTGAAACTACAGCAACAAGGTTTGCCAACACCTGGTGTATTGTTTGCCGGCACACCGGCAACGGATCTAAAATATACCTCTGATACTTGGCATACGTTACAAGGGCTTGATCCACTCGGTGCTCGAGAAGGGGTAATTGATGGAACATTTGCTCTCTATTCAAATGGCGCTGATTTGGCACACCCACTGTTGTCGCCAGTTTATGCTGAAATTAAGGATTTTCCGCCAACGATTTTTATTTCAGGCACTCGTGACTTATTGCTCAGTGATACCGTTCGCATGCACAGGGTATTGAGAACCGCTAATATTGAAACCGATCTTCATATATATGATGGGCAGTCGCACGGTGATTACGTGCGGGGCTTAAATTATGATTTTCCAGAATCTGATGATGCTTTGAGGGAAATCCGGATGTTTTTTGACAAGCATTTGAATTAATAACCCTCGCTATTAAAGCGCTCAGATGAGCGCTTTTTTAATGTTTACCTTTATACAGTATTGGATATGAAAATCAGCGCTAAATTAAAGCACCTATTTGTTTTCTATTTGATGACTTTTGGTTTGCACGTTTCCGCGTCTACCGCCTTTACCTTGGCCGATACATCAAGTCCTAAAGCAACACTCGACAGTTTTTTGCTGGCATCAGATATCGTTATTGCTCATTGGCAAGGTGAAACACTTGAGACCCCAGAAGCTCAGCATGCCATTGCTCAGGCAATAAGGACAATGGATATGTCATTGGTCACCAATCGGAATCGTACCGTCGTTGTGATGGAGCGTATTTTGCTGTTGCGCGAAATTTTGGACCGGTTCGAGCTGTCTGTTATAGAGAGTACGCCCGATAACCATCAGATCGGTGACCGTCTATTTTGGCGTTTTGGCCAGTCGGACATAGCCATCACACGGGTAGAAAATGGTGACAAGCAGGGGCAATTTGTATTTGCCGCCACCTCGGTACAGCAACTGCATCGTTGGTATCGAAAGGTGCAGCCTATTCCCTATAGAGATGAGGCTCGAAAAGACTATTACTATGATTTTCTGATAGGTCCTGGCCCATTGTTTTCTAAGAGCCTGGTTTATTCCGGCCCGCCTGAGCTGACCAAGCTTTATGGCTCTCTACCTCTTTGGCAATGGATTGCTCTGCTATTAGTTTTTTTGGTGTGCAAGATACTTATCAAGCTGAGCTTTATTACGGGGCGGTGCTGGAACAACCGCTGGGAGGGGCGGGGGCAGCGTTGGCAGGTTGGTACGCTGCTATCGTTAGTTGTGGCTGGTTTAATTGTCTTGGTTACCCGACGAGTTATTGATGATGGTATTTGGATAACCGGAGGGGTTTATCAATTCCTCTCGACTGCATTCCTTATCTGGCAGTTCATCTTTGTTGCCTGGTTCATCATGGCGCTGTTTAATTATTTTGCTACGGTATACGCTAGCAATAAACATGATGGGAAGCATGTTGACTCATCGTTAATCAGAGTGCTTGCGCGGATTTTTGGCGGCCTTACGATAGCAACATTGGCAATATATGTTGTTGAGTTTATGGGGTTCTCAATTTCTCCTATTTTGGCTGGTCTCGGTGTGGGTGGTTTGGCCGTAGCCCTGGCGATACGGCCTGTATTGGAGAATGTGATTAATGGGTTAACGCTCTACGCTGACGGAGGAATAAAAATTGGCGAGCTGTGCCGTTACGGTGATAAGCTCGGTACGATAGAGAGTATCGGCTTGCGCTCGACCCGGATCAGAACACTGGAGCGCTCATTGATTACTATCCCTAATTCAGAATTTGCGAATATGGAAATTGACAATCTCGAGCGTCGTGATAAGCGTCGAATGGAGCACACTTTTCGGGTAAGAGCCGAGCTAACCGGAGAGCAGTTGAAACTGCTGGTGGTCAATATCCGGAGGGTGTTACTACAACATCCCCAGCTAGAGGAGGAGCCACTTCGAGCTCGGTTCATGGGGGTGGGAGAGTATGCTATTTTGGTTAATGTGCTTGCCTATATTAAGTGTCGTGATCATGACGAATTCATGGCTATCCAAGAAGACGTGCTGTTTATGGTGATGCAGCAGATAGAGAAAGTCGGCGTACAGTTGGCCTTTTCCACCCAGTATCAATTTGCCGGAAAACTGAGCACAGTTGATGACGAGCTTAAAAAGAAAGCGGCCCAAACAGTTCAGAAATGGCATGACACAAATAATTATCCGTTTCCTGATTTTGGCTCTGAATATAAATATGAGATAAAAGATTCGATTATGTATCCCGCAAAAACATCGGCCACACGACTGAATTTTGTGAGTTAACTATGCCGATTACCCGTACGGTAGAGGCGTTAACAATAAACGCAGTTGGAGGAAAGGTCCCTAGCACGTTAGGGACCCATAAAGTTACTTCGTATCAAAGGTGATCTCTGGTTGAGCAACACTGTCGAAAAAGCTTTGCATGGTTTGGTGCAGGAGCTGATAGAGCGGATAACCACGTTTGGTCTGCAAATAACCGCCGTTGATACTTACCGAACGCATTTCTTTGGGGATAGGAGGGAGTGGGTAAGTGCCAATATCGGGATTAAGGGTGGTCATAAGGTTGCTACCGAACATGATTGTGTCGGAGTGCTGAATCTGGCTCAGCAGAACCCTGACGCTGTGGGTGACTAAGGTGCAGTTTGCCTGATACCCCTTGGAGATATAGAGGTCTTCAACTGGAGATCGCTTTGAATTCACCCCATCGATAACCAAACGGGTAATGGGTAAGTGGTGGATTGCCTCCCAATCGCTGGTCTTTGTTAATACCGGGTGATCTTTGCGCGCCACCAAGCATAGTGTGAATTCTTGTAATTTATGCAGATACACTTCTTGCGGTAGCGGAAACGCCCCAAAATGGATCATATAATCGACATTACCGCTGAGCATTTCGGCCAAAGTGTCATCCTGCCAATAAATAAGCTTGAAGTTTGCCTTGGGCAGTACCGTTTTGAGTGCCTGATAAATTCCATCCCCGAGAAGTTCAAGGAAGAAGATATTCATGGCGATGCTGATATTGCCATCAAACTTTTCCGGATCGAAATCTTGATATGACTCCACTACTTTAACCAAGGGGGTGAACATCTCATCGATGGCTTCATCAAGTTTTTCTGCCAACTCCGAAGGTTCAACCCCATGGGCCTTTCTGATAAAAAGCTGCTCGCCGAAAGCCTCTTTTAGTTTTGCCATCCCACGGCTCACACTGGTTTGCGAAATACCAAGCATATCCGCAGCTGCGTGAGTATTGCGCGTTTTCACAACCGCTTGCAGTAGCTTGAGCAAGTTTAAATCTAAGTCACGAAACTCTTTCACTGCACACTCCTGTCTCTGATTGGCATGAGAACGTCCTTCTACTCTTAACTATAAGAATATTTGAAAAAAACGGAGATTCCAATGTTGGCAGAAGGGATGGCTGTAGCGGGAAGAATGGGATGGAGATGAATTTGCCTACCTCGAGGTGCTAGAGACGACTTACCTGTCGCCCCTGCAGTCATGTTGGGGCGACAGGTGTGGATTGATTTTGCAGAAACTATGCTCTACATCGAGAGGTTGCAATTATTGCTAGGTAAGGTAGGCCTATAACAGTTGATGAATTACTTGAACGGTTTCTTCAATGCCAAGAGTAAAGAACTGGACGCCCATACATATCAGCAGGAAGCCCATAATTCGCGTAAAAGCATTGATGCCATTTTGCCCGAGCGCTTTCAGAAGAGGGTATGCCATGCTTAGTGTAAAAGCCGCAATGAGCGAAACAATCATAAAGCCTATCACCACCCCGCTGTAGACGCTCGTCATACTGACATGATTTTCATAGGTGGCGATCTGTGCTGCCAAGCTAATGATCAGTGCCATAGTACCTGGGCCACATAATGACGGAATGGTTAATGGCACCAGTGCGATAGATTCCTGGCCCGGATCATTATTGCTAACTTCAGGGCGGGGGAAGAGCATATTGAAGCCAATTGCAACGATGATGATACCGCCGCCTAAGCGCAGGCTGGGAATTGAGATGTTGAAGAGTTCTAAAACGGATGAACCGATAAAGAAGGTAACACACAGGGCAACGAACAGGTTAATACCGACTGATTTTGCCTGTGTGACGATATATTTCTTGTCTTTGCCTTTGCTTAATCCCAGCAAGACGGTTGCGGCAGCGGGTGGGTTCATCATTGGAAGCAGGCCGATAACGGTCAGAGTCAAATAGGTTAAAAGAGTTTCAAAATGCATGGTTGTCATCCTCAAACGATTAATTTAAAGCAAGAATGTTTGCGCTAGATACAGCACGCTAAAAAAAGAGATGGCATCGGTTAAGGTGGTTAAAACCGGGCTTGAGAGCATTGCAGGGTCGAGATTAATGCGTTTCAGCAGTAATGGTAATGCTCCGCCAATCATAACGGCCAGCATTGATGAAACTGTGTAGGCCGCGCCGATAAGCAAAGGCAGGCCGATGTATTCACTACCGTGATTGAACAAGGTCAGCAATGTGATCACTCCGCCTATAACCAGGCCATTGAGGGCGCCAATAGGGAGCTCTTTTGCAATGACATACAAGCTGTCCTTCGATGAAATGTGGCCGACGGTGAGTTCGCGAATAGATACGGCAACGGCCTGGTTACCTGCGGCTCCGGATAGGTTGGCAACCAAAGGCAAGACAGCCGCCAGCACGGCGATTTGCTCAATGATTGGTTCAAAAGCGGCAATAATCGAAACTGCGGCGTAGCTCAATACTACCGAGGGGAGCAGGAAGGCCAGCCGGCGCAGATTGCGTGAGAGAATTGACATATTGCGAAATTCCTCTCCACCGAATACGCCAGACTGCTCTAGCAGTTGCTGATTGGAGTAATCATATAGCGCCTTGTTTAATTGAGTGGTCCCGATGACCCCGATTTGAAACCCTTGTTCGCTAACAACCGGGATAACGGGGTGCAAGGTGGTATCGAGGATACTTTTCAATGAATGAATATCTTGCTCTGGCAATGCAGCCGGAATAGTTCGGTCAAGATGATTGATGAGTTTTTCATCATAAGTAAGAAGCAGTACATCTCTAATTTTCACGGCGCCAAGGTAGCAGCCCAGGGCATCATGCAAATAGACATAGCGCCACTCCAATAGCTCAGAATCCTGCTCTTCTGTATGGAGCATATTGGCCAAGTCAGCAACACTAGCGTCCTCGCCGAGCTTTAATATTTCGCTTTTACAGATCCCGCCAACAGTGTCGGGTGAATAAAATAATGCGGCATTTTCTTCATTGCGCCAGCTGTCCGGCAAAGCCTGCTTTAATTGAAGCTTTATCTCCGACGGAAGTTCATTGATGAGCCGGCGTCTGTCTGATGAGCGCAAATATCGAAACATGCACACAATGACGTGGGTGGGAAGAAGGCTGACAAGAAGGCGCTGTTCATCTTCCGTAAAAAGATCGAGCAAATTAGCTGCAACTTGGGAGGCGCCTTGGTTAAGTAGAACCCACGTTACGACGCGTTCCTTGTCCGTCAGTTTCCTGAACACAGACGGCAGGACAGTAGGATCCGTGTTTTGAATGCTATCAAGCAGTCTGTCAGTGTCATTTGTCGCAATACAATGAAGAAATTGATCGTATAGCTTCTCGGCCGCCGCTGAATGCAGTGGCGTTGAAATAAGTGCCATAATTTATCCCTTGTGATTAACAGAGTTTGGTGTTCTTCGAGAGTCGTTGAGCGTTATCCTGCGTAACAACAGGGTAATCAATGCCGTAACCAGCAGGAGAAAACTGCTGATTAAGAACCACCGGGTGATTGACTCTTGATAGACAACCAGGTGAGGCTTTTGCATAAACCAACCGCCAATTTTGAGCAGGGTCATGGACCATATTATTGAGCTGGTAACGCTAATTAATACCGTGCGAGTAAAACTCAATTGGGTCGCGCCCATTAACAGCGGGGTTATTACCCGCATGTACGGCATAAAGAGGGAGACGAAAAGAAGGAGAGATCCATATTTATCCAGGAACATTTTTACTCTAGATAGGGAATTCGCTGGCAGGGGCTTTGGGGCCCGGCTTATAAGCTTGCTGTTAAGCAGCCAATATCCTTGAAGATAAGCGAATAAGGTACCTAGAGAGCTGGCAGTTGTTAAAAGGGCCACCGCACTGTAAAAGTCAACCGCTCCTGTGCTAACCAGACCACCAACGAAGAGTCCCAAGCCTACTCCTGGGAGCGGTAAAAGCACAAAACTGGACTCTATAAATAACACCATTCCAAGTAGTAATAACAAGATGTTTATTGGGTTGACTACCTGCAGAGAATCAAAATCTTGTAGCCAGATAGCTGTGATTATTTGTTGCATAATAGAGTCCTGAGCTCGCGCTGGTGAACGAGGTCGCTCAATCAAACATCAAGATGAGATAAGCGAAGAAGAGGATGAGGTGAGTTGCGCCGTTGAGTGAGTTAGTTCTTCCGCTGCTGAAACTGACACTGGTCATCAATAGGGTGGCTACCAGCAGAACCATCTCAGCCGGCTCCAACCCTAGACGTATCGGCTCATTGATTATGGTTGAAATCAATAGTACTGCCGGGACGGTCAGGGCAATGCTTGCCAACACCGAGCCAAAGAATAGGTTCATGGCACGTTGGAGGTGGTTGCTAACTGCGGCCTTAATTGCCCCTACAGCTTCTGGAGCCAAGATGATCAAGGCAACGACCAAGCCGCCCAGTGCAGCTGGCGCACCAAGCTCGGTTATTCCGTCATTAATCGGAATGGCTAAGCTTTTAGCCAGCAAAATAACGACAACCAGGTAGCCTACCAGCATGATGGTATGGTAGGTACCGCTTTGCGGTGGGTACTGGCTATCACGATTATCATTGCGATCGGCATCGATGAAAAAGTGGGTATGGCTTCGCGTTTGAATAAATAGGAATAATGCGTATAAGGCAATTGAGGCAAGAACCAGAGTCCAGGTTAGAATTGCCGACATGTTGCCAAATGCGTCCATGCTGGTGAAATTTGGCAGGACCAAGCTCAGCATTGCCAGTGGAATTATCGCTACCAGGTAAGCTTTTAACCCCTCGAGATTGTATGTTTGGGTATGGTACTTCATCCCACCAATCAGAAGCGTAATACCGACAAAGCCATTTAGAACGGCCATGACAACAGCAAACATGGTATCTCTAGCCAGTACCGGGTTTGATTCGCCAGTAAGCATGACCGAGGAGATCATAATCACTTCAAGCAAGATGACTGACAAGGTTAGTATCAGGGTGCCAAAGGGGTCCCCGAGCTTAATTGCAAGCACATCTGAGTGGCGGACAACGGCAAAGATCGTTGTCATGGCCACATAAAATAAAATACCTGTTGTGAGCATATATGGCGCTGGGGATAACCCATTACTTAGCAGCTCATCACCGATGAGCTGGAAAAAAATAATGGCAAGAATACCAACAGGCATGGTGTATTCCTGCTTGAGAAGCTTGAACATATTGAGACGTTTGAATTATTCCTAATGGCTCGTTATGGTCCTTTAACGAGGATTTGGTCACTGAAATTCTACCTGTTCCTTTGTGGTAGTACTGATGGCAGTGAGCAACTGCTTTTAATTAAAATTGGTAATTGAGGCCCACAGTCATTAGAAAATTATTGTTTTTATAAAAGTCGATATTCGAGCTTGTTACCGTGCTGCCAGCGAGTGAGGTAACGCTCCAGTTGTCCCAGCCTGGAATGTCTTTGTACTCGTAAGCCAAAAACAAACGCATCACATCATCATTACGCAGTGTGTCAAAAAGAGGGTTTACTGCATCAAATTGACGGTAAGCATAACTTCCCGTTAGCGCTAAAGAGTAAGCGGACGAATGAAGGAAGTAAGTCATCTCAACCTTATACTTGTTGTATGAAGCGGCTTTACCCTCTGCGTTATGATCGGTGTAGCTGAACGCTGTGATTAATCCTGAACGCTGATCGAGCATGGAAAGGTGCTGGCCTTTTAGATAGAAAGTTGCACTGTCACGGAATAAGGTGCTTTCCGTAATTTGCTCATCATCAATTGTTGCAGTGGCGTATGCCATATCAAGCGATACGCCGGTATTAAGCAGGTTCGATAACTTCAAACGGAATGCATTGCCGTCGATATCCGTAGTTTGCCTTTCTTCACTGGTTAAGTACGGGTTAGCCCATACCTCGTCTGGCAGTACGGTTGGAAGGTAAGCAATATCTAGCTGTGTGCCGTTGGTGAAGTTATATTGATAGCCAAGCTCGAATGCCAGGGTGCCGACGGCGAGGTCATCGCGAGATGTACCAAGATAAACAGCATGAGTATGGTTGCTATCTAAGGCATAACGAATATTCCCCAGTGGTGCTGCGAAATAGTTATTGGTATGAGATACCCGATCATCTAGGCTGCTTAGCGTTTTATCGCCGTTTGGATTCAAGTTTGAGTTTGAGGTCGCATAACCCGTATTGATTGAGATGTCGCCGTTGATGCGTGAGTTGTCAAGCGCGTAGGCAGATGTCGTAAAGCCAGCAAACAATGCAATGACAAAGATATTTCGGTTTCTCATTTAAATTCCGCTCAGTATATTTACCCAACTGACTTGGAGTCACGTGGGTATAAAGGGCTTCTTTCCTGAATCAGTCGTCCTTTTGATGTCGGTAGAATAGGTTTATGTATGTGCCAAAACCATGGGTTAGAGAAATTCATATTTGTCGCTAGGTTATTTTATGTTAATAGTGGTGGACGTTTTGCGAGAAGCATAAATTGGCTGTGATGGTTAAATAGGCGGTATGGGATGCGAGATAATATTGAAACGGAAAGGTTGATATTAAGACCGTTTCGGATTGGAGACTACAAGCGAGTAGCCGCCCTCGCAGGAAATAAACTGATTGCTGAAATGACCGCCAATATTCCTCATCCTTACGAGTTAGAAATGGCCGTTAGCTGGATTCAGTCTCATGAAACACAATTTATTGAAAAAAAAGGATTGTTTATGCAATCACGGAAAAGGGCAATGACGATATCATTGGCGCTGTCAGTTTTCCTAATTTTGAAGATAGCGTAGGGCCGTTAGGGTACTGGTTAGATGTCGAAGTCTGTGATTATGAAATTGGGCCTGAGCTATATTGAAAATAGGACCATTCATATACAGGGCCGGGAACGAGAAGTCTGTTTTTACGAATCACTATTATGTCAAGAGAACCGGTAGCAACGGGAATTACCCTAAGCCGTCATAGCGGGTAATTGCGACACGGGAAAAGGAGTTTCCATATGGTAGGTGAAGTCTGGGTATATTATGTGCTGGCCGTGTTGGTGCTTACTGCCTCACCAGGACCGAGTTCGTTATTATGCATGACGAGAGGAGTCACAAGTGGCTGGATGGTCGGTGCTTATACCGCGCTAGGCAGCCTTACGGCGATAACTTTAATATTGACCCTGTCGTTTACTGGGTTAGGTGTGATTATCGCGTCTTCAGAAGTTATCTTTAGTCTCATCAAATGGGTAGGCGCGGGCTACTTAGTTTATCTCGGTATAAAGGCGCTAGTATCCAAGCAAGACAGTTACTCAGAGCTGGAGGCGGGCACCGTCTCAAGTTGCAGATTCCCTCATCACTTTGCTAGTGGCTTTATTGTCGGTGCCAGTAATCCCAAAGCGATTTTATTCTTTACCGCTCTTTTTCCTCAGTTCATCAATCCATCAGAAGATCTGTTTTTGCAATATGCCGTCTTTGCTTCGACATTTGTTGTTTTGGAGTTTTCTTGGCTTCTGTTCTATGCCTATTTGGGGGCGAAATCATCTAGTTGGATATTTGCCTCTGGTAGGGCTAGGTTATTTAACCGGTTAACTGGCGGTGTCTTTATCGGGGCCGGTGCCTGGCTATCGACGGCAAGCCGTGCCTAGAAGTTGTAATGTGGCAGATGTGGGGTGAAAGGGCGCAGTTTGCGCCCTCTATAAAAAACAAGCAAACTTAAGATTAAGCGCTGTATATGTTACTTGGTTTTCTGAGAATTATGCCTTTTCCAGTTTAATGATTAATACTCTTCCACTTTCAGTGTTACGTATCCGCGGTTGTTACCGTAGAATCCCCATGCGTCATTTGGGTAGCAATATAGGTAGCCTGACTTTTTCACAGTGATAGTGGTACCTTCCCCTATCGAAAACTCTCTGAGTGGGCTATGTGTACCATCGGTATTTGGGTTACCACCATTGGCAATTGCTCCCATCAAACAGAAGTAGGGGGCATCTTCATTTCGTTTGGTTAACATGAAGTTTGCATCAGGTTTGTCCAGTAACCTTTTGTAGGCTTTTTCTAGTACGCCTAATGCTTCGCTGGCTAGATGGGCCAGTTCGCCAAAGTAAAACTTCCCGTCATTGGTTCCGGCTGGACCGCAAGAGATATTTTTATCCACCCACTGTCCCCGGGCAGTAAAGCGATAGGATTTGCCCTCCTCAAGGTAGATGCCTGTCCATGACCACGGATGTTTGGCGTAGATATCCAGTGTTACCGGGCTGCCGGGCGAAATCGGGCGGGTGGTGCGGTAAGATCCCTGCTTGCGCGGAGGGTTTTCACGCCTTGATAGTGCTGATTCATGGAAGCTGGCTGCTTGTTGATCAAAACACGGAATGTTTCTAGGCGCTGTGACCAGGACCTTCATCATGCCGACATGGGAATTGTGTAGTTCATCGGCGGGATTAGGTATCACTTGCGCGATCATATTGCTGTGCCATTGCAGATCGGTTGCGACTTTTTGCAGCTCATCGATCATCCATATCAGAGCGATATTAGATAGCCCGTCTTCTTTATACCCACCACCAATATCGCTGTGTACGCCAGGGAACCATAGCTGGCTCATGGAAGGGTGAGGATCAGCTACATCATCTTTCCATAACGTTGGGGTGAAGCTACCACGTTGCTCATCGATCGCAACAGCATGGCGGGCGTGTGCAACATTGTGGCTGAGTTTGACATCATGGAATTGATATTTTTTGGGGTTATCAAAAAGATTTGCAATTGCTTTGTCGTCCGGGATCCCCAGTGCGCCAACGGTATCCCAAACGCCCAGGAAGAAGACCTTATCTGAGTGGGGCAGAAATTCAATGTCGTGATGAGCTCTTAAAAAAATCGCGGACTCTTTGTTTCTGTATCCCTCCTTGTATATGGTTTTAATGATTTCATCCCAATCGGACTCGCTGTGGCGGTGCAGGGCTACGATGCCGAGCTGGCAGATTATCCCCGCAAGACTTCGAGCGGTATATGCACCTCGGCTAAACCCGGTTAATACGATTTTATCTCCGGGCTTATATTTGTCAGCAATCCATTGGTAACAGTCACGAATGTCTTCGGAAATACCAAAACCGAAGATTCCGCCGGTAATTTTATCGAGGCCGCCATCGGTGCCCACACCTGCTTGGTAGCGCGTATATTGGGTATCGGGTATCTCCGGGATAAAGTCGAAAAATTGCTTTACGTTAGTTGGAGACAACACGTCACCGTCCCTGTTGTCTGGATCGTTCCAGGTTCCATCACAGCAGACAATTAAATAAGCCATCACACCCTCCTTGTATAGGTTGTTGAGTGTACAAAAAGCTTAGTGGTCAGGATGTGCAACCTGTGTGATATTGCTCCAAGATATTTCCAGCAAGGATTGATAAAAATCAAAAGGCAGCAAAGTAGAGGGTGATGTTAAAGCTGAGAGCAAAAAAGAGGGATTTACCGATAAGTAAGATTGGTGCGGAGGGAGGGACTTGAACCCTCACGTCCTTGCGGACACTAGCACCTGAAGCTAGCGCGTCTACCAATTCCGCCACCACCGCATGTCATCTTACTTCACAGTGTCAAATTGATTTGGAGCGAACAACGGGAATCGAACCCGTGTCATCAGCTTGGGAAGCTGAGGTAATACCATTATACGATGCTCGCCTAGCATTTTACATAGTTACTATAAAAGTCTAGTCAACTAAGTCACTGATTACAAAGCAACGATAAGCCCGCGCAGCTTTTCTCGCAATGCTAAATGAACATTTTTGCTGGCTTTGTCACATTTTAAGTCAGGATGCAGGATTAATTGCTTGTTTAATAAGCAAATATTACGTTCTTCACCGTCTGATTTGTACGGCCTAACTTGTCGGGATTCCTCTCGGTATATACTTATAGCCAAGTTACCTCAAGGTCTAGGATTCAGAGGGCTGACACCCTCCCGAAGGTCTCTGTATCTTGAACTTGCTTGGGGATAATCATAATGATCTCTTGGAGCTTGTGTATGACGTATCGTTTTTTAACTCGTTCGCGAGTGGGGGTAGTGTTGTTGTTTGGCAGTGTCCTATTTGTTGGCTGCAATGATTCTTCCGAGTCGGTTGTGGGGGCTGATGAGGATGAGCATGGTTGTAAGAGCTCTGCAGGATATGTCTGGTGTGCAAAAACCGCTCAGTGCGAAAGACCGTGGGAATTGGCTGAACGCGAAGGGATAGACAGCACAGAAGAGGCCTTTGAAGCTTATTGCGATACTGATGATAAAAACTAGTACTTTACCCTGCTATATAGTTTACATCCTTTAGAAACGCCCAAAAGAATGGGCGTTTTATGTGCAGGGTGCTGACCAGAAAGGCCCGGTACATAGCTCTATACTACATAAATTATGTCTTTCAGGTTTTTATAGTCTAATTATTTATACAGCTGTGCAGAAAATTGAACACAGCCATCATGGTATGGCTTTTTAGTAAAATGACGGATTGTATTTGCACAGGGATAGTTTGATATTGCTCGGTATTTCAGAAAAGAATAATTACAATTGGTAATGTTTTGTGATTTTATTGACAGGATTGTAAATTGTTCTCGACAAAATTGTGCGTGGCACAGGGAGATATTAATGAGTCATTCAGATACTGATCTGACAAATTACAAGCGCAGACAATTTTTGAAAACCACCACCGGGCTTGCCGTTGCAGGGGTTGGCAGTACGCTTTTTAGCGGACAGGCAAGCGCTACTGAAGAAACCACTGACTGGTCTTCGTTTCACTCTGGTGGTAACGAGGCTGATTTTTGGCGGGAAGTGAGGCGTCAGTTCATCCTTGACGATAACTCGACCTACATGAATATAGGGACAACGGGGTCGATGCCTAAGCCGGTGCTGCAGGCCTATGATAAGAATAACAGGACTGTGGCTAAACACCCCTGGGATATGGACGGTAAGTTTGGTGGTTGGCCGTATGTTTCAGAAATGGTGGAAAGTATCGCCGCAGGTTTCGGTGCTGATCCGCACGAGATAATCTTAAGTCGTAACACCACAGACGGCATGTGCTCGATTATCAACGGCCTTCATTTTGAGCCGGGTGATGTGATTCTGACAACCCATCATGAACACGTTGCAGCCACGTCTCCGTTGAATGTTGTCAAGCAGCGTTATGGCGTAGAGGTGGTTGAGGTTGAGTTGCCGGCATACACAGGCACTGAAACCGTTTCAGATCAGGATTATGTTAGGGCGTTCAGAAAAGCACTTAATGCGTACAGCAATGTAAGGCTGATTGTTTTCTCTCACATCACTTACAAGACCGGTACACGCCTTCCGGCCAAGAAAATTTGCAAGCTGGCGAAAAAATATGCGGTGCCGACGCTGGTGGATGGTGCACATACCATTGGGATGCTGGATCTCGACTTCCATGATATTGATTGTGACTTTTATGCGGGCTCAGGCCATAAGTGGCAGTGTGGTCCCGGAGCAACGGGAATTTTGTATGTGAGGGATAATGCGACAAGGCTGGATGAATATTGGCCAAACCGTGACAATCCACTTTGGTATGTTAATTCCTCGCTTTCCCATGCCGGCTACCTCGGTACTCAATTGCAGATGCAGTATATCGGTAATGATAATTATCCGGCCAAACAAGCGTTGGCGGACAGCTGCAAAATGTGGGACGAAATTGGTCGTCGTCGTATTGAGTCTCGCGTGTTGTACTTAAGTAAGATATGCAAAAGCCAACTCTCCGATGCTTTACCCCAGGCTCTCATTTTCTCTCCGGATGTCGAAGGGCTAGACAGTGGCTTAACGACTTTTAATCCGTTTCCGTTAGATGTGAATAACGGTGATCGCTTGACTTTGTTCAGGGACAGGCTGCGCGAAGAGTATGGTTACATTATCAGGACGACCAACTTCAAGCTGTATCTAGATGATGATGAGGCGACCCAGGCGTTGCGGATTTCGACCCACTTATTCCATGACGAGAAAGACGTAAAGGGGCTGGTCAAGGCGATTAAGCACTTATACAAAGATATGATTCAGGCTTAAGCTCAAACGCCCAGTTCGCTGGGCGTTTTTTTGTACTTCACGGGTGAAAGGATGGGGTTTCATGACAAAGGCGAAGCACTATTTACGCTGCTTGCTTGTAGCAACAGCTACAACGATGGGAGCGATGCTGAGCTCATTGGCTTTGGCCGGTGATCTGGCTGAAATCAAAGAGCGGGGCGTAATACGACACATTGGCGTTCCGTATGCAAACTTCGTTTCTTATATTAAAACGGATGATTTTGAATCACTTAGCGGCTTAGATGTCGAGATCGTAAAAGGGTTTGCTGACTTCCTTGGGGTCAAATATGAGTATGTGCCCGCACAATGGAATGATGTGGTCGGAAAGTTGACCGGCCAAGATGCCCTTTATTTGAATAACAGGATAGAGCTTGGCGAAAAGGGATCCATTCAAGGCGATATTATTGCTAACGGGGCGACAGTATTAGACTGGCGCGAAGAGTTGGTGGATTTTTCTGTTGATTACTTTCCTTCAGCGGTTTGGCTGGTGGCTAGGGCGGATTCGTCATTAACGCCCATCAAGCCAACTGGCGATATAAACAAAGATATTAATATCGTTAAGGACTTGATTGACGATAAAGATGTGCTGGCGATGGAACATTCTTGTTTAGACCCGAATTTATATAATTTATACGAGACAGGGGCAAATATCATTCTTCCTGAACCTGGTCGAAAGTTAAATGAAATGGTTCCGGCCATTTTAAATAATGATGCCGAAACGACACTATTGGATGTCGCTGATACTTTAATTGCGCTTGAAAAGTGGCCTGGGGATATCAAAGTTATTGGACCAATATCACAAGATCAAAGAATGGCTGCAGCATTTAGGAAAAATAGTCCTGAATTACGCCATGCATTTAATGAATATTTAACTAAGATTAGAAATGATGGTACTTATCATAAACTTATAGAAAGGCACTATCCATCGGTGTTTTATTATTATGGCGACTACTTTAGAAAAAGCAATGAAGCTGATTTATGAATAAACGGATACAAAAACTGTCAAGTAGTAATCTGATCATTATCGCTGCAGTCTTGCTAGCGGCATATTTGATGTTGATTTTGGCGGTTACCAACCTCGGTCAAACAAGACTCAATGAGTCTCAGCACCGTGAATTGACGCTCAAAGTACAAAGCTATGCCAGCATGCTTGAGTATTTTTTCAGCGTTACCAGCGAGGAAGTGTCTGATTTAACGACAGACCGAGCCATGACGACCTTCTTTGCTAACTTGGCGTCGGGAATGTCGATGGAGTATGGGCTTGGCGCAAGTTTGATGAAACTTGATTATGAATTAAATAAATTGGTCAAAACCAAGTTGGTCAATAAGATACCAGTATATGAGCGCTTTATATTGGCTGGCTACGATGGGGACGTGATTGTCGATACGGCTGAAAATATTCAATTGCAGGTTGATGTTGACAGGCTGCAAAACTCAGCAGAAGGAACGCATGTAATACATAGTCGCAAGGAACAAAATAACCCCCGCATTGAAATATACCAACCTGTGTACTATTCAGGCAGGCCTGTTGCCTACCTGATTGCCGATATTAATATTTTAGTTATTATTGAGCAACTTACTGCGCAAGAATATGAAGGAAGCCAAAGCCGTATGCTTCTTTCTTCTGCGTCTGATGATATTTTGGTGTGGAACTCAATTAGCGAAGAAAATATTGAGCAGTCGAATATTATTTTTTTCGAGTTACCTATCGAAAACACGCCTTACCAACTAAAAGGGTGGTTTTCCCCGGTCAATGATAAAGATATTTTTACGTCTGGATGGTTTGTTGCAGGCATTTCTTTCCTTGCTGTACCTGTTATCGTGGGGTTGTTTTACACGTTTAATATAAATAACGCGAATGTGATTTTAAGAACAAAGTTTGAAGAATCTCATAAACAGCAGCGGGTGCTTGCTGTGAAGAACGAGAGATTAGTAGAAGAAATTGACCTGAGAAAGGCGTCCGAACAGAAATTAGCTTACCAAGCGACTCATGATGCTCTCACGGGGCTTCCCAACCGCAAGTATGGCAATGAGCAATTAGAGCGGATTGTTGCGGATGCAATCGAGAATGACAGCAAGGTGCTCGTCATGTTCATTGACCTCGATAATTTCAAACAAATCAATGATACATTGGGGCACTTGGCCGGTGACTCTATTTTGATAGAGAGCAGCCAGCGTCTGCTGTCGGCGATTGAAGATTCAAGTGTCTTGGCCCGTTTGGGAGGAGATGAGTTCCTACTGATTATTCCTAATCTTAGCGACGAGAACTATGCTCAAGCATTATCATCGATAATTCTGTCGTTGTTTGATCATCCTTTCACCTGGAAGAATCAAGAGTTCTTCATCACCGCCAGTATCGGCATGTCAATTTACCCGCAAGACGGTACCAATACCCACCAATTGCTGGCCGCTGCCGATACGGCAATGTATTGGGTGAAGCAGGATGGCCGTAATGCCTATCGGTTTTACGAAACCAGTATGATGACAGATGCCCTACGGACGTTGGATCTGGACGGACGGCTTCGCCAGGCTATCAATAATGACGATATCGTCATGTATTATCAGCCCATCTTTGATTTGGCAACGAATCGGATCGTTGGGGCGGAAGCCCTCATGCGCTGGCATGACGACAAACTTGGCTTTATCTCACCGGAAGAATTCATTCCATTGGCAGAAAAGAATGGTCTGATCCACCGGCTGGGTGAGATTGCGATCTCCCAGGCTTGTCAACAAGCGGCTCGCTGGCAGAGTATTATGCCAATGAAGATCTCGATTAACTTTTCTAGCGTACAGTTCAGGTACTGCGACAAGCTGTTTTCTCAACTCAAACAAGGGCTAATAGCCTCGGGATTGCCTGCCAATCGATTGGATATTGAAGTGACGGAGAGTCTGCTGTTCAGCCATACCCAAGAGGTTGTCACCTTGCTTAATGCATTACGGGACGAAGGGGTCGAGCTAACGATTGATGACTTTGGTACAGGGTACTCTGCATTAAGCTACTTGCAAAAGTTTCCATTCGACAAGCTCAAGATAGATCGATCTTTTTTGATCGACATTGATCAGAACGAGCCGAACCGCGAACTGGTAAGTGCCATCATTGCAATGGCCAAAGCGTTAAATATTCAAGTGGTTGCGGAAGGGGTTGAAACAAAGTGGCATACCGACTTTTTAATTCAGAACGGGTGTGACTACGGTCAGGGCTATTACTACAGCAAGCCTTTGCCTGCAGACGTATTCGAACGTCTTCTTTATAAGTCTAGGGTTCCGCAGTCAGTGGCCTGAGGCGGGCGCCAAACTGTCGGTTCTAATCACAATCAACGCAGGTCAACTGAGGTTATAACTGCGTTGATTGTTGTTGGATAGGCCGTTATAGCGCTTCTAGAGGGAAGTGCTCACAAGGGGCGACAATCTCGTTCTGAGCGGCAATCGTCTGCAGTTCCCATTCCCCGCGTTGCGAGGTTTCTTTTAGCACGGCATAGCAGGCGTCATTGCAATGGCTGAATGCCGCCTCAGCATTACCTTTTGCCAGGTATTGGCCAGTAAATAGGGCGGAAATAAGATCGCCGACACCAACAGGTTGCTTGTCAAACTCAAGGTGAGGACGTTGGGCAAGCCAGCAGCCTTCCTGGGTGGCTAGCATCATCGAGAAACTCTCACTTGAAATGCTATGCAGGTGTTTGACCAAAACCATCTTAGGGCCTTTTTCAAGTGCTACTTGGCAAGCTTTAATCGCGTCTTCAAGAGAGTTTATCTCCATTTCCGTAAATTGGCTCAGTTCGAACTGGTTAGGCACGATAATGTCAGCCATAGGCATCAAGGTATTGATCAGGTGCTCGGCAATCCCCGGGGCCACGATACAGCCTTTGTCTGGTGCACCCATGACAGGGTCACAAACATACAGTGCTTTAGGGTTGGCCGCTTTAACTTTTTTGACGGTATCAACGATGGCAAGGCACTGTTCTGCACTGCCTTGATAGCCACTGAGCACAGCCTCGCAGTTTTCTAGCTGTCCAATGGCAGCCATGCCAGATACTAGGCTGGTGATATCTTCTGCAGCAAATGCTCGTCCAGTCCAGCCTTCTTTATACTGGGTGTGGTTTGAAAATTGGACGGTATGAATTGGCCAAACTTCAAATCCCATACGTTGAAGGGGAAATACGGCGGAGCTGTTTCCTGCGTGCCCATAAACGACATGTGACTGAACAGAAAGAATACCTTTCATTATTTTTATCCTGTTGGGGTATGTGTACGATGCCGATGATAATGTGACAGACCACGTATCACAATGAATTAATAAGCCGTTGTTATACTCCCTTTGCCGATAAAGCTACAGTGGGAAGTAAGGATTGTGCTTGTCAGTAACGCGATGTCATGTCAGATTGGTTATTATCCATTCTATTGGACAGCTAGTGGATAGCATTGGGAGAAGGTTGCATGGATGTTCAGGAGATATATACAACCACGGAGGTTGAACAGGGGCTCATCGAATTATTAATTGAGTGTGTAAATGATGGTGCCTCAATCGGATTTCTACCCCCATTAAAAAAAGTGGAAGCTATTTCTTATTGGCATAGTGTCGAAGAGGAGATAGCAAAAGGCGAGCGACGCCTATTTATTGCCAAACAGGGCGAGAAAGTTGTTGGTGTGGTCCAACTGGCACTGTGTCAGAAAGCTAATGGCAGCCATCGAGCAGAAATAGAAAAGTTGATGGTTTTACCTCAGCAAAGAGGCAACGGGGTAGGAAGGGCCCTGATGGACTGTGTGGAAAAGATGGCGGTTAAACTTGGCCGAAGTCTATTGGTATTAGATACACGCAAGGGCGATGTCGCCGCGAAGTTGTATACCGCGCTGGGCTTCCAACTCGCTGGCGAAATACCAGCCTTTGCGATGAGTTCGGCAGGTCAATTGGACGCGACGCTTTTGTTTTATAAACAGTTGCCATAGTCTTTTGGGCGCCGAATTAAAATAGCTAGCATATTGCTAGCTTTTTTTCTTTGTAGCCACTCCGCCACATGAAAATACTGTCCTGAGTGCGTTTTGGTCAATAAATGCGCTGTTAGTTAGCTGAAAGTAATATTCATCATACAAAAAGCACTTAGATAGAGAACGAAAAACATACCAATGGTTTATTTATTTCTTTCTTAATCAACATGTTAGTGACCATTCTTATATCAATGTCACAGATATGCAAAAAAGTGCGCACACCATAGGTGATATGTTGAATAAGTTGCTTTTGATCATGAAATTAATAGTTGCAAATTGCTAGTTTGTGCAGTGCATAATATTGAAGGAGTATAATATGCAAGACGCAAATTCTAGATTCCCTTTTATTGCCAGAGTACTTATCTTAAGGCAGTTCCTTTGGGGCGCTGCTTTCTATGGCACCTACGTTCTACTTACCAAGTTCTTCCTTGATGAGCTCAATTACAGTGAGGCGGAAACCATCATGATGATGGGTGCCTTCGGTGCCGTTGGGCCTGTTTTCTCAGCCGTAGGTGGTTTTGTCGCTGACCGGTATATTGGCTCATTCCGCGCGGTATATATTGGTTATACCGTCTATACCATCGGTTTCTTTACACTTGGTACCGGTGCAAGTACTTTGAATGTCCCTTTGAGTATTTTTGCTATCGCGCTTATTGGTTATGCAAGGGGCCTTTCCGCAACCAGCCCAACGGTCTTGTTGGGGAATTCCTATGCTGCAGATAACCGTGACTCATTCCAGCAAGGCCTGACAGTTAATTACTCGATCAATAACTTAGGTTCGTTCGCGTCAAAATACCTTTTCCCCTTCATGGTGGCTTTCCTGGCCTACCAAGGGAACTTTTATATTGCCTCTGGGTTGATGTCGATCACTCTTGTACTTTTCGTGCTATTCCGTCACCGCTTTGTGGCTGTCGGTAATGATATTGACCGTCGTTCCGTATCAATCAAGGTATGGGGTGCTTTTGTACTTGGGTCGGCAGTGATGTTGGGCTTGGTATTCTGGGTATTCTCGAACCTCGATGAAGGTAAATACCTATTGTACGCATTAGGTATTGGTGCCATTGGCTATTTCATTTTCGAAATTACCCGAGCCTCAACAGCCTTCAAATACAAAATGTGTGGAGTGTTGATCCTTATTTTCATCATGATCGTGTTCTATTTCTACTATGGTCAGATGTTAACGTCGATGAACATTTATGCCATCAACTTGATGGGTGATCATCTATTTGGTTTGATCCCAATTCGCCCTGAATCAAATGCAGCATTCAACCCGCTATGGTGTTTTGTATTGGGCGGTCCGGTAATTTTTATTTATGGTTGGCTAGAGAAAAAAGGTATCTCACCATCAATTCCAACTAAGTTCTCTGCGGCATTCATCTTCAGTGCCATTGCTTTCTCGCTGTTAGGGCTATCAACGAATTTTGTAGGTGACAATGGCAAGATTTCGGCTGATTGGATCTTGTGGGTGCACTTCTTCCAGTCATTGGCAGAATTGATTGTCGGTGCGCTGGGTGCTGGCTTTATCTTTGAGATGGTTCCACGTTACCTGTCTGCATTCTCTATCGGCCTGCGCTCTGTTGCGTTGTCACTCAGTGGTATTTTGGCAGCGGTTATCTCTACCCGCATAGCCTTGCCAAAGGATGTGGAGCTCACCCAGGAACTGATTGAGAATGTTTATGCCAGCTACTTCTTTAACCTTGCGGTACTGGCGGTTGTGATGGCGTTTGTCACTTTGGCCCTGTCGAAAGTGATTGCCAAACTGATCAACAAAGGTGAAGAGTTGGAGAAGGAAGAAGAGGCGAAGTCTCTAACACCGCAGCACTAATTCTCTGAACCATCCAAGCTATAGACAGGATAAAAGGCGTCAGTTTTAACTGGCGCTTTTTTTATTGGTGGATAACGGCTTGCGGCTATAAGTTTTGGCAAGTCACGGCTTGCACTTTGGCAATTATTGATGTGATATTCATGGTGTGAAAGGTAAAAGTTAACGGAGGGTGTGTGAAACGAATGATGTTGGCCGCAATGGTTGGTGCGGCAATGCTGGCAGGGTGTGGTGAAGAACTGCTGATCACGGCGCAGCCGATAAAGAACGTAGAAAATGTGCACTACCAAGACGGAAGCTTGGATGTGTATTGCCTGACCGGTATTTGTCAGTTCGAGTTGTCAGCCAACCAAGACGTGGACTTGATCGTTGTCATGCATTACAGCGAGTCACGAACCTTCGATAAGATTGAGGGGGTGAGTGTAACAGGACGTGGTGGTTCATCTGTAGAGATGCATGGCGGGAACAGTTTTCAACTGTCTCTGGCAGCTAATGAACCACCTAGTACTATTCAGGTGGTTGATTACTACCGTAACTAGCAGGCTAGCGGTTTAGTGACTTTCGCTTGTGGCGGTTAGAAGCGTTAGGCGCTGGCTTGGCGGGTACCGGCTTTTTGCCAGCGATAAGATGCCGGATAGCCAGGATAGGGTGGCGGAGTAACATCTTGGGGCCGCTATAGCGCATAATGATGCGGGAGCGTTCCTTGTACTCTGCTTTGTAGCAGTGAATTGGGCATAGCTTGCAGGTGGGTTTTTCCTCGCCATAAGGGCAGCGATCGAGCTTTGTCAGCGCATAGTGCAAAAAGTCGGCGCACTCGTCGCACAGTGCTCTGGTGCCATGATGATCCTTGCAGTAGATCTTCACCATCGCCTCAAGGGTTTTATACTCTGCCCTCAGGCTGCCGATTAAGATCGAGGTGTCTATTTCGTGGTCACTCATGGTCATTTCTCTTGCTTGAAATCAAGGCGCTACAAATAAAGTTATATTTTAAATGTAACTTATTGGCAAGGTGAAAAATATGACATAAATCGTCATTTTCCTTATAAATGGCCTGGATCATGTTAAGAGAACGAAAAAATTACAAATTTCTGCCAAGAATAGGCCCCGGGTGGGTTGATTTCGGCGAGTATGAGCAGTAGTATCCGCACCTCTTTTTTTGTGGTGGTGTATATGAGCAGATTTGAGTGCCTAGAAAGAATCGTCGAAGAATATCGCAAGAAGGTTCGCGACGCGGAGTTTAATAAACAGAATGACAGTGAAGTCGCTAAAGTGTTGGTTCTGCTTGTTGGAAACTCTATGTTCAGCTTGGCAGATGAATTTGCAGATTGGGTAAATCGTGGTGGTGATCGTAGCTACGGCGGTAAGTTTTTCGTTTCAAAGCAACTGATGACGCTGCTTGAGCCGGTAACTTTCCGTGGTGTGACTGTTCGCCGTGACTCGATTAAGCTGTTCCGAATTTCTTAATTCGGTAGCATTTATCGTTTATTCAATGACTCTCATAAAAGAAAATTGAAGAACAGATTTTATACCACGCTACATAACTCGTTGTTCGGTATTACTGTTTAAAATGGTTGCTCGCTAGGCGATGACAAACATTTTTCCTGCGTAGTACAGAAGAACAAGGATTTATACCAGATTGGTATTAGCTGGATTTGCCTTTGAAATCTAGCTAACGAAAAAAGATGCTTCGGCATCTTTTTTTGTATCCGTGCCCTTGTGACCCTAGGGGTGATAATCCAAGTGGACTGGATGTGTGTTTTTTATCCTCTGTGATTGTTTTCTGTGCGTCGTTTTGCCGCGTTAAATCATCAAGCAATACCTTCGCTTGATTGTGACAGGGAACACCTTCCTGAATGCCTTACAGCGCCTTCTACGAGCATGCGTTTAATACGGCTTGATTAGCTATATCATGGCAAGTTTGATATAAAGCCAAGCAGTCGGTCTAAAAAAGAGAAAATGATTAATGGATGCAGAATTTTGGCATAGCCGTTGGGCCGAAAACCGAATCGGTTTTCATCTTGATGATACCAACCCAATGCTGGAAAAATACTGGTCGGAGGTGAAGCCTACCCGTGAGGATGCGGTGCTGGTGCCGATGTGCGGTAAATCCGTCGACCTGACCTGGCTTGCGACTAAGCACAACAAAGTGGTTGGTATCGAGCTGAGTGAAATTGCCGTTCGCGCATACTTTGCCGAGCACTTCTACACGCCGCTTGTTATCCCGATGGGCAATGGCCAGTCTATTTACGAGTTTGATGAAATCACCATCCACTGTGGTGACTTCTTTATGGCTAAAGTCGAGCCGGTCGATATTGTCTACGATCGCGCTGCGCTGATCGCGATGCCGCAGGAAATGCGCCAGAGCTATACCCAGAAGCTGTTGTCCATGGTCAAGCCGGGTGGGCGTATTCTGTTAATTACTCTTGATTACCCGCAGCATGAAATGGACGGTCCTCCATTCTCGGTGGTCAAGGAGGAAATTGAGGCCCTGTTTGCCGGGTGCGATATCCGCCACTTGGCGCGTGACGAAGCTGATGAGTCTCACCCTCGCCGTAAGCGTGGTTTAACCCGTTTTGCCGAAGAGGCATGGGTGATCACTGTGGCATAAAGCCCTGGTGAGCATAGACGACAAAAAGGAGCCGTAGGCTCCTTTTTTGATCGGTCTGCGCTAGCGCAAGATATCAGTAAACGACTTTGATATCAGCGGCAGTGGCGATGGCATCTTCAACGGCACTCTCAATGCTATTACGGCGGGTCAGGGCGACCCCGAGGCGACGGCGGCCATTGATTTCTGGCTTACCAAACAGGCGAGCTTGCGTGTTCGGGCGAGCAAGCGCAGTAGCAAGGTTATCGAAGCGGATGTTGTTGGATACGCCTTCTCCCAGCACGACCGCGGAAGCCGACGGACCGTACTGTTGAATGGTGTTGATTGGCATACCAAGGAAAGCTCTGACGTGCAGGGCAAATTCAGACAGCTCCTGAGAGATCAGCGTGACCATGCCGGTATCGTGTGGGCGAGGGGAGACTTCATTGAAGATCACTTGGTCGCCTTTGACGAACAACTCCACCCCGAAGATACCGTAGCCGCCCAGAGCGTTTACCACTTTCCCGGCGGCGTACTCAGCTGCCTTGATAGCTTCTGCTGACATGACCTGCGGCTGCCATGATTCGCGATAGTCACCATCTTCCTGGCGGTGGCCGATTGGCGCACAGAAGTGGGTTCCGTCGACAGCGCGTACCGTCAGTAGGGTAATTTCATAATCAAAGTCGATAAAACCCTCGACAATAACGCGTCCGGCACCGGTGCGACCACCTTCCTGGGCATAGCTCCAGGCTTTCTCTACGTCTTGCTGCGACTTGATAACACTTTGGCCTTTGCCAGACGAACTCATTACAGGTTTCACGACACAAGGAATACCGACGTGCTCTACCGCGGCTTTGAAATCGTCATAGTTGTCGGCAAAACGGTAAGGGGAAGTCGTCAGGCCAAGCTCTTCTGCGGCCAGGCGACGGATACCCTCACGGTTCATGGTTAGCTTGGTTGCGTTGGCGGTCGGTACGACATTCAGGCCGTCGGCTTCTAGCTCAACCAGGGTATCAGTGGCAATCGCTTCGATTTCAGGAACAACGTAATCGGGTTTCTCATCGGCAATCAACTGCTTCAGGGCCTCACCATCTAACATGTCAATAACATGGCTGCGATGGGCAACTTGCATTGCCGGTGCATCGGCATAACGGTCAACGGCAATAACTTCCAGACCAAGGCGTTGGCATTCAATGGCGACTTCTTTGCCAAGCTCGCCAGAGCCAAGAAGAAGTACACGCGTTGCGTTTAAGCGGGTGGCAGATCCTAACATTGGAATTCCTTTACTGGAGGTGACGTGAAACTAGTGCGGATCATACAGCAATCACCCATCAACGCAAACGTTTGCGCGTGGTTTTTTAGCGATAGCATAAAATCGTTTTCTATTGGCTAACTCGTTATCAAGCATAGTGTTTGTTGTTGATGCGAACTGGTGGCTTTTTGCTCGCCTTGGCCGGGCGGGAGGAGACAACGAAATCTCAGCAATATTCTGTCATGATTGTCAAAGTTATGTCATTAGTCTGCTTTAGGCTCGAATTTGCCCCGTTTTACCGTTAGATTAGCCGCAGTTTTGTTTGGCAACGACATTGATTACATCATGAAAAAATATCTGCTAGCTCTCGGACTGATGATGGCGGTTCCATTTTCAGCTCAGGCGTCACAAGCTGTCGGCATCTTCTTTGGTAGCCCTATGTCTGGTATCCAGTATAAGCACCATGATTTGCGCTTCTCGCTAGGTATCGACGATTTTGGTCTGGCTTTCGATAAAACCTTTAACCTAGGTTCGCTAACCAAAGATCCAGGTATGAATAACCTTTACACCTTTGTTGGTGCTCAGTACGTAGATAATAAATACAACAAGCTTGGTGTACGCGGCGGGATTGGTTTCCAAGTGCCGGTTGACAGCTTTGAGTTCTATGGCGAGGTCGGCCCAACACTTTACGTGGTTGAAGATGTCGATCTTGAGTTGGAAGGCCAGCTAGGCTTCCGTATTCGCTTCTAAGCGAAATCCCAAGATGCAATTAGCGAGGAGCCATATCGGCTCCTCGTTTTGTTTGGTGTTCTGTTGGGAGTTTGGTTGATTACTGGTTGCAGGGTTATTCTTTTTCGATTAAATCGGCCTCTAGGTAATACTTCCTCGCCCCATCATGGAGTGGAGCGGTGAGCCCATCCGACACCATCTCCTCTTTCTCTAGGAGGGAAAAAGCGGGATGGAGCTTTTTGAAGGTATCGAAATTTTCGAAAACCGACTTCACCATCTCGTAGACAATCCTCTCGTCCACTGTCGCTGATGACACAAGGGTGGCACCGACCCCGAAGGTTTGCACGTCGTGGTTGTTACCGCGATACATTCTCCCCGGTATGGTTGTCTTGCGATAGAAACTGTTCTCCTCAACCAATCGGTCCACCACAGGGCCAGAGACATCGACAATCACACTCTCGCAGGCTGTCGTCGCTTCCTTGATTGCACCGCTAGGGTGGCCAACGGTATAAACGATGGCATCGATTTTGTTATCGCACAGGGCGTGTGACTGGTAAGACGCCTTTAATTCGCTAACCTGGGCAAAGTCTTTTTTCGTCCAGCCATAGGCTTTCATCAGCATTTCCATCGTATTGCGTTGACCCGAGCCCGGGTTGCCGATGTTCACCCGTTTGCCCTTGAGATCTTCAAAGCGTTTGATGCCCGATTCGGCACGGGCAACCACGGTAAAGGGTTCGGGATGGATGGAAAATACCGAGCGCAGTGACTTGAACGGGCCTCTGTTTTTAAACTTGCTGGTACCGTTGTAGGCGTGATACTGCCAGTCTGACTGGGCGATGCCCAGATCGAGTTCACCGGTGCGGATGCTGTTAATGTTAAAAATCGATCCTCCGGTAGATTCGACCGAACATCTTATACCGTGTTGACTCCTGCCTTTGTTGACCAATCGGCAAATGGCGCCTCCTGTCGGGTAGTAAACGCCGGTTACACCGCCAGTACCGATCGTGACAAAGGATTGGGCATGAGACATCAAGGAGAGCGATAGCAGAACGCCGCAGAGAAATGAGAAAGTTAAAGCACGCCAAGACATTCCGTAAACCTCATATATGGTTGGTTATATACCCCAGCAACTTCAAAAGGCTTGGTTTAGGGAGAGTGTAGACGGTGGCGATGTGAGACTTGTCGTGGGAATAAGACACCCCAAGCGCATAATGATGTTATGCAGGCTTGGGGGCTTGAGTGCAGAGCAGGGTTAGCTTTCTGCGGGGGCGGCTTTTTTATTTTCCCATTGGGTGATAAAGGCAACGGAGGTAATGATAATCGCAGCGCCAAGCCACAGCCTTCCTGGCGGAACCCAGCCAAATACCAGCCAACCGCCAAGCACGTTCAGGGGTAGCTTCGCGTGATCGAACGGTTGGACAAACGAGGCATCGGCGACAGCATAAGCTTTCGCGATAGCCCATTGGGCCAGTGCCGTTAGCAAGCCAGCTGCGCCAAGCAGCAGCCAGGTGAACCCGGTTTGTGGCAGGGTGAATTCCGGAACGGCCAGGAACAGGTTATACGGAGTAATGAGGATCAGCAGGTATACCACGATGGTGGTTGGTGATTCGCTGGCCGACATTTTCTTTACCATCAATGAGTAGCACGCCCAGAAAAAGGCGGCGGCTACGGGCAGTAATGTCGCCCAGCTGAACCCATCTGACCATGGCTCAAGAATTATCATGGCACCGCTGAAGCCCGCAAGGGTTGCGATCCAGCGTGCAGTGCCGACCTTCTCTTTTAAGAACATGCCTGCGCCAATCGTAGCAAAGAGCGGAGAGGTCATAAGCAGCGCGATCCCTTGCCAGATAGGTACTGGGTAGGCCAGGGCCCAGAGCCAAAGCTGAATACCGACAACCGCTAGCAAGACGCGAAAACAGTGCTGGCCGAAATATTGGGTGCGAAGTGCGTTACGGAGACCGAGGGTTCTTAGCCAGGGAAAAATGGCCACCAAGGCAATGAAATACTGGAATAGGGCAACAGTGGTCGATGGAATGTGGAGAACCATGCTGAGATACTGTGCCAGGCTGTTGACTATCGCAAAAGCCAAGCCGGCAGTAATCATCCAGCTTGCCCCTTGAATCGGGTTGTGTTGATGAGACATGAATTAATGTTTTATTGAGTTTATAACTTGAAAATCATACACCTACCCATAGAAAGAAAAAACTGCTTTCTGCCCGCCAAGGGCTCACAAATACAAAAAAACCACCCGTAGGCGGTTTTTTAATACGATGCGCTTATGCTGCCACATAAGACAACGGAATATCCGGATTCAGCGCTTCTAGTGTCGTCTGCGTATCAGACAGGTGGCTGATAGTACTGTCAGCTTTTTCCACCAGTGCCGCTTCTTCAATGTCAGCCAGTGAATAGCCCGCCATGTTCATGTTAACCAGTGCAACCTGAAGAGGAGGAAGGCTAGGGTTGAATGCTGCGTTTTCAGCATACATACCAATGAACGTTTTACCGTCTTTGGCTTTTAGTGCCACACCACTGAAGTTCTTGGTGTAAGGCGCATGAGCACGGTTTGCAGCCTGGCAAGCTAGTTGAACAAGGGCTTCTGTAGCTTCGGTTGTAACGCCATTATCAACTTTGGCCAGCAGTGCATCGGTAATATTCAGATCGGCCGGGCCGAAAGATTCAGGCAAGTATTCCTGTAGCGACTTAGCAGCGCGCTCAGGCAACTGAACGACGAGCTCTTTGGCCGTAGTCAGTTCGTTCATGAACTGGCGGCAGTGGCCACATGGGCTGTAGTTGATGGTGATATCTGAAATGCCGGTTTCGCCTTTCACCCAAGCATGGCTGATGGCGGATTGTTCTGCGTGAATCGTTTGGGAAAGGCAAGCACCAACAAATTCCATGTTAGCACCGAAATAAAGCGTACCAGATTGACCACGAACAATCGCGCCAACATAGAAATTAGAGATAGGTGCAACAGAATAAGCGGCCGCAAGCGGAAGTAATGCTACACGCAATTCACTGTCAGTCATGTTGGTTTTCGACATTAACTGAGCAAACACCTCAGGGCTTAAGGTGGCATCGAAATTCTCGGCTTCTAGCACAGGTTTGATTGCAGAAGCTAGATCAGTGGGTAGAGCGCCTAAAGCATCCATTACTTTAGTGTGCATGAGTTTTCACTCCGTCTTGTGTATGGAGAAACATTGTAGGCTTGCTAATCCTATAATTGAGTGATCCTGATCACACTTAACAATGAATCGTTTCATTGTTTGCATTAATGCGAGTCGGGTCACACAGGTTATAAAAAAATTATAGATTATTATCAGTCATTTAGTTTTGTATTCGATTACCAGCACAGCTTAGCTAAACACAGCTATGATGAGCGGAAACAATATTGGCGCCAAAATAGAGGTGATCACACCACAGATCACCAGGGCCAACGAACTAAATGCCCCTTCCTGATAATTCTCCTCCGCTGCTTTTGCCGTACCCAAAGCATGGGATACCGTACCCATGGTAAGCCCCTTGGCAATTGGCGCTTTGACGCCGATAAGACGAAATAGGGGGTAACCCAGTACCGCGCCAAATAAGCCAGCGATAATTACCATAATAGCGGCAACCGAAGGGAGTCCGCCAACTTGTTCGGCCACCGCCATCGCAATAGGCGTTGTCACCGATTTAGGTAGGATAGATGCCGTCAGCTGCGCATCTGCGCCGAGCGCAAGGGCAATACCGGCGCCGGTGATCATCGACAGTACGCTGCCGATTAAACAGGTAGAGAAAATCACCTTCCACTTTTGGCGGATCTGGCTAAGTTGCTCATACAGAGGGAACGCCAAAGCAACGACTGCGGGCTCGAGTAGGGCATTGATCCATTTGTTCTGTTCAAAATAGGTTTCATAAGGTACCTCCAGCCACATGAGTAGCGGGATGATCACAACCAGGCAGATCAGAAGCGGGTTAACAATCGGATGCTGGATATGTTTTGAAATATAGCGTGCCGTGTAGAACACGACCAAGGTAGTCAGCAGCCAGATCATTGGTTTTCCTTATAGTGTGTTGCCAAGCCAATAACCACGAATACCACCACGCTACTGCCGATAGTGCTGAGAAGAATGGTAAGGGTGTTGTTGGTGAGAAGATCGAGGTAGTTCATTAGGCCGATGCCAACAGGAACGAACAGCAGTGCCATATGGCGAATAAGCAAATGGCAGCCTTGCATTGCCCAGTGGGCGGGGATAATGCCCATTGAGAGAGCGGTGAACAAAATCAGCATGCCGATAATGCTACCGGGAATGGCTAAACCTGTAAGGTGTTGGATGCCTTTGCCTATCATCAGGCAGATAAATATGATGAAAAAAGATCGTAGATAAGCCATGAGCCCTTCAGGTGTGGTAGAAGAAACTCATTTATCATACAAAATAAATGTGATCTAAGCCACACTTAGTTGCCGGTTTTAAGAGGTTTATAAATAGCCGGTAAATGAAGCGACAATGACGGCAAAAGCCATCAATGCCAACACAGCAACAGAGATTTTGTGCACCACACTGGTTTTGACTATTTCTTCTGTGGCAGATCTGAACTCGTGATTGTCGTGCTCTGGTGAAGGCAGGGCTTCTTTCTTTTCGGCTTTATCAGGTTCATGGACGAGTCGACACATTTTCTCGGGCAGCGGCACCCTGAAGCCGTATTGTGGGACAACCTCAATGGGAATGGCCATTTTACCCTGGCGCTCGAGTTTTGCGGCCAACGGCTTGAGAATGGTGTTGAGATCGTAATGCTGATTGGTGCCATCCTCATAGGGATCAAGCTGGCTGAACGTTTTGTTATGCAACTGCTCATGGCTGATCACTTCGCCGGCACAATAGCACAGTGCCTCGAGTAATCGAGACTCATGCAAAGTGAGCGGTGTTTCCGTTTTGTCGCGCCATACCAGCAGGTGTACATCTGGCTCGAAGTCGACCGCGGGAAAGCGGAAGCAGCGTGTTAAAGATTGTGTTGTCATATCAATCACTACAATTCATCGTTCGAATCCATGAATGACAATTTCAAATCCATCACTATTTAGTGTTGGTGTTCATGCGGTGTTGCGCAATCTCACAACGAAGAATCATTGGCGATAAAAAGCCCCTTGGCGGCGTGCGCGCAAGGGGCTAATTTTTTCTACATTTATTTCAGTCAGCTAGTGACAGAATCAAACAACAGCAAAGTGCCTAATTTACACCAGTGTTTGTACGTAATCGTAGACAGCTTTTAGGATCTTCATATTCTTCTCGCTCGATTGGTGCTCCATGGCAACGGCTTCGAGGTTTTGAATATACCCTGGAAGGTTCTCTTCGAAGAAATCCTGGCAATGGTGCTTCCAGCGCTGCTGCTCTTGGTAATCCAGTGTCATCGGGAAGTTACGGGCGCGGTAGCGGAACAGCAGCGGCTTGATGCGCTTGTCGCTGACGTTTAGTTCCAGTTTGCCCAGTTCATCCTCTGGGGTTTTCTGGATGATATCGATGGTTGAGCGATCGGCGTTGGAGAAAAAGCCGTCGTAAAGCATGGCATCGACGTTGTCATGCTTTTCAAACTCTCGCTCGACACTGTATATCGCCAACAGCTTCTCACGGATTTCCGGATGCGCTTTCAAGGTCGCCAGGTTCTTCAGGCAAGCTTCGCGGTCGATACCGATACGGGCGGCATCTTCGGCGCGTAGTGTTTTTGCCGGCGCAAGAACCGGGCATTTATTCAGGTGAACCAGTTTCAGCGGAACAGGCAGTTCATCCGGGCCGAGATCAATCCGTTTGGTGTAGAGGCGTTCGCGCAGTTCATCGGCAGGGAGCTCGATAAGCGGGGTCGGATCCATGGCCAGGTTAACCGTAATTACCGCATTCTTGTTATCAGGGTGCCATGCCATCGGTACGATCCAACTGGTGTTGCCGCACTCGACACCGAACATGCCAGAGACATGCATCAGCGGGGTCATTTCCACGATATCTACCAGCTCTTGCAGCTTACGCTTATTACGCAGCTTGAAGAAGTAGTCAAACAGCTTTGGCTGGTTCTGCTTAACGATTTTTGCCAATTCAATAGTGGCATACACATCGGCCATCGCATCGTGCGCATTGGCGTGTTCAATACCGTTGGCAACCGAGAGGTGCTCCAGCTTAAAGATCGGCAGGCCGTCCTCATTGGTAGGCCAGTTCATGCCGTCCGGACGAAGCGCATAGCACGTACGCATGATATCCAGCAAATCCCAGCGTGAATTGCCGTTTTGCCAGCTCCAGGCGTATGGGTCGTAGAAATTGCGGTAAAGGGTATAGCGGGTCACTTCATCATCGAAGCGTACGTTGTTGTAGCCGATCACACAGGTATTGGGCTTCGACAGCTCATGGTGAATACGGGCAATGAACTCAGGCTCTGACAAGCCTTTCTCATGGGCTTCCTGCGGTGTGATCCCGGTGATAAGGCAGGCTTCAGGTGAAGGCAGGTAGTCCACCGGTGGCTTGCAGTAGATCACCAGCGGCTCACCGATAATGTTCATGTCCATGTCGGTACGCACCCCGGCAAACTGGCACGGGCGATCTAGCGCCGGATTGGCACCGAAGGTTTCATAATCCAGCCAAAACAGGGTTGGCTGATTTGTATCATTCATAGTAGTTTCCAGAAGCCATCGCATTGGTATTAAGTGTTTGTTCTTACAATGGCTTTTAAATGCTATACTGTACACTTATACAGTAGTTGATTCCGGCGCATTTACGTTTGGGATTTGCATTTACGTCCAAATCTGTGTCCAAACATTTGCGCTGTGCGTCCAAAACTAGTTCTAAAACCAAGCGACCAAATCATCGATTTTACAAGGATTTAGTATGACCATTTTAGACCGGCAACTGAAACTGATCTCAAAACAAGAATCTTACGATGGCCCATCAGAAATCAATGATGGGGAAGGGCTGATAGCCCGTATCTCTCCCACCGCAAAAATTACCTTTCAGTATCGTTGTCGGTTCAATGGAAAAAGCCTCAGAATAAAGATAGGTAAGTATCCCGCAACTAGCCTTAAAGAGGCAAGGCGGAAACATAAAATCATGATGGAATTGAGGGAATCTGGCCGAAATCCTGAAATTGCTAATGGTGTTTCAGGTAGTGGTGAACAAGATTTCGTCACTTTAGATGACTGCATTGACTACTGGTTGAAGCACTATGTCCCCACATTGAAAAAGGGGACGCAAGAGCTCTACCGATCCTTTTCCAGAAACTACTACTTTGGCGCCTTCCCAGACAGAAACGTCGAAACCATACCCGCCAGAGAATGGATGCAATGGCTCGATGATATTGGAGCTGAAAAGCCCAAAACCGCCAACTCCATTTTTACCACGCTTCGTTCCTGCCTTAACTTCTGCAAAAGTAAATTCATCATTGATAGAACCGGCCTCGACAGAATCAAAAAGCAAAACGTCGGCATGCGGCCAGAGAATGTGGAAGCCGTGTTCCCACCTGGTCCGAACTAGGACAAATTTGGCTAGCCATTGAGCGTAGCCGCGCCAGCACTGCAAACAAAACCCTCCATCAACTTACCATGCTATGGGGAAATCGCCTCTCAGAGCTACGACTAGCAAGGCGATCCCACTTCGACATGAAAGCCGGCATTTGGACAGTCCCCAAAGAGCTGAGCAAAACCAATAAGCCTATCCGCCGCCCAATCCCCACCAAAGCTCGAGCCATACTAGAGCGCGTCATGGAAACCTACGATGACGTGTTATTCCCAGGACAAAACCTCAACACCCCAATTACTATTTCAGCCGCAAACCGCTATATACGCCGTATACGCGCTAGCTTGCCATTAGAAGAGTGGCGTACTCATGATTTCAGACGCTCGTTGTCTACTGGTGCTTCAGAGCTTGGTGTGATGCCACATGTGGTTGAGAAGATGCTAGGCCATGAGTTAGGAGGGGTACTGGCCGTGTACAACAAGCATGATTGGCTTGAAGAGCAGAGGGAAGGGTATGAGCTGTACGGAAATAGGTTGCATGCTGAAATTGGTGATTTTGTAAGCGTTAAAGACATTTTTGACATTTAGTATTGCTAGCTTTAACTATAATTCAATGAATCTTACCTAAGAACTGATAAATCAGGGTTTTAGGTAATGACTACGAATTGTGCGCTCATGTCAAAAAAAATAAAAGTTTTTAACTATGTCTCACAAAAAGCACATATAATGAAGGTGTTAGATGTTGAGAGAAATGAAAATGGCTAGTGCAAATCAAATCAAAATGCTGGTAAAGCATTTCATGAAAAAGGATGATGCAAGGTTTTTATCTGTCGTTCTTCAGATTGCTGCACACGAAGCAAAAATTGGACATACGAAATTTGCTGATGAATTGAGGTTCTTAGTTGAGAAAGCTAAACACTCAATGAATAGCGAGAGTGGAACGCCAAAGGTTCTTTCGGCAAGTTCAGCTCAAATGACTCAACCATCATCAGATTTGTTTTCTGTTACTCATCCTACGATTAACTTTAACAATATAGTTTTATCTGATGATATAAAGTTGAAGTTAAATCGATTTTTGGATGAGAATAGAAATTCAAAAAAAATAAGACAATTTGGTTTGGTTCCGAAAAGACATTTAATGTTATATGGTCCACCTGGAACCGGTAAAACGATGTCAGCAAGTGTTATTGCTTGTGAGCTTCATTTACCTCTTTTTATAGTAAGAATGGATTCTCTCATGACAAAATTTATGGGGGAGACTTCCGCTAAATTAAGAAGTATTTTTGAATATATATCACAACATCGTGGTGTATATCTTTTTGATGAGTTTGATACGATTGGTTCAAAAAGAAGTATATCCAATGATGTTGGTGAAGTGAGACGAGTTCTTAATACTTTCCTTCAACTATTAGATGAACATCATTCAGATAGCTTAATAATTGCTGCTACTAACCATAAAGAAATATTAGATAGTGCATTGTATAGAAGATTTGATGATGTGATAGAGTATAAAAATCCAAGTGATAATGATGTTTATGAGTTAATAGACTCAAAGTTTTTATCATTTGATTTAAGAATCACGGACAAAGAAAATCTTGTAAATGTTGCAAAAGGTCTCAGTTATGCTGAGATAAGTAAAAGTTGTGATGATGCAATGAAAATTGCAATTATAAATGATAATAATAATATTGAACAAGAGCTTTTAGAATCAATTTTCAATGAGAGAAAATCGTATCATAAATAAGGTTGGCAATGAAAAAACACTTAAAAATTAAACCTAAGAATAACATATATAAGTTTACCCCTGTTAATTCTCCAATTGATAAAAAGCCTTTTTTTATTGATCAGAATGCACATTATAATGTTGTTAAAGATTCATTTGAAAAGGCTTTTTCTAATTCAACATTGAAACTTGCTAATGTTCAACATGAACTTGGTGTCAGTTCTGCCCCAGAAAAAACAGTATTGACTTTTGTTAAGAATTCTTTTAATCCTGATCCGTTGAAGATTGATAGCTTGGACTCACATGGAATGGAGTTGCTATCGGTTAATAAGGTAAATGATTCTGTTATAGCAAATGTTGCAATACCAACCTCAAAAATTTATAAGTTAAATAATTTGATTTTTCAATATGGTAATGAAAAAACAAAAGCAGGCAATCCAAAGCAGAAGTCTTTAATAGAGTCTATTTCATCTATTAACCAATCAAAGCTTAAGGACTTATGGTTTAGTTCTGATGAATTTCCTACTGACAAGAGTAAAATTTATAATTTTGAGTTGTGGATAAATACTAGTGAAAGTAATGAAGACTTTATTAAAAGTACAATAAGTCAAGTTTCAAATAATTGTGATATTACAGTTTTAAACCGAACTTTAAAATTTAAAGACCGTCTGGTTAAGATTGTATCTTCATCATTAGAAAGTCTTGAACGTTTTCAAGTGCTCACTGGCTTAATCGCTGAGATTAGACCTGTTGGGATAATATCAACTGATTTTACGGAAATGGATGCGTGTGAACAGCATGAGTGGGTTAATTCAATTAATTATAACCACTCGCCGTCAAGAGTCCCTATTTGTATACTAGATACAGGTGTCAATACGGAGCACCCGCTTCTAGTTCCAGCTTGTGACCCACATGCACAGATAACATATAACCCAAGTTGGTCTATCAATGATCTTAAAGGTCATGGGACAAGAATGGCTGGGTTAGCAATGCTAGGTGATTTGAAGTATACGTTAACTAATTCACAAGTCGATATAACGTCATCAATAGAATCGGCAAAAATTCTACCAGATTCTGGTTACAACAAACCTGAACTATATGGAGTTTTAACTGAGTCTCTTGTTTATGATATTGATGCAATAAGGCCATCAAAAAACAGAATTTATACTTTGGCAGTAACATCTGAATATACTTTGCAAGGCGCTCCTTCAAGCTGGTCTGCTACAATCGATATGTTAGCTGCAGAAACCCCAGATGACGATACAAGGCGTCTCTTTATTATATCTGCTGGTAATATTGAACCCAATTTGGCATCTAATTTCCCTTATTCTTGTGAAGTGTCTTCAATTCAAGATCCAGCAAATGCATACAATGCTTTAACGGTTGGGTATTGGGCAAGTGAAGATAATATTCAGACACCTGGTTATACGTTATTATCAGATCTAACCGATATTGGACCGACAACTACCTCAAGTTTAACTTGGAAATCTGAATCACCTCTAAAGCCAGACATCGTGTTTGAAGGTGGTAATTATGGTTATGATAATAGCTGTAATTTTGCTGCAGATTTAGAAGAACTCGGCCTTATTTCAACGCACCATGATTTCATTCATGGTAATTACTTGTCCCCATTTAGAGAAACTAGTGCTGCAACAGCATTAGCTTCAAATTTTGCATCAAAAGTTTGGTGTCAATATCCTGATTATTGGCCTGAAACCATAAGGGCATTAATGGTCCATAGTGCTGAGTGGCCGCAGAAGTTGCTTGAAAGGTACTCCCCTTATACAACAAAAAAACGAGTTGAGAATTTATTAAGGATCGCTGGTTATGGCTATCCTAATTTAAGAAAAGCAATTTCTAGCGGTGATAAGTCAGTTAATATGGTTATTGAGGACAATATTCAACCTTATACACCAGATGGTAAATTGAATACAATGATTTTGTATACATTACCGTGGCCTGAAAATGAACTTCAAAAGTTAGCAGAAGAGGAGGTTAATTTAAGAGTAACCTTATCTTATTTTGTTGAACCAAATCCTGGTGAGCGTGGCTGGAAAAACAAATATAACTATAGTTCATTTGGTTTGCGATTTGATTTAAATAGTTCATCAGAAAATAGTGATGAATTTGTTTATCGAATTAATAAAAAATTCAGAGATGATAATCCTGAAATTGATAAAGGTGAAAGTGATTCATCACAGTGGTTACTCGGTCAAAAGTTGAGAAGCAGAGGCTCAATCCACAGTGATGTATGGACTGGTACAGCGCAAGAACTTGCAGAGAAAAAGTATATTGCGGTCTATCCAGTTGGTGGCTGGTGGAAAGAGCTTAAGAAAGAGAATAGGCAATCCAGCTTAGGTAAATTTAGCTTGATTGTTTCAATTGAAACAAAAGAGAACAATTTACAAGTGCATACCGAGATTGAAAATGTAATTCATATTGAGAACTTGGTTGCGACTACTGTTAGTATTTAATAAATATTAGTTATACACATCATTGATGTTATCATGAGCATGCGGTCAATAGCATTTGACCGCATGTGATTTCACCGCCCACATCCTCCAATATTCTCCTTCCACTCTTCAACTGCCGACCTTAACCAACGCAATGGCATTAGTGTAACCGGATCTGGAAAGCCGCGGTTTTGGCGCCACTTGTAGATGGTGGCTTTGCTGCTGATGTGGAACATGGCCAACACTTCCTTGTGGCTGATCAGTTGTGGTGATGACTGCTCATCTAAGGTTGATACTGTTTTTGATTGTTTGGGTGATTGCTCATCGTTTTTATCAGATTTTAACGGTGACGGTGTCACGTTGTTGTCTGATTTAACACGATAAGAGACATCAACAGTGGGGTAGTCAGTGTAATTGTACATTTTTAGGCTCCTTATCTGCTTCGAACCAAGTGATACCACCGTCGGTTTCTAGTTCGCCGGTTGCGCCGCAGTCTAAACAGGTTAATTTGTCACCATCGTAGATCCATTCATCGTTACCTTGTTCGGTAGTAACTTCGATTTTGTTGCTATCGCACTTGGCGCAGTTAAGCCAAGAAAGTCGCATCGTTTTACTCATCACTTATTACTCTTGCTGGTGGCCAGTAGGTAACCGATGTAAAACACAACACATCCGGTGGAGTATATGAGTGGGGCTAAATATTCCATCATGAAACCTCCGGTGATTTTGGTAGTGGTAGCGGATCGAAAATCCTGACTCGGTTTGTGGTGTGCCAACAACGGGCATCACCTTTGAACAGTCCACCTTGTTTTAAGTTGGCGCAGCCTTCGGGTAATGACTCTCCGCAATATTTGCAGGTTAGAGATTTTGGTTTGTCGGCATTAGAGTTTGTTGAAGTAACCCACTAAACCCATTGTGTGAATAGTGCCGGTAAAACTTTTGCTGAATCGTATATCATGTCTTCGTTGATGGATCAGTTATGGTTTCTTCATAAAGTTAATCATTACCCAGACTTGATGAGCAGTTGGCGATAGTGGGCATTACTTGGAAGGAGTCACCCATCGGTTTTCACGTGCTGTTTGTAGAGCTGCTGTCAGACAGGGATTCAGCCAGAGAGCTATACTAGCAAACCTGGCTAGAAGCTGCCAAAGCGATGCAAACATGGCGTGGCGTTTACCCCAAACAAGAACCGAGATAGCTGAAGCGACTCAACAAATCGGTCAGCTATGCCCTGAGTTCAATGGCGCGGGTAGGGTAAGCAACAAGCATCGCGTCACCCGCAAGTGCCCATGCTGTTAAAGAAGGTCGTATTGAGTGGACGACAGAATTCCGCTTCGCGGTGTTTTGCCAAAGCTTGCCGATCACCTATACACGCTTCAAGCGGTACTCAACGGTGTTGAATAAGTTGGTGGCGTGGTTGGCAGGTCAGAGAACCGCAGCGGTGTTGGCTGTGCAGAATATGGTGGAGCGAGAGAAGGAAGAGGAGAGGGAAGTGGCATAGGAGAAAGAATAAAAGCCGACAGGAGTCGGCTTTTACTTGTATGGTGCGCCGAGCATGGCGTTGTTCTAGGAGGTGAAAGTCCTCTACGGGCTCAGTCGAGCGAGAACCGTTAGCCTATGCAAGGGTGTCCACCGTGAGGTGGGATCTGAAGGAAGCAAACGGCAAAACTTGGTTGTGACGAACAGAAATCTGATAGTAGGCCAGTACAACTTGGGTAACCTAGCCATATATAGAATAGCCCAATGCCTCGACGGGAAGTGTGTACGGGTAAATCAGGCACAACCAAGTGAAAGAACAACGTCTTACCTCGGGAGATCTTATTAGCTGTCTCGGACGAGACTAGTGCAGCAGTGATGCTGCGTGACGGTTAATAAGAAGTCAGCAGAAGGCATAGTACCTTGGGGAAGTACAACCCAAGGGAAGGCCGGAACTGAATATATCAAGAAGCAGTCACTAGACACTCAATCATGTGGAGTCATAGCAAGATGAACAATATCTCTACGTACCAATGGGCAACACCGCAAGTGACGCTCATGGCTACGAAGAATGACAAGCATGTTTGGCGTAGACAGGAGGACGAGTCTTGGTGACCTCAACTCAGTTGATGGAGCAGATCTGTTCATCAACGAATCTGAACCAAGCCCTGAGAAGAGTAAAGAAGAACAAGGGATGTGCTGGGGTTGATAAACTCGACATAGCAGCCACTATCTCGGTGCTTCGGCAGTCTTCCAATGGGCAAGCGCTCCGCCAGAGCCTTCTGGACGGTAGCTATCAACCCCAACCCGTCTTGGGTGTAGAAATCCCTAAACCTAGTGGGGGAGTGAGGCAGCTAGGTATCCCAACGGTACTTGATAGGATTGTCCAACAGGCCATCACATCAGTCCTGACAGATATCTACGAACCTAAGTTCTCCAACAGCAGTTACGGGTTCAGGCCCAACCGTAGTGCCCACCATGCTCTGGCGGCAGCAAGCCACTACATCAGGGAGGGGCGGGGTTATGTAGTCGATGTTGACCTAGCGAAATACTTCGATACCGTGAACCACGATAGGCTGATGCACAGGCTATCGAAAGATATCACAGATAAACGGGTACTGAAGCTGATCAGGTCATACCTACAGGCAGGCATAATGCGAAACGGGTTAGTCGAGCAGAGGCAACGAGGGACACCACAGGGTGGCCCATTATCTCCGCTGCTATCAAATATCGTATTAGATGAGTTGGATAAAGAGCTTGAACGAAGAGGGCATAAGTTCTGCCGATATGCAGACGACTGCCAAATCTACGTACACAGTGAGGAAGCCGCAAATCGAGTAAAAGCCTCGATAACGGAGTTCTTGGAGCAGAAACTGAAACTCACGGTCAACCGGGAGAAGAGTGCGGCAACAAGAGTGACAGAGCGGACTTACTTAGGCCATCGCTTCCAACGAGATGGAAGTATCCATATCTCGAAGACAGCACAAACTCACATGAAGAAGCGAGTGCGTCAAATAACGAAGCGGAATCGAGGACGAGAGTTGAAGACAGTAATAGTCGAACTAACTCAATATCTAAGAGGTTGGCAACACTACTTCAAGCTCGCCATGCGGAAAAGCGCGATGCAGCGCTTGGATGAATGGATAAGACGGCGCTTAAGGTGCTACCGACTCAAGCAGCGAAAACGCAGACACAGCATAGCGACATGGTTACGCCAAGAAGGCGTAAACGAGCGCAATGCTTGGAAGCTAGCGATGTCAGAGAAAGGATGGTGGCATCTGGCTTTATCGCCGCAGCTCAATCAGGCCATGCCAACGAAACGGTTCAAGGAGATGGGCATGTACTCATTGAGAGATGGGTATGAGTCACTGAAAATATATTCGGAACCGCCGTATGCGACCCACGCTTGTACGGTGGTGTGAGAGGACGGAGGCCGTGAGGCCTCCTCCTACTCGATTTGTAGTTTTAGAGTAACTTTTTAAACTCTGCTGTAATGAGTTTTTCTCGTTCTACTATGAACTGTCGAAAGTTTTCAAGAGATAGATCTACATCAGGGATATAGTGTCTTTGCATGTATACTTTTCTATCTTCTTCATTCGGATATGTTTCTAGTAACCAAGACTTGAAGTCTTTACCTGATTTTTCTTGATTAGGTATACCTTCCAGTAATTGTAAGTTAGCTAAGTAATTATAATTATCAAGATAAAATTCAATATCTTCATCTTTAATTCCATGTTTCCTTAACCTTTTTGCTGTGAAGAGTTTTTTAGGGAAAATATGATCTTGATGAAATTTATTTTTGAAATCAAGTGATGGATATATAAATGCAAGAACAGAATATGTATAAGACTGCCCGTATTGGTAATATAATAAATTGTCTATTTCGTCATCATCGAAAGATATCGACTTTGTACTTCCTTTTAATTTGTTGATTATTTCATCAAAGGGGAACTGACCTTCTGACTTATTTATAACCTCGCGAATAGGTCTTAATATATTATCCGGTTGTCCACTAAATGTTCTTTTCAGTAGAACCATTACAAGCCACTTAAATATTAAGTCTCTGTCATGTTTATATTTATTTGATTCAGGGAAATTATCCGGCGAGTCAATCAGGTACAAGTATGCTGCAATCGGAATTATAGCGTTGTTTGATGTTAATGTATCTCTGTGATAGCCATAGTTTGAAAGTAAAATAAAAGCTGCTCTTATAGATTTAGTTATTCCTTCCCATTTATCTTCAATGATCTGCATATTTTCTTGATTAAAGTTATCAACTTTGAATGCAATATCTTTAAAGCCAGAGAGTACTAGACAGCTCTTCAATACAAAGTCTTTATTAATGTTATATCCATCACCAATAGTGTTTATTTCATCTACAAAAGATGTGATCTCTTCTCTTGCATCTTTTTCTTTCCACTGTGCGGTAGCAATAGATAGTAATAAATCTGAGTAATTTAATTGAGTTCCACCGCTATTTATTCTTATAAAAATATTTAGGACTTTATCAAGACTTTCATCCTTTTCAAGGAAGAAATTTATCGATTTATTCTTGTGAATGATTTCCCATAGTTTGTATAAAGTGTCATTGGCAAATTCAGATTTACACTCTTTTAATGTTAGTAGTTGTTTTTTTATCAAATATTTGTTTATTTCAACTGGTTTTTCAAGGTCTAATATTTTTCCAACGGGAAACCAGAAGTTGTCCTCATTAGCATGCTGACTTTCACTTTCGGTTAAGAATCTGAAATCATAGACTAAATCGTTATCTTTAGATGGAGAAATTAAGTTCAAGTATAACTTGCGTTTTGGAAAAGCGGAATTGTTATCCCATCGTTTTCTTGGAAGCTTATACGAGTATGTACCTTTAAGACCAATATATAAAGATGTAAGGCGCTGTTGTCCATCTAGAATAGCAGTAATACCACTCTCCCCATTTATACTGGCTTTAGGGTTATGTGTGTTATCTCTTTCGTGGTATTCACGAACGAATTCATAAAACTGATAATTACTTATATTCTCTCTTTCAACTTCCCAAAATAAAAATGAGCTAATAGGATAGTCTCTCATCAATGAGTCAAAAAGACGTTCAATTTGATATGTACTCCAAACAAACTCTCTTTGAATTGCAGGAAGAAGATAATTTTTTTTATGAACATTATCTATTGCTTCTTTGATAGTTATGGGTTCAACAAATGCCATTATATACTCCATTTTTTGGCTTTATTTATATGTTTAAATCAATTTTTTACTTGTTATTATTTTTCAAACAAATACCAATTAGGTGTTCTGTTATAAATTTCGTTATGCCAAGCAGCAAGTTCACTATCAGTAAACCAAGTATGCCAGTTATTAGATGCACTGTCAGAGAATATATTGATTAGAATTTTTCTTAAATTTTCACTAGATGATGAAATAATAAGCTCTTTTTCAATTTTAGATATGTTTATCGTTTCATCGCTTTGAAAATATTTATATATTGAAAATATTCTGAATGCCGTAGGTGGATGGCTTGCATGCTTGTAACCATCATTATTTAAATTTGGAGATAAGAAATAAAAATACAATGAAATGAATGTTAAATGATCTGTTAGGTATTTAATAAATTCTTCTTTATTATATGATAATTCTTTTTTCATAGGTAATACATGAGATTTCACAAGGCATTCGAATGCATAAAGATCGCATATAACTTCTCGTGTTTGACTATCAAGTGCATTTTCAGAAGACAATGAACTTGTTGATGAGTCGAATCCATCACAGAAATGATTTATATTTCTGGCTCCATGATTGTGATTTATATGGCCTAACTCGTGAAACATTGTAAATAATGTAAATATACTAGCTATTTGCTCATAATAATTGTTGGCAAGGCTATTTTCTTTAATTGTTTTTTTGTTTGCGTCAACCATGTTTGGTAGAGAAAAGAATATGTCATAGTATGCTTTTCTATTTGGGTTTTTATTGGGTTTTATATTTGGTGTTATATCGTGAACTAAGTAGTTTGTGATGATGTGCGCCATTTTTTGAGATAGATCGAATACACCAAAATTTAAAGCGATAAATTTTGGCTTGTAAAAAGCGGCACCATTGAATGTGTCGTTGTGTAAAATATAAAACTTAGTATTAAAGAACACTGCTAACGACTTACATTTAGTATATGCTCTTTCAATCCATTCACTTTGGCTAATAATTTGATCTTCATCTAGACAGTATGTTGTCATTTTGGCATTTTTTAATGCATTAATAATTTCACTATTCATACAATATTTATCTAATTGATGTGATTTTTTATATCCTTTTATAATTATGCCTTATTATTCGGCACTAATCACGGGTAATCAATATTTTTTCATTAAAATCAGAGCATTGTACTTATGGGGGAGAAACGATAATGCCTACTTATCAGTACGAATTCTAACCTGACCATTGACACTCGACCTAAAACGATGCATATTTACCGCATTGCAAAACCTCGCCATCACGGCGGGGTTTTGTCGTTTTAGCGCTTCATACTTCTAATCCCAACCGCCTTTCTGGCGGTTTTTTTATAACTGAAATTCGCCTATGAGAGAGAAGATGATCGGATGGTTTGCCTATCTCTGGGCGGGTTTTACCGGCGTGGTGTCTGGCTTATCCATCAATGAAACTGGTGTGGTGGTATCTATTGCTGCCACCTTGTTTACTGCCGTTATCAACTGGCTCTATCGCCGCCGAATGCTCAAAGCCTTGCAGAACCATCCAGATGTAAGAAAAGCCTATAAACAAATGGAAGACGACTAGCGGCGCAGCAGAGAAATTGTCAGCTAACTGGCAAAAACAGATAGGTATTAACGGGCCAATAGCGTTAGTGGAGTAAGGGAAGTAGAAAAATTGATACCCCGAGATGAAAAATACAGGTATAGCGACATCAAACCGCTATACCTGAAAGTCGTTATCCTGCTTTTTGCAGAGCACTTTTCTCAGCATTGCTGAGAATATCAGCAACTGTCAACGATGGATAAGCACTATAAAGCGGTTGCAGTTCGCCGTTTACGTATGAGCGATCATTGTTTTGTACGTACAGCATAAATTCCTTGAGGTTATTCTGTACCGGTAGTGGTGGGGCATCTGCCATGTGGGAGAGAAGGGTATTAAATATATCGCCAATCTCGTTCGTGAAATCTTGGATATAACGGGCAAACTCTCCATCGTAACTGGTGATTACCGCGAGTTGTAGCTCACTTAAAAACACGAAACGGGCAAAGTGTACGGTACCAATCTTTGTCAGCGCGACATTGATGGGGTTTTTGCCTTCTGGCATATTTTCAAATCCATCCAGGACTTCTTTTAGCTGTTGCGCATCTGCTGGTGATTTAATGTTCATCACCAAAGTTAATGGGTGTGATACTTGCTCAGTCATAACCTTTTCCTTGTCGTATTTTTTGCCGCTATGGCATGGGTTTAGAATGAATAAGGCTTAGCCTCTAATTCGCGTAGTGCTCTTTGATAAATTTCAGTGAGCTAGCCGTTTCATTCGCTGCTCTCGTACTGATAATTGGTTTTGGATCAGTGAGTACATCTTTAGTGAACCAACCAAAGTTTCTTACATTCCATTTGTCTTTGGGTAATAAGTCGTCCATAACGTAAGGCTCAAATTCGGGTAGCTGGAGCTGATCAGCGCTAACCGTGGTCAGTTTTAGAATGCTTCTTCGTGTCGACTCGGTATGACAGCTGACACAGTCTGTATTCATTACATTGCTGTTGACTGGGTTGGCGATAATATTGGGAATATCTTGTAGTTTTGGTAGAGCCGGGCTTGTAGCAGCAGAGTCAACACACTGAACAGTATTGCCAAGTTCAGTATCAATACCGTTGTTGAATAGCACAGCGGTACTAATGCCATTACAGTTATCAAAGTTCTGGTTGACGTTGTTGCCAATCCGATTACCCACGAATCCACTGGTAGAGCTTGGCTTTACATGCAGCAGTTGTGAATTAGGTGACAGGGCATTGCTGGCTAAGTTGAAGAAAATCCATTGATCTGAATTTGCCGTCCCCATGAAAGAGATGAACTCAAGTCTGCTGGCGGACAAGTTGTCATGCAGGAATGCTTTTACTTGATCTGCAAAGTTCTTAGTCAATAGGTTGCTATTGACGTTTAGTGGACCTTCCAGCTGACTAGACGCCTGCATTTGTTGTTGTGATTTTTTCAGGGTGAGTAAATCGTTGAGGATCTTTTCAAAGGCGATTTTATCTGGCTGGAATGGCCATGTGGTGTTGAGGACGAAATTGAAGGGGAGGTGGGCCGTCATATCATGAATGGTAACAACACCGGATTCGTTTACTGTCACCGGCTGTAGCACGAGGCGAATTTGTGGGATGCTGCCCCATTGTTCAATGCTCTCGGGAGATGCACTCGGGGCTGAGGGATCTACCCGAAACCCAACCACTTTCCAGCTTTTTCTTTTTCTTAATTGGCCTTCAAATACGCCAACGCCGCTGACAAAAGAGATTTTGACGATATTTCCGCTAGCATCTTTACCATTGACTTTATTTTCTGCAAAGTGAATGACATCATTGAATTTTTCTTCAGGCCATAATTCACCATCATTTATTAAAAAATCAGCACTAATTAATGCATTAACATCGTCTTGGCTCTTTGGTGTTGGCCAAAGGTATGCAATATCATTTAGGTTTAAATCGCTAATATCTGATATTTTATCTTTGGCTACTGATTTTTCTATAAAGATGAAAGTACATAAGATAAAAAACAGTATGGATATATTTCTTGATGAGTTTCCTTTCCCTGTAAACATGGATTACTCCCTCAATATAACAAATTCAATAAAAGTTTGAATGTATAAAAGATAGGTCATCTTTTTATTGGGATTATTAATATACTGCTATGAATTTAATCATATGGGTTTGTCAGGGATTATCCTGAAAACCCACACGATTCAATTGACACTTGATCTGGATTGATGTTAGCTGACCTTTTCTGCATCTAAGATCTTAACTTTACAGGCATTTCCGTCACCAAAGGTTAAGTTGCCGTACAGTGTCGTACTATCAGGGTCGGCGGCGCTTCGGCTTACGGCTTTTGTGGTATCTTTACCACTAATAATAGCGTGTAACTCGCCATCAACTTCTTCCCAGGCTACGATTGATGACATTGCCAAAGAAATACTTGGTTTGTCGGCAAATAAAACGGAGCTGGTTGCTTTGATGTCTAAATAGTGTTTGTTAACTTTCACCACTTCATAATAATAAGCATTGGATCGTTTAGGGTATTCAACTTGTTTAAATTCAACGGCATCTGACTTATCAGCTCCACCATAGAATACATGCATATTGCCATTTTTCTTCATTCCCATGTAGCCGAAATCTTTTCCTTCATAACTTAGTTTGATAATTTTGTTCATAATGTATTCCTTTATTATTTTTAATCAGTGTGAGCTATCAATAATTGGTTTGATAGCTCAACCTAAATATGGCAGCGAATTAGTATTAAATGTTACATGGGAAATAATAGGCTTTGCTTGGTGAAATCGTATTACATGTTATTACAGCGGGGACAATATATCGTTGGCGGTGCTGGCCACTGGGGCTGTTGCAGAGGTTTGCGACTGTTTGGCTTTGGGGGAGGCGTCTGCAGTGTTGTACCTCGCGCATGCTTACAAAAGCGGCTATTGATCAAGGTGCATCTTGACCCGTGCTGAGTCTGGGATAACAATAATACTGTATAAATAAACAGTGTCTCGTGAATTATGAACTTTATTCCATTTTATGCCAGTGCGGGGATCTCCGGGTTCGAGAGTCCTGCGACGGATTACCTGCAGCTTCCGCTGTCGCTCGACGAACTGCTGGTAGATCACCCGAGTGCGACTTACATCGGTTTGGCGCAAGGCCGGAGCATGGAAGGTGTGGGCATCTATGATGGCGATGTGCTGATTGTCGACCGTCATATCACGGTGAAGGATCACGATGTGGTGGTGGCGAACCTCAATGGTGAGTTTGTCTGTAAGCTCATTGACACCAAACGACGCCGTCTGCTCTCTGCGGCCTCCGGGTATATGCCCGTGTATGTCTCGCAGCACGATCAATTCACATTGGAGGGGGTGGTAACACGCTCGATTCGCTGCCACCGCCAGAGTCAGATTTTTGCTGATAATCGTTAGGTGCGGGGCAGATGGTTTTGGAGCTAGTGAGTAGAAGCTTGATAGCACTTAGAAGGAGGCGGCTATGTTCGCATTGGTAGATGCCAATTCATTCTATTGCTCGGCCGAGCAGGTATTTCGGCCTGACTGGCGCAACAGGCCGATGGTGGTCCTGTCGAACAACGACGGTTGTATTGTCGCGGCCAATCGGCTGGCAAAAGAGGCCGGGGTCGAGAAGTTCAAAGCCTATTTTAAAATGCGCGGTTGGTGCGAGGCCAAAGGCGTGATTGCTTGTTCGTCGAACTATGAACTCTATGGCGATCTGTCTGCCAAGATGATGGAGGTGATTGGCCGTTTTGCCCCCGAGCAGCATGTGTATTCCATTGATGAATCCTTTCTGGCATTCCACCAGTGCCAGCAAGCGATACCCGATTTATCCCACCATGCACAGCTGTTAAGGCGGGCGGTGTGGCGGGAGTGCCGGTTGCCGGTCTGTGTCGGTATCGGCACGACCTTGACCCTTGCCAAGGTAGCCAATCATGCGGCAAAGAAGATTGAGGGTTACCAAGGGGTGTGTGTGATAGCCACCAAAGCCCAACGACAGGCAATATTGGCGCAGATGAAAACCTCCGAGGTATGGGGGATTGGCCGACGGATTGCCAAGCGGCTGGAGTTCATGGGGATCAATACTGCATTGCAGCTCGCCGCGATGAAGCCGGGGCTTGCGAGGAAGTCATTCAATGTCGAGGTTGAACGCACCGTGCGCGAGCTTAATGGCGAGGTGTGCAAGGGGTGGGATCAGGCAAAGGCTGACAAGAAACAGATCTTCTCTACCCGCAGTGTCGGCGAGCGTATCACGTGCCCCGACAGCCTGCGCCAAGCCCTGTGCAAGCATGCCGGTATTGCGGCAGAGAAGCTGAGAAAGCAACGTTCTCTGGTGCGTGTGATGATGGTGTTTGCTTCGAACTCGCCCTATGACGAACGGCCACAGAGCTTTAAACAGGTTTACCGCTTTGCCTATCCAACCGATGACAGTGCGGCTATTACCAAAGCGGTCGCGTCACTGCTCGATCGACTTTATGCGCCGGGGGTACGTTATTACAAAATCGGGGTCGGGCTGATCGATTTGGTCAGCGGTGAACATGCACAGGGTGATCTGTTCGATGAATCAACAACCAACCCGGTATTGATGAAGGTCTTTGATAGCCTCAACCAGCGCTATGGCCGAGACTGTCTGTTCCTGGCGGCTCAGGGTATCAATCCCAGATGGGCGATGCGACGGGAGTTTTTGACACCGCAATATACCACCCGGTGGCGGGATATCCCGCGGGTGAAGTGTTGAGTGATACAGACGAGACTAAAGATAAACGGCCTTCAGAGGGGCTGTGCGGGCACTTTCAGTAAAAAGTAAGGCTTCTTGGTGTGTTTTATCGTTTCTACTGTGTGATCTAATTCAAAATATAATATTTATTAACAACTTAAATTAATGCTCTCCTCGACTATGTGATAGTTCAAGGTTAAATTCCAGAGGTTGCTATTGAAACGATTCTATTGGTAAGAGTGAGGCTGTATTGATTTATACGAAGAAGGTATTAGCGCTGGTGCTAGGGACTTTTATGCTTGGTGGATGTGCATCGAGTGTTGAAGATGTAAGTACCCCATTGATTACAGACGTTTATATAGGAGAGCATCATTACCCTGAAAACTTTGCACAACAGCTTCATACCAATTTGCAGTACTTCCGGGATGGTGTTGGTGTCGATGCCCAGTCGGGTATGCCCTATGATTTTATTCGCTTGATGGACAACGGTATTATTGAGCCTCGCCCTGCGGTGAACAGCACCACAGTTGGCTTGTACCTCAATGTATTAACTGAGATGGAGCGGGCGGGATCGGCAGAAGCGCGTCAACGCCTCGGAGAAGTCTTGAGTCAGCTGGAAAACGCCCCGAAATGGAATGGTCTGTTTATCTGGATGTATAAGGTTGACGCAGGTGAGCTGTCTCTCAATAGCCGTTCGGTGGCATCTGCTGTTGATGCTGCGAACTTGATATCGTCGCTAGCGGCGGTAGCGGGGGCATATTGGCAGCATGAAGATCCCGACTTGGCCCAGTTGGCGCAACGTGCTGATACGTTGATCATGGAAAGTAAACAGGGCTGGTATGGCCTGTACGATCGGGAAAATAATGACCGCGAGCTGTTGCGTGCAGCATGGCAAGATCGAGGCGATGGCCAGCGAGGCTACGTTAAATACAAGATTGACCGTAAGGCAAACGAGAGCCGATTGGCACCGCTGTGGGCTGCAGTGCTGACTTATGGTGATGAGGAGCCTATCCCCGAAGCTACTTTTACTAATATGAGGCTGTACACCGGCGAGTACGTGACGCGGGATGGGGAGGTGATCAACCCGATGCTGACCTGGAATGGCGCCTACTTCCAGGGCATGTTGCCATCGGTTTGGTTTGATGAGCAGTCAATGGTGCCGGTACCGAAGATGTTTGACGACATGGCAACAGTGCAGATCGAGTACAGCACCGAATACGGCATACCTTTCCTGTCATCGTCAGCAACGATAGATAGCCGTTACAGCGAATATGGGGTTGACGGAATGGCAGAAGCGTATCAGCGTGGCCGGCGGAGTTTTCAAGAGCCGGTGGGTACCCCGCATGCCAGCGCTTTGTATGCAATGATTAACCGTGATCATGCCATCGAGTTGCTACGCGATGTCGAGCGCCGTCATCCGCAGATTGTCAGCCCGGTAGGCTGGTTTGATGCGGTGAACGATCAAGGAGAAGTTACCAATAAAATCATCGGCCTTGACCAAGGGATGTTCGCGGCATCGTTTTTTGCCGACACCATCCGTGCAGATGTCGAAAACTATATCAGGCAAGCACACGGCGAAGAGGCCTGGCAGGTGGTCGAGCGTCTGTACGGGCAGTTTGAGAGCGACGGCACATTAATACGTGAGGAAAACGCTTCGTAGTTTCGGTTTCCTTGTTTGAAAAACCCGCCTCATGGTCAACGCCAGGTCACGATTAAAAATCGTTGCCTGGCGTCATTTCCATTTCATGATGAGGCAGTTAGAAGCGATAGAGCAGGCCAACACTGAACAAGCTGACTGATGCATCATAGAAATCGACATCACTATCGTCGTCGAACCAAGCGACAGTACCGTTTGCCAGCCAGTTCTTCCAACCAAAGGGGCTGGCATAAAACGCAGTGAAGCTTGCGCCCAGTTGGCTACTATCTATTTTTCTATCATAGACAGGGTGGACTTCGTCAAATGAAAGCTCAGAGAGATAGACGTTAGTGACGAGGCGCCAGCGGTTTATGGAGTAGATATAGTTTGCCCCTAGTGAATAGGCATCGTAAGCCATCGCATCGCCATCGCTCTGGTGATCGATAACAGAAAAAGAAGGCACTAGTCGATGTCTTGGGGAATCCCATGTGAAGGTGTACTGCACGGTGAAGCGGTGAACATCCCCGTTGCGGTTCAGTAAAGCCCGCTCTTGGTTATCCAAACCCAGAGAGACCCCACTTCGTTCATCATCAATATCGACATCGCGGTAGGAATACCTGAGCTCCAGGCCTGTGCCGTACATCCGATCCCAGATCAAGCGATAGCCATTGGCAGAACGATCTGTTTTTGTTCTCGGGATGCCGGTCAGGAAAGGATCTGCCCACACTTCTGTGGTTAGTGGGGTGTAAAGGAAGCTTGCTCCCAATATGCCAGCCTTGCCAATTTCTTGCCTGACTCCGGCTAGGGTTGAGAAGTCGAAACGGATGTAGTCTTCCAGTTGGTTACCAATGAAAATTTGGGTTCGGCTATTAGCAAAGGTATAGGCGAGCTCGGCGGCGATAACTGGCAGGGCCGACTCTTCGCTGTCGGGTTTGGTATTGATTGATCTCAGGGTGTTGTTGCTTAAGTCGACCGAGCCAAATTTGGCGAGATTATTGGACTCGACACTCACGCCACCAGCACCGATATTAACAAAGCCAGAAAAGCCACTTTTTTTTGGGATCGGCTCTATCGCGTAGGCATTGAAATAAATACGGTAGTTATGGCGAGAGGTAATATCGACCGTGTCATGTGGTCATCCCAATTAATCATCAATGGTTGTGTTAAAAAACTAGGAGAACTTGTCGACGTTGTAAAATGCTGGGGAGCGGGGTCTTATATTTAATAACCCTGGCTCAAAAATGAACACGATGAAAGGAGGGTAATTATCGTATTCGCTGTGGGTTAATGACTTGGTCAATTTTAAGGTGGCGGGAAGGCCCTGGCCATAACAAGAAATAACCATCAATACCGTTAACCCAGCCAGATATCTCAGGTGTAGTTTTCCAGTATTTGCAAATCGACTTCCTGTTTTTACAAGTGTCAATTTAGCTGGGGTTAAGCTTCAATGGTGGGTGAGAAATAACTCAATTATATCCAATCACGTGTAGACATATTCTAAAGGAGAAGGAAATGGCTACTGAAACTCTATCCTATCAAAAACCAACCTTAATCCAGCGTTTATCAACGATATGTACCGCACTGGTGCAACGTTATCTGCCTGATCCGTTCTTATTCGCTGCATTGTTAACTTTTGCTGTCTTCCTTATTGCAATGCCGGTAACTCAACAAAGCCCGATTCAGATGGTCAATGCTTTTTCGGGCGGATTTTGGTCTTTGCTGACTTTTGCTATGCAGATGGCTCTCGTTGTTGTTACGGGTCATGCCATGGCTTCTGCTCCCGTGTTTCGCCGGGCCTTGTCATTCCTTGCGATGACAGCCAAAACGCCGGGCCATGCTATTTTGATTGTCACTGTCGTTTCCGCGATTGCTTGCTGGATTAACTGGGGGTTCGGCCTAGTCGTCGGGGCTATTTTTGCCCGTGAACTTGCTGCCAAGGTCAAAGGCGTCGATTACCGACTCCTGATAGCATCGGCTTATACCGGCTTCCTGTTCTGGCATGCTGGGCTTTCTGGCTCGGTGCCATTAGCGCTTGCCTCGGGAAGTAACTTGGAGGCAGTGACCGCCGGTGCGGTATTGTCACCGGTTTCAACCGCGGAAACGCTTTTCTCGAGCATGAACATTGTTATTCTTTTGGCCATGCTGATCACCATTCCTTTGTTGAATCGCTCTATGCACCCGTCAGCGGATCAGGTTGTGACTATTTCACCGGCCCTTTTGTCACTGGATGAGAGCCCGGAAGAGGAAAAAAGCACAGATTTAACACCGGCTGAGAAGCTAGAGCAATCACCTTGGGTGAATCGCTTGCTGGCATTGTTGGGATTTAGCTACATTGTGATGTATTTCAGCGAGAACGGTTTTGCGCTTAACCTTAACATTGTGAATTTCATCTTCTTGTTTACTGCCATTCTGTTACATGGAACGCCTAAACGATTATTGAAAGCGGTAGCCGAAGGTACCAAAAATACCGCCGGGATTTTACTGCAGTTCCCTTTCTACGCCGGAATCATGGGAATGATGGTTGCTAAAGGCCCTGAGGGCATCTCGTTGGCTGGGGCGATGTCAGATATGTTTGTCAGTATCTCAAACGAACACACGTTCCCGCTGTTTACCTTCATCAGTGCAGGGATCGTTAATTTCTTTGTGCCATCTGGTGGGGGCCAATGGGCCGTTCAGGCTCCCATTATGATGCCAGCAGGCGCAGAGCTTGGTGTCCCAGCAGCCAAGACAGCGATGGCGATTGCGTGGGGCGATGCCTGGACTAATATGATTCAGCCTTTCTGGGCTTTGCCTGCTCTCAGTATCGCGGGACTAAATGCCAAAGATATTATGGGTTTCTGTATTATTTCATTGTTTGCTTCAGGTGCAATTATCGGCTGTGGTTTACTGCTGCTCTAGGTAGCCCCACGGTCTGTACCCGTCGAACTCTTGAGGTTGATGACGCTGATTATCAAGAAATACAAGGCTGATTGATATTGGCCTTGGTATCAAATGCTTCAGCAGGCAGGACGAGATATAGAGGTGAGGGGATAAGAAAATAAAAAAGGGCGCCCTTGGGCACCCTTTCAATATTCTTCACGTTAACGCGAATTAGATGCGCTCAACGTTAGCAGCTTGAGGACCTTTCTGACCTTGTTCGATGTCGAAAGATACTTTCTGGCCTTCAGCTAGAGATTTGAAGCCTTCACCAGCGATAGCACGGAAGTGAACGAATACGTCAGCACCGCCGTTGTCTTGAGTGATGAAACCAAAACCTTTCTCGTCGTTGAACCACTTAACGATACCAGTTGCTTTAGACATGTGATGTCTCCTGAATAAAATAAATAATTAACGCTTGTTGCGTACTTAAGCCATCATAATGAATTACTTATGGACAAAAGAATGTTGAGCTCTTCAGGACAACGTCGCTCGATGAAGCGGTGTAACGAAGTTTTCTATTTCAATTTGTTGCATAAATAGGTCTGCATTTCAGGCCAAGCACATTAGGCCACACGAGAGGGTGGGAGGCAAGCAAATACTTTAAAATTTAATTATTTATATTGAAAAGTGTGATTTAGATGGCGGCAAAACCACTGCATTGACAAGGTTAAACAAAAGGTTATCGCTTTTTTGACTAATTTGTCGGCACATTAGAGTGAAAGGTCGAAAATAGAGCAGTTACTGTGGTTTAACGTGTTTTTAGAGGAGTAAAGTATTAATCTAGAAAGTAAAAAAGGGCCTGAGCAGCCCTTTTGTCCAAGTGTGAACAAGAAATTAAATCTTTTCTACGTTCGCCGCTTGCAGACCTTTTGGACCTTGCTCTGTTTCAAAGCTAACTTTCTGACCTTCCGCTAGCGTTTTGAAACCGTCGCCAGTGATCGCACGGAAATGAACGAATACATCAGCACCGCCGTTGTCCTGTGTGATGAAACCAAAACCTTTTTCTTCATTGAACCACTTAACGGTACCTGTTGCTTTAGACATGTTGTCTCCTGAATAACTTACATCTGTACATATGCCAATACTATTTAACCTAGGTAACAATTGAATCTTTTTGCTCCAGTTGGACTGCAAAACAGTATAGCTAGATGAAGCGATTCAGAGTCACTGTTGTTTCAATGCCAAACACTACTGGTCAATTAAAGATTAGGCAGCATTGAGCTAATTGCAAATAAAAAAATGAGAATTTTGTGGTGACTTTCACAGGATTTTCGACAACCTGAACCGCCACTGAAATAGCCTCACAAGTTTAACTAAGTCTTACTTTTAGCTTTCATTATTTTGTGATGTATAAGTGCTCTCTCTTGAGTGAAACTGAAATAAGTCAAGGAAGCGGCTGGTTTTGGTTTAACTGCTCAAAATGTGACTTGAGTGGCAATACCGGTTTCTGCTATAACGGGAGGCAGTTAGGTTTTGTAGATTCATATAAGGACAAACAATGAACACTATCCTAGAGCTAGTTCGCCAAACTCGTCGTAAGAACAAGCTAAAGCGTGAAATTCTGGACAACGACCGTAAAATTCGCGACAACCGTAAGCGTGTTGAATTATTGGAAAACCTACTCGACTATATCAAAGCTGATATGACACACGATCAGATCGTCGAAATCGTTGAAAACATGAAAGGCGATTACGAAGATCGTGTTGACGACCACATCATCATCAGTGCTGAACTCTCTAAAGAGCGCCGTGAAGTAAGCAAGAGTGTGAAAGAACTGAAGAAAGCAGAAATCGCTTCTCATCAGTAATTGTTAAAACTGATTTATAAAGGCCCGATCATGTGATCGGGCTTTTTTTGTGCTTTTTTGTCTCGGAATGACAACTTTTTTACTCTAGCACGACAAAAATGTCGATAAATTCAGGTATATATAAGTATGAGACAGCTACTATTATAGTTGCGGGTTATTTTTGAGGGCTATTGCTTGTTTAAACATTTTGGATTCATCGCTTGTCTGCCATTGGTTGCCTTGGCAGCCGAGACAGAACAACAACCTGTGGTCGCGGAAGATACAAAGCCTTTAGGTTTCATCTCGGTGGATGACTTACGGCAGCAAAGAGACGGTGAACAAAAGTGGGGTATCGCGGCGGTTATGCGCAGTGCATCAATCCCCTATGCGACAGAATCGGTAGTCGAGGATTCTACGGTCTCAAGTTTTGTTCCGATGATGTTCTACCAGGGGAACCGCCTGTTCATCAATGGGACAGAAGGTGGGCTCAACCTTTACCGTGAGCAAGACTGGGAAGTTAATGCCCTCATTCGAATGCACTTTATCGACATTCCATCATCTTTTCAGAATGAGATAGGCGGCGACACAGCGGATTTCGGGTTGCAGTACAAGTACCGCTGGGATGAAAACTACTATACCGATTTTGAGTTGTTGTCGGATCCTGATGGCAGGTTCAGCTCGCAGTTTTCTATCGGTGGCGATTACCAGTTCGATGATTGGCGCATCCTGCCCAAAGCATCGCTACTTTGGAAAGACAGTGATTATAACAGTTACTACTATGGGCTGAACTTTGAGGATATTTCTTCAGGTGTTGATTTGCGGGTAGGGTCGGCATTTAGTTACCACGTCACGTCTAATTTGTACCTATTGGGTGGAGCGTATGCTCGCTATTTTGACAGCAATACGCGGGATTCTGCTTTGGTTAGCGATAACTGGCAGGGAGAAGGTTATTTAGGCTTTGGTTTCTTTAATGATGCCAAGAAGCCGCGAAAATCGAGTATCAGTAACAAGCCATATTTGCGCGTCGCCCATGGCTGGGCAACACCGTCGAATATTGGTGAGATATTCTCTGGCAATAGAGTAAAAGACGAATACAACAATCAGCTGACGTCATTCTTCTACGGCCATCCTCTAACCGATGAGCTGTTCGGCTTCCCACTGGATATTTACCTAACGCCTGGCTTTGTTTGGCACTGGAGTTCCGATGTTCAAAGCTCAACGCAAGAATATGTCATGGCCATCAAAGCCTATTACACCTTCACATGGCCGGTACAGTGGCGTTTTGGTGTGGCAGAGGGCTTGTCTTACGTCAACCGCATTACCTATATCGAGCAGTCGGAGATGGATCGCAAGGGGTATGAGCCAAGCAAGCTGCTTAACTATTTAGATTTCTCTTTTGACGTCAACCTTGGAGATGTTTTCAACCATAAACCGTTAGATAGTGTGTGGTTTGGTTACAGCTTGCATCACCGCTCAGCCATCTTTGAAAGTGCCTCCCAGTTCGGCCGTATCAAAGGGGGGAGTAATTACAATACGGTCTACGTGCAATTTGATTTCTAAAAAAGCCTTACCCATATATTCAATACAGTAGCGAGAGTGGGTAAGGCACAACAAGCCGTGCCGCGAGAAGGCACGGCTGTACACAATTATTGCGCCAGGCTTTCTAGCTCTTGCTTGGCTTGTGCAATACCTTTGGCTGCCATTTCATCGCCCATCGCCAATGCTTCGCTATAAACCACTTCGACATTGTTAAGGCCGACAAAACCCAGGAAGGTTTTCAGGTAAGGTACCATGATGTCAGTGTCGCCACCTTTGTGCATACCGCCTCGAGTGGTCACTACAATGACTTTTTTGCCGGTGAGCAGGCCGACAGGGCCGTTTTCAGTGTAGCTGAAGGTCACCCCTGCACGGGCAATCAAGTCGAACCAGTTTTTAAGCTGAGTCGGAATAGAAAAATTGTACATTGGCGCGCCGATGACAATGGTATCGCTGGCTTTGATTTCTTCAATAAGCTGATCAGAAAGAGCCAGAGCCGTTTGCTGTTTTTCACTCAGGTTGTCACCACCGCGTAGGCCGCCAGCAATCTCGCCATCCAAAACCGGCAGTGGCTGAGCCGCTAAGTCACGCTCAATAACGGCACTGGTGTGCATTGAATTAACCAGGTGATCGATAAGACCGTTTGATTGCGAGTAGTCACCGAGGATGCTTGATTTTAGTACTAGAACGTTTGACATAGTTTGCTCCTTGAAATGCATTGCCGTTTGGCTTGGGAGTAACTATACAAATGGTCAAGCATGGAAGATAGCGGAAAAAATCGGTTAAGTTATTCGAAAAAACTGAATGGTAATAATTGGTCTCAACTGATTGATTCGTAATGGTTAGATTTGATGCAATAAAGAGGTGGCAATGATTTTGCGCGAGTATGAACAGTTATATCAAAAAGGCCAGGCAAAGACAGATGGGGGAGCGAAAGATAAAAAATAGCCCGAAACGACTCCTGTTTCGGGCTTAGGGGAATGGCTCGTGAGAGCCTTGCGCTAACTGGTTAGTAAATGGAGATCAATTACACTATCAATGTTAGTTCAAGCAGTACGATTTGCCAGTTTTACCACTAAGAATGTCATTCATCTCTGATACTTAACAAAAATATCCTGTCTATTGAGCGAATCTGTTGCAGTAACTTAATGCTAGTCTTTAAAACCATAAATTACTTGCTTAGAACGCGATATTAAATGTCAAATAAGTTGGTGTCTCTTACCAGCTCGCGAGGCAAACCATTTTTAATGCGGTTACCGACCCATTTACCAATACCGATAGGGTAGTCACGGTAAGTGACAATGAGCTCACCCTTGCCCGAGAGGTCATCTGGACGGATATCACGTCCCATGAACCACTCTTTTGCCTGCGCCGCATCAAGAGCAACAGCGGTTTTTTCCTGGCCTGTTGCCAGAGTCATGATGGCTTCATGTTGCCAGCGGTAACCTTTTTTGTGCTGTTCAGCCAGCTTGATACCGATACGCTGGAAGCGGATTTCACTCAGGAGATCACGCAGTTTCGACGGGAACAGCCATACCTCTTTATCGCGAAGCCAAATTTCGCTGTCGGCAGGAATGTCCAGATCCAGATCTTGCTTGAAAGCCTGGGCAATCGCTTGGCTATCTTTGCTGCTGGCCGGGCTGAACGGGAATTTACCCTTGCGCTTTTTCACCGCTGGAGATTCAACGGCAGCGAGTTTGCGAATACGGGCGACGAAAAAGCCCTCGCTGTCGAAGATCTGCGGGTAGACATGCAAGAAGCCTTCTTCGGTAAGCGCCTTATCAGCGCCATCGAACAAGTCGGCCAAAGATTCGAACTCAACCGCATCACCGAAGGTCTCTTTAAGGTGTTGGCAGACCTTCTGGTTTTCACTCAGGTTCAAGGTACAGGTAGAGTAGACCATCACACCGCCTGGCTTGAGCGCCTGGAAGCCACTGATGATCAAATCACGCTGCACCGCAGCAATGTCTTCAACAGAGGCAAGGCTCCAGTTTGCCATGGCATCGTCGTCTTTTCGGATAGCCCCTTCACCCGAGCAGGGTGCATCGAGCAAAATAGAGTCGAATGATTCAGGTGCCCAGCCACCGAAGACACAGCCGTCAAAGTGGGTCAGGGCGGCGTTGAACACGCCGCAGCGCTGTAGGTTGGAGTGCAGAACCTTGATACGGCTGGCTGCCAATTCATTGGCCACCAAGGCACCCTGATTATTCATGGCACTGGCAATCTGGGTCGTCTTCGAGCCCGGTGCCGAGGCCATATCCAGCACGCAATCGAGCTTGTCGTTGTCTTTGAGTAGTGCCACCACCGGCATCATTGAACTGGCTTCTTGGATATAGAATAGTCCCGCCATGTGTTCGGCGGTGTTGCCTAGGGAGACGGACTCTTCATCTTCACGCTCAATCCAGAACCCTGTATCGCACCATGGCACCGGAGTGAGTGTCCAGCCTTTGTCAGCCACACGGGCAAGAAAGTCTTTTACACTGATCTTCAAGGTGTTGACACGAATACTGCGACGCAATGGTGTTTTACAGATAGCAATAAACTCATCCATGCTCAGGTGCTCTGGCATAATTTGACGAATTTGTTCAATGAATGCGTCTGGGATATGGATATTTGGATGCAAGGGAATGTCTCGATTATCTAGCAGTGGGGCGGAAGTTTATCATTTGTGGTTAGCGAGGTAAAAAGAAAGGAGCATTACAGCTCCCTTCTGGTGGTTGTGGTTTGGTTGGCATTTTAGTGCTTTGGAATCGCTGTGCGCCAGTTTTTCCATTCTTGCTTGGCTGTGTCGTGCAGCAGGAAGCGGCTGTTAGTCTTGGCGACTGGTGCCAGTGGCTGAGCCTCAGGCGTAGCAAAGGCGATACCGCCACGGAGCAGGCTATCAACGGTGCCGCTCTGTACCGAAGCACCCGTCAAGCCGATCGTGACATCGATACCCGACACGTTCCAAAAGACGCTATCAGTGCGCACGAGGTGGCTGAAGTTCTTTTCGACCTGCGCCTCGACAATGACTCTGTCAGCCAACTCGCCAAGGCTGACTTTCACCACTTCGCCCACTTGAATATCACGGTATAGCAGCGGCGTGCCCTCTGCCACTGAGTTACGTTTTTCTGTTTCTAGGATCACCGTCAACCCGTTGTTGACTTGCCTTGTTGAACCTAGCGTAAAGCTCTGCGAGTAGGTGCCTTTGCCCGGTGTAACCGCAATATAGCTGCTCAGTAGGGTATCCAGATCCTTGGCGCCGGTGATGCTTATCTGAGGAGTCACAATCCAGAAATGGCTATCAGTTTTGGCGAGGGTCTCAGCATATTTCGGATAAAGACGGGCTTTGACAATCACTTTTCCAGTGTCGAAATCGGGCTCAGTTTCAATCACTTTACCCACGCTGACACCTTGATAGCGAATTGGCGTGGTTACTTTAATTGTTTTGGCATCTTCTGCGATCATGGTGACAACCAAGCCGAAGGTTTTGGCTTCTAGATAGCTGTCATAAAGTTTGTAGCGGTCTCCAAGGCGGTTGGTAACGCCTTGTATCTCGTCAAAGGCAATGCCACCTTTGATCAACGTGCTGATAGGATCGGCTTTGACATGGACGCCATCGAGGCCCGCCTGTATTTCCACCCCCGAACGATTCCAAAAAACAGTATCTGCGGTGATCAGGTGGCGATATCGGTTATCAATTTTAATTTTGATAGAGACGCCGTCGCGAGAGAGTGCGTAGCTGTTGACTTCACCGACAGGCATATTGCGGTAGAGCACCGGGCTGCCTTTGTCTACCGGGGGAAGCTCATCGGCAAACAGTTCGATAGTGGTAAAGCCATGCGCCTTTTCTGCGGCAAGTGTGGCTAGCTGGCGGCTTTTGTAAAGTGGGTATTGATCGAGCACCTTGCTGCTGCCGCTGCTGGTGAAGCTAATACTTTGGCTGATCAATTGGTCTGCCGGCGGGACTGATACATCCAGGCCTTTGCTGCTTAAATTTGCCTCGATACCGCCATCAAGATAAAACCGGCTGCCAGAGCGAATAAGCTTGGTGTACTCAGGGCGGACTATCACATCAAAGCGGACGGTATTGCCATCTAGCTTCACGGATTTTACCCGGCCCACTTCCAAGCCCCGATGCTTGAGCTTGGTGCCGCGTTTAATGCCGTAGCTGTCATTGGCGTAGAGGGCGAATGAGGCTACACCAGGTTGCTGCTCTTGCAGTTCATCTTGGTTGATGGCGATGAACTGGCGGCTGGTCTCACCCGGACCTGGGATCAGGGTCAGGAAGTTACCGCGAAGCAGGTTACCAATGTTTTTGACCCCGTTTAAAGAGAGCTCGGCTTCTTCCAGCAACATTTTGGACCCAGTGGTCAGTAAATCACTCATCATCGGCTCGATGGCGGCATGAGCGACAATCTTGCCGCGCTCTTTATCAAGGCGGATATCGGATATCTGACCGATTTCCAAGCTGCGGTAAACAATCGGTGCGCCACTTGCGCTGATGTTGCTGTTCTCCGGCAGGTCAATGGTTATCGCAATGCCTCGTCCTGCGGTGTTGAGATCCGGATACAGACGGAAAAGGTGATCAGGCTCGATGGGAAGCCCTTTATCCGGCGAATCAAACGCAATGGCTCCGCTTATCATTGCGGAAAGGCTTTCGAACTGAACATCGACACCGTTGAAGCCGATATTGGCACTCATACCGCTGACGTTCCAAAAACGGCTTTTATTCGTCACCAGATCAGCGTATTGCGGCTTGATCAATACATCAATGATCACTTGCTTGTTGTCCTGGCTGAGGCTGTGGTTGTATACCTCGCCAACCGGTATTTTCTTATAGAGGACTTGAGAACCGATATTGATCGAGCCCAGGTTAGGCGCGCGCAGTTGGATTTTCAGGCCTTCTCCGACAGGGGTATCGGCAGGCTGGCTGTCGAGGGCATCGAATTCATTGGTGAACTTGCCTTCGCCCGGCTGCAAAGCGATATAGTTACCAGAGACGAGGGCATCCAGGCCGGAGATCCCGGTGATAGACGCCTTTGGCTTGACCAGCCAGAAACGGGTGCCCGTCCGGAGGATCTGGACCGCTTCTGGGTAAATGTCGGCTTCGACATAAATACTCTTCAGATCATTGGATAGGTTAACGTCACGAACAATACCGACTTCAAGCCCCTGGTAACGGATAGTAGTGCGTCCTGCGACCAAACCGGCGGCATCATTGAAGTGGATTTTAATCCGCTCTCCGGATTCATTGACGGCTTTGAAGACAAGCCAACCGGCGAGTACCAAGGCAAGCGCAGGCAGGATCCAAAGGGGGGAGATCCCGCGATCGCGCTTTATATTGACCGGTCTAGGTTGTTGATTATTTGGTCCGTTGTTCATAGTTGTCCCATATCAGACGAGAATCTAAGCTTTCTGCGGCAAGCATTGTAAGCACCACCACGACACCAAAGGCAATTGCACCCGGCCCGGGGGTAAAGTCGAGTAATTGATCACGGTCTATCAGGGCGACCATGATCGAGATAACAAACAGATCCATCATCGACCATTTACCAATCCATTGGATGAAACGGTATAGCTTCATGCGCTGCAGGTGGTTGACACCGCGTTTGAATTGGATAGTCAGTAGGATAAAAGCCAGGCCAAGGATTTTGGCCACAGGCACGACAATACTGGCAACAAAAATAATGATGGCAATGCCGATCATATCGGAGTTCACCAATGAGGCGACACCGGAGAAGATAGTATCTTCGACTCGTTTACCATTATTTAGAAAAATAGAAATCGGATATAGGTTAGCCGGGAAGATAAATACGGTCGCTGCTATCAGATATGCCCATGTTTTCTGGATGGACTGTGGCATCCGTTTGTGAAGCGGGGTATCGCAACGCACACAGTGTTCATGGTCATCTTGGGTCATGTGGCAGTGATGGCAATGGCGAGCATGGCTGTATTTCTTGTGCTCAGTTTCTGGCTGCCAGGCTTCCCAGTAGCGGTTGATGCTGATGCGGGTAAGGAGCAGGGCGGTAAGCAATTGCAGCAATACCAGAGAATATAATCCCGGTCCGACAAAAATATCGGCGTAGTCCTGGACCTTGAAGCAGGAAATTCCCAAGCTCACCAAAAAGACATCGAACATGGCCCAGTGTTTGAGGTGCTCGATTATCCAGAGCGACCGGCGAAACAGCTTGATACGGCGGAATCTCAGCCCTAGCTGTGCACCCAGTACCGAGCCGCAGACAAGTAAGGGGGCGATGGAGCTACAGAACAAAATAAGGGCCGCAACAGCCGGGAAACTCGGGGCGAGCGAGAAAGTTCCCGAGGTCAGGGTGGCAGGGATCATGACACCGAACAGGCGTATAGTGATCAGCGGAAAAAAATGAGCCGGGATGAAAAGGATCAGGCAGGCAAAGGCAATCGCCAGTTCACTGGAAAAACGAAAATGACCACCCCGGTATAAGCGGGTGTTGCAGCGTGGACAATACGCACTTTGTCCCTGTTCAGCGACCTGCGGTAGCAAAGGTAAATCGCAACCGGGACATAGTCTCGCTGTGGTCATTAACGGTTATTCCTTTAATAAAAGCTTTAAATGAACACTATATTATTATTTTAGGTTCACTCTGGCTACAGATACTTGTGTTACTGAATCGGTTTGGCTGTCGGCCGACTGCACCGAGCCATACAGGGTTTGGTACAACCCCTCTTCATTGACCAGCTCGTGGTGGGTACCGCTTTGGCTGACCTGTCCGTCTTCAAGTACGTAGATTACATCGGCTTGTTTAACCGCCGATAAACGGTGAGCAACAATCAGCGTCGTCCTATCGGCCAAGAACTGGTTGAGCGCGGTATGCAGCGCAGCTTCCGTGGCGGTGTCCAATGCCGAGGTTGCTTCATCCAAAATGACAAACTCAGGGTTAGTCAACACCATGCGCGCAATCGCAAGCCGTTGACGCTGGCCGCCTGATAGCTTGATCCCCTGGCGACCAATCTCAGTATCCAACCCCTCGGTCAGGCGCTGGGTGACATCGGTCATTTGCGCGATTTCCAATGCCTGCCAAAGTTGGCTGTCGCTGTAATCTCCCCCTAAAGTGAGGTTGTGGCGCATAGTATCATTAAATAATACAGGGTGTTGTAGGACCACTGCCATTTTGTTGCGCAGCGCTTCGTAGCTGACATCTTCTATTGGGTGGCCATTGACCAAGATATCACCGGCATCCTTCTGGTATATCCCTAGTAGAAGTTGGATCAGTGTCGACTTACCGCCACCAGAAGAGCCCACCAAGGCAACCCGTTTGCCGGCAGGGATATGCAGACTCATACCGCGCAGGACTTCTTTGTCTTCGTCATAGGCAAAGTGGATATTCTTTACTTCTATATCGAGGCGATGATCGTCCTTGAAGGGATTCACTTTCTGTACCGGGCGTACTTCCTCTTCGATGGCAATAAGGCCATTGAGGCGCTGCATGGCCGCCGAGGCACTGTACCAGGCAAATTGGATACCCAGCAGCTCCTGGACCGGACCGAGCATGAACCACAGGTAGCCGAATACGGCAAACATCTGGCCAACCGTGAGATCTGTAAATAACACCATGATCATCGCCATGGCACGGAATAGCTCGAAGCCAACCAAAAACAGCAGGAAGGAGATACGGCCCGCCGCTTCCGATTGCCAGGCATATTTATCTGCATCATAGCGGATATCGTTGGCATTGGATTTCAGCTGGTTTAGAAAATCCCGTTCGCGGTTGGCTGCCCGCAGTTGGTAAATACCGTCAAGGGTTTCGACGAGGCGTTGTTGGAATCGCTCGAAGGCCTGGTTTTCTTTTTTCTTGAGGGTTTTTACTCTGTTCCCCATTAGTTTAGAGGCGTAAACCACTATTGGGTTGACCAGCAGGATGAACAGACCGAGCTGCCAGTTCAACCACAGTAAAATGGCGGCAGTACCAATAACGGTCAGGAAACCGATCAGAAAGCGGCTTAGGGTATCGCCAACAAACTTATCGATGGTCTCTACATCAGTGATCAGGTGTGAGGTGATCCCTCCGCTGCCACGTTCTTCGTATTGACGCATGCTGATACGGCCCAGTTTGTCGATCAGGTGCTGCCGCATGTTGTAGGTGATATCTTTGGCCACCAGTGTGAATTGGCGGCTTTGTAGGATATTGAGCGCTTGGCTGCCCACGCGCATTAAGACAACGAACAACAGTACGAGCAGGATGTAGGCGGTCGGCTGGTGCAGAGATTGAGGCAGAAAGTGGTTAAGGAATTCAATACCGCCAGCGGGCTTGTCGAGTAAGATCTCATCGACCATCAAAGGCATAAGCAGTGGGATGGGGACACTGATAAGGGTGGCGATGAGCGCGATAAAATTCGCAGCAATCAGGCGGGGACGATGATGTTTTGCTTGCTTTACTAGCCAAGACCAGTTAATCATTTGGTTTGAATTGTTGTTCACAATGATAATGATTCCCATTATTGATAAAAAGCCATTCTAACGGCTCAAAAAGGAGTAAGCCATGGAAATTAGATCAGAGAATTATCAAACGTTGACGAAACAAGCTATCGCGTTGATAGAGGGTGAGTCTGATCTCATTGCTAATATGTCTAATATTAGTGCGTTACTGGCCATGGAGTTAGAAGATATTAACTGGGTAGGCTTTTATATCTTGAAAGGAGACCAGTTGGTACTGGGGCCGTTCCAGGGTAAACCGGCTTGTGTCAGGATTCCTGTTGGTCGCGGTGTCTGTGGGACAGCGATTGCAGAGAACCGTGTTCAGCGGGTAGAGGATGTGCACCAGTTTGAAGGTCATATTGCCTGTGATGCTGCCAGTAATTCTGAGATTGTGATCCCATTTACAGTAAACGGGGAATTGTATGGCGTGCTGGATATTGATAGCCCAATCTTGTCAAGATTTAATCAATCCGATGAGGATGGATTGGTTTCTTTGTTAGAAGAACTACAAAAAAGGCTCTAATTGCATGCTTTCGGTGGTTTTTCAGCGTTAGGTAACTATAATAGCGGAACAATTTCTTTTTGATTAAAGTACTAACGGCGAGGAAACTCGCTTTTGTCAGGAAAGTCCATGGAAAACTCTGAAAAGCTAACGAACAGTAAAGAAGTCATTGCCTACATTGCTGAGCGTTTCCCAAAATGTTTTACTGTTGAAGGTGAAGCGAAGCCACTTAAGATTGGTATCTTCCAAGATTTGGCTGAGCGTCTAAGTGAAGACCCTAAAGTCAGTAAAACTCAGCTGCGTACCGCTCTACGTCAATACACTTCTTCCTGGCGTTATCTTCACGGTGTGAAAGCGGGTGCAAACCGCGTTGACCTTGATGGCAACGATTGTGGTGTGTTAGAACAAGAACACGTAGATCACGCGAAAAAGGCACTTGAAGAAAGCAAGGCTAAAGTACGTGCTCGTCGTAAAGAGCAAGCAGAAGCAAAAGCGGCTGCTAGCAAGGATGGTGAAGCAAAGGCGAAAAAAATTCGTCCAAAATCTGCTAAACCAAAGAACACAAAACAAAAAACGACTAAGCTAAATAAAAAGCCTGCAGAAACGACCCGTGCACTGACTGCTGATGAAGTCGTCGTTGGCAAGAACGTTAGTGTTAACATGGGCAGCGGAAACATGCCGGCAACTATCGTTGAAATTAATAAGGACGATGTGCGTGTTCGCCTATCAAATGGTTTGACCATGGTAGTTAAAGCGGAGCACCTGCGTTCGTAAAGGAGAATGCTCGACGCATGAAAGGTCGATTCCGTTTCTCACTGATTGCTGCTGGCATGATGCTAGCAGCTTCAGCACAAGCCCTCGAGGCAACATACACATTAAGTGATCTTCCGCAGCTGGAACCTGAAAAACAGCATGCGACGGCTAGTAAGAGGGTTGCCTCTCGCTTCACACGTTCGCATTACAAGCAGTTTTCACTTGATGATGAATTTTCTTCCAGTGTCTTCACTCGATATATCGAGATGCTGGATTTCAACAAAAGCTTCCTTACTGCTTCCGACATTAGGCAATTTGAAAAATGGGAAAATCAGCTAGATGATCAACTGAAAAGAGGTGATACATCAGCAGCTTTCGATATTTTCAATACGCTACTCAAACGTCGTTACGACCGCTACCAATACGCGCTGACATTACTTGATCGTGAAATCACGTTTGATTCCGATGAAGATATGGTGCTCGACCGTTCAGAAATGGACTGGGCGAAAGACCGTAACGAGCTAAACGAGATTTGGCGTCAGCGAGTCAAATACGATGCACTGAATCTGAAGCTTGCGGGCAAAGAGTGGGATGAAATTAAAGAGACCTTAGGCAAGCGTTATAACAACGCGCTCAAGCGTCTTACCCAGACCCATAGCGAAGATGTCTTTCAGATTTACATGAACGCCTTTGCTCGTGAGGTTGACCCTCATACCAGTTATTTGTCACCGCGTAACGCGGAGCAGTTCCAATCAGAAATGAACCTTTCGCTGGAAGGTATTGGTGCTGTGTTGCAAGTGGTTGATGACTATACGGTAATCCGTTCTTTGGTTGCTGGTGGCCCGGCTTCTGCTTCGAAAAAGCTCGCTGCAGGTGACAGGATCATCGGTGTCGCGCAAGACGGCAAAGAAATGATCGATGTCATTGGCTGGCGGTTGGATGATGTTGTTCAGCTGATTAAAGGTCCCAAAGGCAGTAAAGTGGTTTTGGAGATCCTTCCTGAGGGGAATAACGCCAAGAGTTACGATGTCACAATTGTCCGTGATAAAATTCGCTTAGAAGACCGCGCTGTTAAATCTTCGGTTGAACTGTCGAGTGGCAAGAAAATTGGGGTGATTGAAATTCCAAGTTTCTATGTTGGCTTGTCTGAAGACACCAAGAAAGAGTTGGCAAAGCTCAACGATCAGCAAGTTGACGGTGTTGTCATCGACTTGCGTAACAATGGCGGTGGTGCACTTACCGAGGCGACAGCGCTGACGGGGTTGTTTATCAACAGTGGGCCGGTTGTACAGGTTCGTGACAGCTATGGAAGAGTGAAGGTGAATGGCGATTCTGATGATCGTGTTTACTTTGACGGCCCGCTAACCGTACTGGTTAACCGCTACAGTGCATCAGCATCGGAAATTTTCGCTGCCGCGATGCAGGATTACGGGCGTGCGGTGATTCTTGGCGAGCAATCATTTGGTAAGGGTACTGTTCAGCAGCACCGTTCCCTGAACCATATTTATGATTTGTTTGATAAGCCATTGGGCCATGTTCAGTACACTATCCAGAAGTTCTACCGTATTAACGGTGGTAGTACGCAGAACTTAGGTGTAGTACCGGATTTGGCATTCCCGACGGCGGTTGATCCTTCTGAAACCGGTGAAAGTGTCGAAGACAACGCTTTGCCTTGGGATAGCATCAAGGCGGCGGAGTACCAGAAACTCTATAATTTCTCGGCGTTACTGCCTTCTCTGAAAGCAAAGCATGACAAGCGTATCAGTAAAGATATGGAGTTTGGCTTTATTCAGGATGATATTGCTAAGTACCGTCAAGAGAAAGATATCAATACGATCTCCCTTAACAAGAGCAAGCGTATTGCTGAGCAAGACAAAGAAGATGCAGAGCGCCTGGCAAGGTTGAATCAGCGTCAGAAGGTTGCGGGCAAGAAACCTTTTGCTAAGTTGGATGATGTGCCAAAGGACTACGAAGCACCTGATGCTTACCTGAAAGAAGCGGTTGCTATCACTTCTGATCTCGCTAAATCACAAAGCTGATCTTGCGAAGCAATAAGACCATTATCAACGACAACGGCACCTCTTAGAGGTGCCGTTTTTTTTATTGAAATCCGTTGGATAGAGCTGTTTCATCAATGAGACAGTTGAATAAATAGCACTGTTAATCCTCAATTTTTTTCATCTACGGGCTAATTGCAGGCTAGGGTTAAAGGTAGGTGATCCATTCTGGTGTTAGGGGAATACGATGCTGAAACATATCATTCTTGCTGTAACCCTGTTTTTAACAACATTTTCTGTCAGTGCACGAGCTTCAGATCTAACGGAGTTTGATTATCCGCTTCTACTCGGTGATTGGTACTGGTTTAGCAATACTGATGCCGGGGTCGAGAGCGAAGGGGCAAGCTACCGGGCCATGAACATTAAGTTCAAGTCAAATTACCGCTTTGTTATCCGGCTTTTGCAGACGAGTGGTAATGTTGAAGAGTGGGAAGGGACATACGACATCGATGAAACCACGGTAACCTTTCTTACCCATGGTCAGCCCGAGCAACAGCATAGCTATATGCTGAGCTACAACCAGTTCTTGCTTGATGGTGCACGCTTTACCAAGTTGGCCCCAGAAAACCTTCCTGGCAACTGGCGTTCTTCTCAAATTTCAGGACAAGATGTCGGCGATGCCGTCTCTGAAATAGCCTTGTCGCTGCGGCCAGACTTTTTGTTCTCAGCAGAAGTGTCGGGGAAAAATGGCAAGAAAAAAGAGCATCGCGGGATCTACTTTATCGAAGATGACCGTATCGTGCTTATCTACGAAGATGGCCAGCAAGACAGCCAGTTTAGCTTGGGAAGCAATACCCTTACATTGACAAACAAACAGTTTGGAATGGAAGCGGTAATGAGAAGGGAATAATGGTCTGTTAGCGTTGAGGATCACCAACACTACTGGATGACTGGAAAAACAATAAAGCGAGGCATTTGCCTCGCTTTATTAATTGTCTACTGTTCGGATCAACTTACGACTTTAAACGCCTGTCGAAGCTGAGACAGGTAATCTTCATCGCGGCAAATACTTTTGCCCGGCTCGTCAGAAATTTTCGCTACTGGTCGGCCTTCGCATTCAGTCAGTTTCAAAACCACATTGAGTGTTTTGACACCGGGTAGATCGCACGTCAGCTGGGTACCAATACCAAAACTGATATTAATACGGTGGGCGAAGTGCTTGTAGATCGTCAATGCCTTATCCAGTGTCAGGCTATCGGAGAAAACCAGAGATTTGGTTTTTGGATCAATTCCTAGTGACTGGTAATGGGCAATGGCTTTCTCACCCCATGCAATAGGATCACCGCTATCGTGACGTAGGCCGATGAATCGCTCAGACAAGCGCAGGTCAAAGTCACGCAGGAAGGCATCCATATTGATGCAGTCGGTTAGGGCAATTCCTAGGGTATCAGGATACTCCTGCAACCAACGGTTGAGTGCCAGTTGTTGCGAGTCTGCCAGTTCGCCAGCCAGTTGCTGATGGGCCTGGAACCATTCATGGGCCTGGGTGCCGACAGGTGTCAAGCCACGGGTACGGGCCAGGTGATAGTTAGACGTACCCTTGAACTCTGGCATATGCTCTTTCAGGTAATCAACCACCTCATGTTGTACATGGCGAGAGAAGCGGCGGCGTGTACCAAAGTCAACCAATGAGAATGCGTCAATATTGATCCCTTCGTCATTGGCACGCTGATAAAAATTCGCCAGCTTGAGCTTAAGTGAAGCCAAAGCGTCGTCAGCCGTCGAATCTGGGTAGCAGTGCTGGCATCGAACTTCACAGATGATGGCCAGTAGTGGTACTTCCCAAAGAATAATATCCAGCCATTTTCCTTTGATTGTAATGGCGAGTTGATCACCAGAGGTATCAATGTGGACTTGTTTGCTGTCGAGCTGGAAAGATTGTAGGAACTCAAGGTAGTCAGCCTTGAAAAAACTGAGTGTAGACAGGTACTCAATTTCTTCCTGGGTGAAAGAAAGGCCTGCTAGTCGCTCGATATGCTCTTGAATCTCTTGGCTATACGGACGAAGATCTTCGTCGCTCCGGCAATGAAACTCGGCAACGGCCTCAACATTGGGATATTGATGAAAGATGGCTTGCTGCATATGCAGTTTGTATGCATCGGTATCAAGCAGGGAGTCGATAATCCCTGTGTGTCCAAAATGATTCATAACTAATTTGGTTGTATTTTGCAATCCGTAGATTTTACCCTATTTTGAGGCGGGGTTGTCTCAAAATATTTCAGATCGTTGAAAAATATAGGGGCAGTAACATACGCGTAAAAGCTACCAACGACAAGACAACAGAGGACATTTGGTGTTATATAGTGGCGTTCTGTTAACTTATTGTGTAAGCGGTGATCTTGCTGTAAAGCGGAATTTAGGTAAACATTACTGCTCGTAAGTTAAGTATAGTAAAGATGATAAGCTACTCTTCAAAGTACAACCAGCAAATTATGGGTTGGATGTGTATTAATTAACCGTGTAAGCAGGTAATTGAGAAACATCTCGCCAATTCCCAGTAATATGCTTGTCTGCTTTGGCTTAAGACAGAATAATGGAAACATACCGCGAGACTATACCGCGGAAAAATAAGGAATAAACATGGCCGAACAACCAACTATCCAGCCAACGGCAAAGTACCGTTCAGATTACCAAGCACCCGAATTCACGATCACCGATCTTTCCCTAGAGTTTGACTTGCATGATACCGCTACTCGAGTCGTGGCAGTTAGCAAGGTTGAGCAAAAAGTGGACGGTGCCACTTCAATGGAGCTTGATGGCGATGCGCTAACCTTGGTTCGTATTGAAATCAATGGTGAAAGCTGGACGAACTTCGAACAGAGCGAAGGCATGTTGACAGTGAACGGACTGCCTGCCGCGTTCGAGATGCTGATTGAGACTGAAATCAACCCTGAAGCAAACACCTTGCTTGAAGGCTTGTACAAATCAGGCGGTGCATACTGTACCCAGTGTGAGGCAGAAGGCTTCCGTCGTATTACTTATTACCTTGACCGCCCTGATGTGTTGGCACGATTCACGACCAAAGTGATCGCCGACAAAGCCCAATATCCGTATCTGCTGAGCAACGGTAACCGTGTTGACAGTGGTGAGCTGGGCAATGGCCGCCACTGGGTGCAGTGGCAGGACCCATTTCCGAAACCAAGTTACCTGTTTGCGCTAGTGGCAGGGGATTTTGATGTGCTGCGTGACAAGTACACCACTGTTAGCGGTCGTGATGTGGCACTGGAGATTTTTGTCGACAAGGGCAATCTTGATCGTGCCGAATACGCGATGACCTCTCTAATCAACTCAATGAAATGGGATGAAGAGCGCTTCGGGCTCGAGTATGACCTTGATATCTACATGATCGTCGCGGTGGATTTCTTCAATATGGGGGCGATGGAAAACAAAGGCCTGAACGTCTTCAACTCAAAGTACGTACTGGCGAACGCGAAAACGGCAACAGATACTGACTACCAAGGTATCGAAGCGGTGATCGGTCACGAGTATTTCCATAACTGGACCGGTAACCGTGTGACTTGCCGTGACTGGTTCCAGCTTAGCCTGAAGGAAGGTTTGACTGTGTTCCGTGACCAGGAGTTCTCCTCTGATCTCGGCTCACGCCCAGTGAACCGCATCAACAATGTTCGCGTGATGCGCGGACCACAGTTCTCCGAGGACCGTGGGCCTATGTCGCATCCAATTCGTCCTGAAAAAGTCATTGAAATGAATAACTTCTATACACTGACAGTGTATGAGAAGGGCAGTGAAGTTATCCGCATGATGCACACCTTGCTGGGTGAGGAAAACTTCCAGGCCGGCATGAAGTTGTACTTCGAACGTCATGATGGCACTGCCGCAACCTGTGATGACTTTGTCCAGGCGATGGAAGATGCCTCGGGTATCAGCCTTGATAAATTCCGCCGTTGGTACAGCCAGTCTGGTACCCCGGTTGTGCAGGTTGAGACTGAATTCCTTGAACAGGAAAAGCGTTACCGTGTAACAGTAAGGCAGCACACGGCCCCGACTCCGGGCCAGGAAGAGAAACATCCACTGCATATTCCGTTTGATATCGAATTGTATGATGCGCAGGGCAATGTGATTCCGTTACAGTGTAATGGCGAGCCGATCCATAACGTGCTCGACGTGACAGAAGCAGAGCAGGTGTTTGAGTTTGATGGTATCGAACACCAGCCGGTTATTTCTATGCTGCGAGAGTTCTCTGCGCCGGTGATCTTGGAATATGATTACTCGGATGCTGAGCTGACTTTCCTGATGGTTCATGCGCGTAACGAGTTCGCCCGTTGGGATGCAGGCCAGATCTTGTTGGCTAAACATATTAAGCAGAATGTCACCCGCTGTCAGAACGGTGAGTCTTTTGTGTTGCCAGAATCAGTTGTCGATGCGTTCCGTGGCGTACTGCTTGACGAGAAGTTAGATCCGGCCTTTATTGCTGAAATGCTGACACTACCAAGTGAAAATGAGGTAGCGGGTTGGTATGAAACTGTCGATGTTGATGCTATCAACACGGTAATGGCTGAGCTTGAGAAGGCATTGGCTCTAGCCATGGAAGATGAGTTCAGTGCGATCTACCACTCATTGACTCAGGCGGCATATACCATTGAACATGAAGCGATGGCAAAACGTTCGCTTCGCAATACCTGTTTGGCTTACCTTGCATTGACCGAGCAAGGCAATAGTCTAGTAGCAAAGCAGTACGAAGCGTCAGACAATATGACCGATACCATGGCGGCGATGGCGGCGGCGAACAATGCACAGTTGGCATGTCGTCCAGCGCAAATGGCGGATTTCAGTGATAAGTGGACGCATGACGGTCTGGTGATGGACAAATGGTTTATTCTGCAGGGCAAGAACCCAGCGGAAAATGCACTGGAAAACGTGCGTGAAACCATGAACCACAAAGCGTTTGATATTAAGAACCCGAACCGAACCCGTAGTTTGGTTGCTAGTTTCTGTGCAAACAACCCGGTGCGCTTCCACGCCAAAGATGGCTCTGGCTACCAGTTCCTGACGGAGATTCTAACGGTATTGAACACCAGTAACCCGCAGGTAGCGTCTCGATTGATTGAACCATTCCTCAAGTACCGACAGTACGATCAGCAGCGTCAGGCGTTGATGCGAGCCGAGCTGGAGAAGCTGTCTCAGCTTGATAACTTAGCCAAAGACTTGTTCGAAAAAGTACAGAAAGCACTAGAACTTTAAGTTAAGAACGTATGAAGTAAGGGGCAAGATGCTTGCCCCTTGTTTTATCTATAACCGAACTTTTTTATATGAAAGCTTATACCTTCTCGATGCACATTAGTTACCAGCAATTTCTTCGGCATTATTCGGGGGCTGCCAGTAATGTGTTGGTGATGACAGATAACGGCCTGCGTCTTCAACTACCGGCCTCTCGGTTACGTCCTTTTTTGAGCCAGCTTGGGATACGGGGGCGATTTCGGGTGACGGTATCTGAATCAAACAAGCTGCAAGCCATAGAGCAAATTATGTAACCGGAAATTGATGGGTTTGTAACAGATGATTTCTGATATGAAGAGAAGAAAGCCGTAGCAGAAATGTGGGGGATACCTCTTTTGAGTAGGGTTCCATTAGAAATAATAATCCAAGGAGTTAAGTAAAATAACCTTAAAAATAAATGGTTATACCAATTTACAGTAAGCTGGCGTCATCTTGATGCTAATTTCACCACCCTCAGATAATCCGCCCAACCAAAATATCTACCTTAGTCACATATTCGATTTTTTCCGGCAGACACAGAGTAATTAGCGTAACCATCTCGCAACAAAAAACCCTACAATAGCAGTCACGCAGGATAGCGTTTTCCGACGGTATGTTCCCCCAATAACCTACCATTGGATGTTTTATAAAAATTCTATACTTGATTGATAATATATAACGATGGAGCATTGCTATGACCGCACCTGACCCTATAGTGCCGGTACTGCTTGAGAAAGTGTATAACTTAATCCAGGACAAGATTGAGACACCCCAGCAGTCATTAGTAGAAGTGTTTGCTCAGCGATTGTTAGGACAACTGGCAGACGACGATCTGCTTCAACGGAATGAATCTGACCTTTATGGTGCTGTTCTGAGTCTATGGCACCACCTAGTACAAAATAAGCCAGACCAAATCTCTGTTCGTGTCTATAACCCGACGCTTAGCCGCTACGGTTGGCAGTCACCGCATACAGTTGTTGAGATCATTACGCCGGACCGTCCGTTCCTTGTTGATTCGGTCCGGATGACGTTGACCCGGCTGGGGATCACCAGCCACATGATGCTTAATGGCCCGTATTTCTTTAAGCGAAATATGCAAGGCGCCATCACCGAGGCGTGCGGTAAGGACGGCGACTTACAGACACTGTTCCATATCGAGGTTGATCGCCTTAACGACAAGAAAGAGCTTGAAGCATTAAAACAAGAACTAGAACAAGTACTTCAAGATGTTGATTTGGTCGTTAATGATTGGCAACCGATGCAAGCCAAAATGCAGGCGATTGTGAAAGATCTCAAGAAGGCCGACCTTCCCGTCAACAAAGAACACCGAGAAGAGGCCATTGCATTTTTGGATTGGGTAACCCATCACAATTTTACCTTCATGGGTTATCACAAGTATGATCTTGTGCCGGTAGAAGGGGATTACGAATTACGTCCCTGCGAAGAGCCAGGGTTAGGGCTGCTGAGTAAAAAAGACAAGGTCAGAACCCTGCGCTTGTCACAGCTTCCCGAGTCTGCTCGTTTTGAGGCTCGCAAGCGCGAGTTGCTGATTCTCACCAAGAGCAATGGCAAGTCAAAAATTCATCGTCCGGCCTACACCGATTACATTGGTATAAAACGTTTTGACAAAGACGGCAATGTTATCGGCGAACACCGCTTTACCGGCCTGTATGCCTCAACGGCCTATCACCAGTCAACCATGAACATTCCGCTGATCAGTAACAAGGTTACGCGTATTTTGGAAGAAAGCCGCTATCCGGCTGGTTCGCATTCATGGAAGGCACTGAACAACCTACTTGAAACCTATCCGCGTGATGAGCTGATCCAAGCAAATGAAAAAGAAATGCTGGACGTAGGGTGTGGTGTGGTGCGAATGCAAGACCGAGATTTGCTACGCTTATTTGTTCGCCGCGATCCTTTTGGCCGCTTCTTCTCTTGCATGGTGTATGTAACCAAAGAGCGTTACAACACCGAGCTGCGTAGTAAGACCCAGGAAGTTTTGAAAGATTACTTTGCCTCTGAGCAGGATGTGGAATTCACCACTTTCTTCTCGGAAAGCCCGTTGGCGAGAACGCATTATATCGTGCGAGTAGAAAATAATAATTTTGATGTGGACATCAAAGCTATCGAGCATAATCTCGTGGAGGCGGCGGCTTCGTGGGATGATCGTCTAAGCGCTTCGCTCATCGCCAACTTTGGTGAAAGCCAAGGGACGTCATTGGCGAAAAACTACGAGCGTGCCTTCCCGCGTTCCTACAAAGAGCAGATGTTGCCGGGCTCAGCCGTCGCCGATATCGAACAGCTTGAAAACCTCAGTGAAGACAACAAGCTGGGTATGCTGTTCTACCGTCCTCAGGAAGAAGCCAATGATTCGCGTTTTGTGAAACTAAAGCTTTTCCACCGAGATGAACCTATTCATCTTTCTGATGTTATGCCGATGCTGGAAAACCTGGGCTTGAGGGTAATAGGTGAGTCGCCTTATCAAGTGATCACCAAAAACGGTACGGTTTATTGGATCCTTGATTTCGCGATGTTGCACAACGCCTGCACCGGAATAGATCTCGGTGAGGCACGCGATCGTTTCCAGGAGGCGTTCTCAGCTATCTGGCATGGCGAACTAGAAAGTGATGGCTTCAACCGTTTGGTGTTGTGTGCCGGTTTGACCGGACGTGAAATTACCATTTTGCGTAGTTTTGCCCGTTACATGCGCCAAGTCGGTTTCCCATTCAGTCAGCACTATATTGAAGAAACGCTGTCTGGTCATAGTGATCTTGCGCGATCGTTGGTCGATTTGTTCTCCCTGCGGTTCGATCCATGCCGGAAATATTCGGAAAGTGCGGAAAAAGGACTGATTGCCAAACTGAATGACAAGCTTGAACATGTAGAAAGCCTGGATGACGATAGGATCATTCGCCGTTATATGGAGATGATCCTGGCGACGCAGCGAACAAACTATTACCAGACTGATACCAACGGCCAGCCAAAGCCATGGCTGTCACTGAAGCTGCGGCCATCGGAAATCCCAGAAATCCCTGCACCGGTACCGTTCTTCGAGATCTTTGTGTATGCACCGGATATCGAGGGGGTTCACCTACGTGGTGGCAAGGTCGCTCGTGGTGGCTTGCGATGGTCGGATCGTCAGGAAGACTTCCGGACAGAGATCCTTGGTCTTGTGAAGGCACAGCAGGTTAAAAACACGGTTATTGTTCCGGTAGGGGCAAAAGGTGGGTTTGTCTGTAAGCGTCAGCCTCAGCTGACAACACGTGAAGAGATTTGGGCTGAAGGTCAGCGTTGTTACAAGCGCTTTATTCGTGCCTTGCTGGATGTGACAGATAACATTATTGATGGCGAGTTAAACCCACCAGCCAATGTCGTTCGTCATGATGAAGATGATCCGTATTTGGTTGTGGCGGCGGATAAAGGTACCGCGACATTCTCCGATTTGGCCAACTCGGTTTCTGAGGATTACAACTTCTGGCTGGGCGATGCGTTTGCCTCCGGGGGTTCAAACGGTTACGACCACAAGAAAATGGGTATTACAGCCAAAGGTGGTTGGGAGTCGGTGAAACGCCATTTTCGCGAGTTGGGCATCAACTGTCAGACCACGGACTTCACCTGCGCCGGTATCGGTGATATGGCAGGGGACGTGTTTGGTAACGGTATGCTACTGTCGAAGCATATCCGTTTAGTCGCAGCCTTTAACCATATGCATATCTTCTTGGATCCGAATCCAGATGCAGAAACCGGCTGGCAAGAGCGTGAACGGCTGTTCAACCTACCACGCTCCAGCTGGGAAGATTATGATGCCAAGCTGATTTCAGAAGGGGGAGGCATTTTCTCACGTCGTAGCAAGTCGATCAAACTGACTCCGCAGATCCAAAAATTACTCGGTACGCGCAAACAGAGCCTGACACCCAACGAGGTGATCCGCCTGATCCTGAAAATGGACGTGGATCTCTTATGGAACGGCGGCATCGGTACTTACGTGAAGTCCGAATCAGAAACCCACACCGATGTTGGCGACCGTGCAAATGACGCGCTCCGTATCAACGGCAGCGAGCTTCGCGCCCGTGTTGTTGGCGAAGGGGGTAACTTGGGCTTGACCCAACTAGGTCGGGTGGAGTTTTCGAAGAAAGGCGGTTTGGTCAATACCGACTTCATCGATAACGTTGGCGGTGTGGATTGTTCGGATAACGAAGTGAATATCAAGATCCTGCTCAATTCACTGGTTGCCAGTGGCGATCTTACCTATAAGCAGCGAAATGAACTGCTTGAAAGCATGGAAGATGAAGTGGGTGATATCGTCCTTGATGATGCGTATTGCCAGAGCGAGTCCATTTCGGTGACCCAGCAGCAACAAGTTCTGCTGCTCAAGGAGCAGATCCGCTTTATCCACCACCTGGAGAAAAATGGGAAGTTGGATCGTATGCTGGAGTACTTGCCCGATGACGATACGCTGGCGGAGCGTGAAAAGTCTGGAATGGGCTTGACCCGTCCGGAGCTTGCGGTACTGGTGGCATACGGCAAGATGGTACTGAAAGAAGAGTTGGTAACCGAAGAAGTTGCCAATGATCCTTACCATGCTCGACTATTGCCGGCGTACTTTCCGAAAGAGCTGCAAGAGCGCTACCGAAGCCATATGGAGCTCCATCCACTGCGTAAGGAACTGATAGCGACTTCGTTGGCCAACCAAATGTCCAATGAAATGGGATGTAACTTTGTCACTCGTCTGCAGGAAGAGACTGGAGCAACGGTTGCAGAAATTTCTTCGGCATACTCTGTTGGACGGGAAGTGTTTAACTTTGAACAGTACTTTGACCAGGTCCGCGCGTTGGATAATGTGATCCCGGCAGAAGTGCAGTATGAAGTGTTATACCGCTGTCGCCGTATGCTCCGTCGCGCAACTCGTTGGATCTTGCGAAACCGAGACAGAAAACTGGGTATCGAGCAGCTGATTGCCTTCTATCAGCCGATTGTCAACAAGCTGCGTGAAAACTTGGAGCGTTACCTTGTCACTGAAGAGGTCCAGGAGCATAACGATCAGGCCGAAGAGATGATCAAGCAGGGGATCCCTAATGATTTGGCACACAACATAGCACGTTTGAGTAGCCTGTACTCGGCTATGGATATTGCCCAGATCGCGACGGGAGCGGATAAAGATCTCGACTTTATCGCCCGTGTATACTTTGTTGTTGGCTCCGATCTGTCGTTGCACTGGTTCCTCAAGCAGGTTCATAACCAGCCCGTTGAGAACCACTGGCAGGCGCTAGCCAGGGCCTCGTTCCGTGAAGATCTCGATTGGCAGCAACGCCAATTGACCCTAGCTGTCATAAGTAGTGGCCTGGAGGCTCCGGATGCAGAGAGCTTGATCGAAAATTGGATGGATCAACACAAGTCCGCTATACATCGTTGGAATACCGTTCTGGCTGAGTTCAAAGTGGGAACAACGCATGAATTTGCTAAGTTCTCTGTTGCTTTGCGAGAGCTTATGTTATTGAATCTTAACTGCCAAACAGTGGCATAATATTAAAAATTGGCTTTTATACTCATTGATAATATTAAAGCCATATAAATGACAAAATTGCTGTTCAAAAAGCCACCATGATGACGATGGTGGCTTTTTTATTATAAATAACGTGCCATATAAACGTTTGCTTTTGGGGTGATAAAATAAAATCAGCATTTTCAAGTATCTAACCCTATATCTGATGGGCTAGGCCATTTTTTTCGATATAAACACAAATTAGTCATTGAATTTAGATAGTAAAGTGTGAATAATATCCTCCCGTTTATACGGGGCTTTTATTAGGAGGTACAATGCTTTACCGCCTCGCTCGATCCGCTATTTTCAAGCTTGATGCAGAAAAAGCGCACGATCTAGCTATTCAGAACTTTTCTCGCTTTACTGGCACTCCTCTTGATCTTTTCTATCGCCAACATGTTCCTGATCGTCCTGTTGAAGTGATGGGTATCACATTTAAAAACCCTGTTGGTCTGGCTGCTGGCCTAGATAAAAACGGCGAATGCATTGAAGCATTTGGCGCAATGGGCTTTGGTTTCGTTGAAGTCGGCACCGTAACGCCACGCCCACAGCCGGGTAACGATAAGCCTCGTTTGTTCCGTGTTATTCCTGCCGAGGGTATTATTAACCGTTTTGGTTTCAATAACTTAGGTGTTGACAACCTGATTGAAAACGTTAAGAAAGCCAACTATGACGGTGTGATCGGCATCAACATTGGTAAGAACAAAGATACGCCGATTGAAAAGGGTGCAGAAGATTACCTTATCTGTATGGAAAAGGTGTACCCGTACGCAGGCTATATCACCGTGAATATCTCTTCACCGAATACGCCGGGATTGCGCACGCTTCAGTACGGTGAAATGCTCGATGATCTGCTTTCTCAGCTAAAGGAGAAGCAAAAGCAGCTGGCAGAGAAGCATGGGAAGTATGTGCCATTGACGCTGAAGATCGCGCCGGATCTAGAAGATCATGAAATCAAGCAGATCGCTGAATCTTTGATCAAGAATAAGATCGATGGTGTGATTGCAACCAACACGACTTTGGATCGCTCCCTGGTTAAAGACATGCCACATTGCGATGAGGCAGGGGGCTTAAGTGGTCGTCCACTTCAGAACCGTAGTACGGAAGTGATCCGTATGTTGGCTGAAGAACTAGACGGCGCGTTGCCAATTATCGGCGTTGGCGGTATCGATTCCGCCGTATCGGCCCGTGAAAAAATGGCTGCAGGTGCTAGCCTGGTTCAGATTTATTCTGGTTTTATCTACCATGGTCCGAAACTGGTTAAAGATATCGTCACCAATATCTAATTAGTATCGCTATTAAGCATCATCTCATTTTTAAGTGAGACACCTGAGTACCTGCAAGAGGAATTTTGCAGGTACTTTTTTTATGCCGATTCAATGTCGAGCACCTTATCAATAGGAGTTTTGTCAAGTTTACAGCTTTTTATTCAGATTTTTTTGATTTTACTTCCTCTTTTTATTTGCAAATAGGGAAGTAGAATTTGTCCTAAAGATTTGTTTGTTGTAGTGGATAAGCTTTGTAACGGACGACGGATATGGAGCGTACTTATGTTGAAACCCAATAATTCATGGATGTGGTATTACGACCAGAAGTACGATGCTCTAATGTTGGATCTCGGTGATGACATGCTTTTCCGCGTAGCGATTCCCACTAAAAACCTCATTCCATGCGCTTTCACCCGTTCCACCTTTACGGTTGATGATGCATCGGTCTATCAAAGCTTCCTTGAAGGGATGTCAATTCTCGAACTTTCTGCACCGCGCAAAGCCGAACTGGCACTTAATGCCGTTGCGGCAAGTCGCTTCCATAAGCCACTTATGCCTAAAAGCTGGTTCTTCAACCAGCAATCGGGGACTCATCAGCCGCAGCTGGGTGACATTGTCACGCTGTCAACTGACCTCGGTGAAGGGCAGTTCCTGATTATTGAAAACAGTGGTACGGCAAGCTTGTGTATGATGGCTGATACCGCCTCGCTGGCGCTCAATGCTGCGAAAGAGATGGCGTTCTGTGAGACGATAAAAGTCATGAACGACCGTATGAAGGCCTATGAAGGGGCTGCAGAGGCGCCAGTTACGTTTGCCTTAGTGGGCTAAGCTGTCTTTTCCGTCTTTCTATCTTTCTGTTATTTAACAGCCAACCGCTTGTGGCTTGAATATAGGCTAGCCTTGGCTAGCTGCCAAATCTCTGCTGTTTGAACTCCTATTTAAGCTTCTATCGCTTTCGCTTGCCTCAAAGGCGGTCCTTTGCCGTAACCTTCAAAGCAGCCATGTCAGGCTCTTTTCATTGTATTCAAGCGTTGTTTTAATCCCAGTCTAGACCTTGCCAACCTGTTCATTGAAAGCCCATCACCAGGAGCGGTGATAGGGGCAGGGTGACCACTCTGCGCTTTCATCCATTTAAGGTAAGCCGGGCCATTGCCAGGTTTTATCGCGACCTTGAAAATCACGTCTGTATTTTACTCAGTATTGGTCGGTAATTGACCGAGTCTGTGTCCAAACCCGGGGTGGCTAAATTGGGAATGTGACAGTAATCACGCCCTGAAACAGGGCTTTTCTTATTTTTCCTGTTTAATAAAGCACCATTCTTAGTGATGCAAGTCTAAAAATCTTATCTTTTTATCACTTTTTTACTGCCTCATTTCCGTCCTTAAGATTAAAAAAACACCATAATTTTGCACATAAAAACACAGTAATCTACCCCTTATTTCCTCGTTTTCCGCCTTTCTGTAATTAAGTTACACTCTTCGCCACGGAGAAAGTCATGGTGATTAGGTTCCAATGGTAATTATTTCCGAAAGGGAAATAATTAAAAGGTAGGATGAAAATCGGCTGCCGTGGTTTAATAAAGTAAAGGCGAATAAATGCTAATCAAGTAAGCAAGCGCCTACTGTTTGGAGTTGGGCTGGTGCAATTCTATCGCTATAAGTTGTTGATTATATGGTGCGTGGGGCGATTGTTTCTTGAGGTAAACAGTTTGACTGCTCATGAAGTTAGGCTAAAAGTGATCGGTTGTTTACAATAGTGCACAATCTTAACGGAGCATATTGTTTACATATAGAAACGCTAATTAGCGGCTCTGGGAGTCAAACACGATTCGTCAGGGCGTGTGGTTAGACAGGAATCTGGCATTAGTGGCGTTTGACTGCTGTTTTTTTAGCTAAATAGCCGGGTTAGAACCTTTTATGACAAGGTATTTATTAGGTTTTCAGTTATAATTCACCGCAACATAAGTGTGAAAAGAACTCCATGAATCAATATTTAGCTATCACTTCACGAGGTCTTGAGAACCTCCTTGCAGAAGAACTTAAGCAGCTTGGCGCACAGAGCGTACAGGTTGTCCATGCTGGCGTCCGTTTTAAGGCCGAACAAGCGACGGCATACCGCTGCTGTTTGTGGACGCGTATCGCGTCACGAATCATCCTGGTGCTGAGCGAATTTAATGTTCGTGATGATATGGATCTGTATTTGGGGGCAACCGCAATCAACTGGCCGAACTATTTTGGCAGTGATACCCGGATTATTGTCGATTTCAACGGTACGAACCGTGAAATCCGCAATAGCCAGTATGGTGCAATGAAGGTCAAAGATGCCATTGTCGATCGCTTTACCAAAGCCGATTTGCGTCGCCCTAGCATCGATCGCGAGCGTCCAGAGCTGCGTATTCATATGCGTCTTTCCGGAGAGAAAGGTGTGCTGGGCCTAGATATGGCGGGTAGCGGCCTGCATCAGCGTGGCTACCGAAGCGAGTCAGGCAAAGCACCACTTCGTGAAACTCATGCGGCAGCACTGGTGATGAAGTCCGGTTGGACACCAGAAAAACCGTTGTTGGATCCAATGTGTGGCTCGGGTACCTTGTTGATTGAAGCCGCCATGATGGCCGCTGATATTGCACCGGGTATCAAGCGCAAGCGTTGGGGCTTTGAGGCGATTAAAGACTTTGACCGTGAAGGTTGGTTAGAGATTCATGCTGAGGCAAAGGTAAAAGCACGCCGTGGCCCTGGTAATGTGACCACCAAGTTCTTTGGTCGTGAAATGGATCGTCGTGTACTGAGCATTGCCCGTGACAATGCCGGTCGTGCTGGCGTTAAAGACTTAATTGACTTTGAATACGGTGACGCTACACAACTGACCTGTCCTGAAGGTTTCTCTGAAGGTGTGATCCTGTGTAACCCTCCTTATGGTGAGCGTTTGGGCACAACACCTGAGCTGATTTCTCTGTATAGCGAGTTTGGCAACCGCTTGAAGCTTGCATTTGCAGGCTCGACGGCCTCTATCTACTCATCGTCGAATGAATTATTGAGCTGCCTGCGCATGCGTGCTGACAAGCAGTTCAAATTGCGTAACGGTGCGCTGGATTGTGTGCTGAAAACTTACCTGATCACTGCCGGTGGCGTTAAGCATGTTGAAGGTGAAGCTGAAGGCCGCATTGAAGAAGCGGAAGTGGCACCTGATTTTGCAAACCGTTTGAAGAAAAATATTGCCAAGCTGAGCAAGTGGGCCAAGAAAGAAGGCCTTGAGTGCTACCGCTTGTACGATGCTGACTTGCCTAACTACAATGCAGCCATCGACAAATACAAAGATTACTTGGTGATTCAGGAATACGCTGCGCCGAAATCGGTACCTGAAGAGACAGCACGTCGCCGCCTGATGGATATCATGCGAGCCACCATCCAGGTAACGGGCGTTGAGAACAACAAGGTTATCCTGAAAGTGCGTGAGCGCCAGAAGGGTAAAAGCCAGTACCAGAAGCTATCCAGTGCTGAGCGTCACATGGTAGTGAATGAGTACGGCGTAGATCTTAAGGTTAACCTTTACGACTACCTAGATACCGGCCTGTTCTTGGATCACAAAGTGACGCGTCGCCAGCTGGGCAAGATGGCGGCAGGTAAAGACTTCCTTAATTTGTTTGCTTACACTGGCTCGGCAACATGTCATGCGGCATGTGGTGGTGCGAAGTCGACCACAACAGTTGACATGTCAAACACTTACCTTCGTTGGGCGCAGGAAAACATGGAACTCAATGGTCAGGTTGGCCGTCAGCACCAGTTTATCCAGGCAGACTGCCTGCAGTGGCTGCAAGAGGCCGACGGTGAGTTCGATCTTATTTTCATTGATCCGCCAACGTTCTCTAACTCTAAGCGCATGAAGCAAAGTTTCGATGTTCAGCGCGACCACATCATGCTGCTTGAGAACCTGAAACGTATGCTTCGTCCGCATGGCGAGATTGTTTTCTCGAATAATAAACGCCATTTCAAGATGGACTTCGAGAAACTTGAAGCGCTTGGCTTACAAGCGAAGAACATTTCTGATAAAACGTTGCCCATGGATTTTAGTCGCAACAAACAGATTCATAACTGCTGGATCATTACCCACAAGGAAGGTTAGGTGCTAATTACTCTGTATAGCACAGAAGGGTGTCACCTTTGCGAGCAGGCATATAGCCTGCTCGTACAAGCTGGTGTCGAAGAGCGCGTTCAGGTGGTAGATATTGCCTTTGATGACGCGCTCTTTTCTCGTTACGGCGTCACAATTCCTGTGCTTTCTATTTTCAATCCTGATTCAGATTCAAACAGCCCTGAACTCGGTTGGCCTTTTGATGCTGACGAGTTGGCACTATGGTTAAACAACAATGGCATTAATTAATATCAGTAACGCCCAATTGGCGTACGGTGATCATGCGCTGCTGGATAAAGCAGAGTTTCTTCTACAGCCTAACGAGCGAGTGTGTTTGGTAGGCCGCAATGGTGCCGGTAAATCCACTTTGATGAAAGTGATTGCCGGTGATGTACTGCTTGATGACGGCAGCATCCAGCGCGAATCAGAATTGCGTGTCTCGCGTTTGGAGCAGGATCCACCGCGTGATGCAGAAGGGACTGTGTTTGATTTCGTTTCAGAGGGTTTGGCTGAAATCGGTCAGGTGCTTAAAGAGTACCACCGTCTGCTCGACTTGATCACCAACGATCCGTCAGAGTCAAACTTTGCGAAATTGAATCGTGCACAAGAAAAAATTGACCATGCCGATGCGTGGCAGTTCGACAATAAGATCACCTCGGTACTGGAGCATCTGCAGCTTCAACCGCAAACCTTGCTGAAAGATTTGTCGGGTGGCTGGCAGCGTAAGGCGGCCTTGGCCCGTGCACTGGTGTGTGACCCTGATATTTTGCTGCTCGATGAGCCAACTAACCACCTTGATGTATCAACTATCGAGTGGCTGGAAGGTTTTCTGAAAGAGTTCAGAGGCGCAATTGTGTTTATTTCGCACGACCGTGCCTTCATTCGTTCAATGGCAACCCGTATTGTCGATCTTGATCGTGGCCAGCTGGTTTCTTTCCCTGGGGATTACGACAAGTACCTGGAAGAGAAAGAAGAGCAGCTGCGTGTCGAAGCCGAGCAAAATGCCGAATTTGATAAAAAGCTGGCCCAGGAAGAAGTCTGGATCCGACAGGGCATCAAGGCCCGACGTACCCGTAACGAAGGCCGGGTTAGGGCACTGAAGCAGCTTCGTCGTGAGCGCAGCGAACGTCGTGAAGTCATGGGTAAAGCCGACATGCAGCTGCAGGAAGCCCAGCGTTCAGGCAAGATTGTCTTTGAAGCTGAGCACATCAGCTACAGCTATGGCGATAAGCCAATTATTAAAGACTTCAGTTTCAATGTCATGCGAGGCGATCGTATTGCACTTATCGGTCCGAATGGTTGCGGTAAGAGTACACTGCTTAAGATCATGCTGGGCGACCTGAAGTCACAGGGTCACTTCCATTGTGGTACCAAGATTGAAGTTGCGTATTTTGACCAGTACCGTGAAGTGCTTGACCCAGAAAAAACTGTGATGGACAACCTTGCCGACGGCAAGCAGGAAGTGACAGTTAATGGCCGTACGCGTCATGCATTGGGTTATCTTCAGGACTTCCTTTTCCACCCACGTCGGGCACGTACACCGGTTAAAGCACTATCGGGTGGTGAGAAAAACCGCCTGCTGTTGGCGAAACTATTCCTAAAGCCTAATAATTTATTGGTGCTCGATGAACCAACCAATGATTTAGATATCGAAACATTGGAACTTTTGGAAGAAATTCTTGCCAACTATCAGGGCACATTGTTGTTAGTGAGCCACGACCGTCAATTTGTTGATAATACAGTGACAACAAGTTGGATTTTCGAAGGGAACGGGGTCATTGATGAATATGTCGGCGGCTACCATGATGCCCAGGAACAACGCGCTAATTCGCTAAGTCAGATTGCGAAGGAGCAGGCGGCTCAAATCGAAGCCGCGAAAAAGAAAGAAGAGAACAAGCAGCGCCAGGCTGCCCGTCCTAAAACTGGTAAGAAGCTCTCTTACAAGTTGCAGAAGGAACTGGAAGACCTGCCGCTACGAATAGAAGAACTGGAAAACGAAATTGCGCAATTGCAGGAATTGATTAACGATCCTGCTTTCTTCCAGGACGTGAAAAATGACACTCAAGGCACGCTGAATCGTTTGGCGGAAGCTGAAGCTGAATTTGAGCAGGCATTTGAACGCTGGGAAGAGCTTGAAGCAATGCAGAAGGAAGCTTAATGCAACATAAGACATTAAAATTGTCCGCACTAGCGGTACTAATTGCTGGTGCTACAGGTGCCAATGCTGCTGTTTACCGTGTGGTGGAAATAGAAGCGAGTACTGATACCCAAATTGCAATTGACAAAAGAGATTATTACAACGAGGTAGATCTTTCTGAATTATCTCGTCGTTTAGCCTTTTATGGTCAAGGCATAGCTGCTTCGAGCGGCCAGAATTGTTTCGTTGATGCTTGTGATGACGGTGAGGATGTTAATGACCCGGCCACAGACTTTTCTGTTTTTGGTGAGAGTCGTTTTGGTGCTGACGGCATCAACTATCGCGATGAAGTGCCGTTTATCCTTGATAACTTGCAGCGCATCAACGATGAAGACAACTTATACCGCTATTGTGACAGCAACCTAGGCCCGAATACTTGCCGTGAATGGGCGCGTACACAATATTACGGTAACGGTTACAATACCAACGATGTTGGCGATCGCTCCGGTTTCGGTGGCTTGGTTCGTGAGCAGGAAGCGTGGAGCAAGAACTTCTTCTCAAACGCCACGGCTATTTCAGGCTTTAGGGAAAGTGGGCTTAATGAAATAACTACTTTTGCTGATAGTGAATCTGGATATGAAGATGTTGTTTCTGCATTAGGTTCAATTGTTGATTCGAGCAATCACAAAACCACCAATAGTGTCATCAATGCCCAGGGCACCTCAGCCGTTGGCGATTACGTGCTTGGTATCTCTAGTGGTGCATACTTTGATGATGGCCAGCGTTATGCCCGCCAATTCAACAAGCGCGGCTTTGTTAACTTGGGTGACAACAAGGTAGGCCTGGCTCCGGCTGGCTCTGATTCGTTGACCACAACTGCCGGCCAGTCACTGGCATGGGATGCCGTTGAGTATAACAACCAGCTACTGGTTGTCGGTAGTGCGTCTTACGATCGCAGTTCGTTCAATGACACGGATAACAAGGTACCGGACAATTACGGCGATCGCGGTGACCCGACGTTTAACGAGGGAACGTACAGAGATTGTCCTAAGACGTTCGAAGAAAAAGGGCTTGAGAGCTTCTATGCCACCAAGGAGTGCCAGCTTTCGGTGTTTGCCAACGACGGCGTTTTCTGGACGCTTGACGGTAGCACTTCAGGTAATGTTGAAGCGCAGCTATTGGCAAAGAATGACCTGGCAACCTTGGATCCCGATGAAAATGATCGCTCTTTCCAGGCGGGAGCCCGGGCGGTTGAGTTGGTAAATGGCCAACCTGTGGTGGTCGGTTTTACCACTGATCGTTACGACAATGACTATTATGCCATGCGTGCGTCAGTCTGGGAGTTGCCTGCAGACGCGACCAGTGCGTCAGCAGAGAGCTTTGAGCGAACCTTGATCCCCGGCCTTGCATTGGAAAGTGGCGGTGATCGCGTGCTGACCTATACTTTGGCCACCGACGTTAACGCCAACAACAAAGTGATTGGTGTGGCGAAGAACTTCCGTGCCGATAACCGTTCTTATGTTGAGCGTATGTTTGTTTATGACAACGCGGCCAAGCCTGATGCCCCCACTTTCCTAAACGCCTCGATTTCACCGATCTTCTTCGATGGCGCCAATGGTTACCCGGCAGCAATCAATAACAGTAACCAGATTGTTGGTCGTCTAGATAGCGAGTCGGTAAACCAGGTGGATGGTCGCTTCCGTCGCCAGCGTGCCTTTACTTATGCGATGGGTGAAATCGAAGGTTCAGCGGCGCTGAAGAGAGGTGATGCGTACTTCCTTGATGATTTGGTCAACGATGGCAATACGAACGGAAATGCAAACAAGTACCGAATCTTCGAAGCAACGGGCATTAATGACGCCGGTGTGATTTCTGCAACTGCCTACAAATGTGAAGGTGGGTATGACGATTTGACAACCGATTCATTCTGTCAGGGCGGTGAGCCGGGGGTAGAGCGTATCGTAGCGGTCAAGCTTATCCCAATTGCAGCCTCAGACGAGCCAAGTGTAGTGGAGCGCCCTGAATCTGAAGCGTCCGTTGAGCGCAGTGGCGCATCGCTTGGTATGCTGGCAATGGCTTTCCTTGGGTTCCTCGGGTTCCGTCGCAGAAAGTGATTTTTTGTCAAAATTGGTCAAATTACACTCAGGCTCACAATTTGTGAGCCTGTTTTGTTTTGGGAGTTGATCTACGCTGCTATTTAGCTAATTCTTAATAGTGGAGACACAAAATCTCCATCATTATGCAATAGTAATGAATGTAAACGATAAGGATGAGGATCGAACTTATGAAGAGACAAAAGCGGGATCGTCTGGAACGCGCACAATCTCAAGGCTATAAGGCTGGCATAAATGGTCGTTCCAGTGAAGACTGTCCGTACCAATCGACAGAGGCCCGTACGAACTGGCTAGGTGGCTGGCGAGAAGCAAGAGAAGATTTGCAATCTGGCCTGTTTAAATAATAAACCTCCCTTCATATCTCCCTTATTGAGCCCCTCTTAGGAACAGGGGCTCTTTCTATTTTAGAGAACCACTAACGTGTATATAAAAAGGCGAGTATTAGTCCTAACATGCAGAGGGTTTTTAGCTTTGAATTCTAAATGGTTTGCCCAGTAAGGAGGGAGTGGGTGATACGTGACAACGTAATGAAAATAAATAGATTCTCCCAGACCCCAGACCCCAGACCCCAGACCCCAGACCCCAGACCCCAGACCCCAGACCCCAGACCCCAGACCCCCGAGATCAAAAAAGGCCGCCAGCGGCGACCTTTAATATTCGAAACACGTTAAGTTTAGAATGTTGACGTATCTTTGAACAGGCCAACTTTCAAGTCTTTAGCAACGTAGATTTCTTTGCCATCAACCAATACACGGCCGTCGGCAACACCCATGATTAGCTTACGGTTAATAACACGCTTAAGCTGGATTTCGTAAGTGACTTTCTTCGCTTCTGGCAAGATTTGGCCAGTAAATTTCACTTCACCTACACCCAGAGCACGGCCTTTGCCTTCGCCGCCAGCCCAGCCTAGGAAGAAGCCTACTAGTTGCCACATTGCATCAAGGCCAAGGCAGCCTGGCATGACAGGGTCACCTTTGAAGTGGCAATCGAAGAACCATAGGTCAGGGCGGATATCTAATTCTGCATGGATGAAACCTTTACCGTGTTCACCACCTTCGTCAGTGATGTTTACAATACGGTCGATCATCAGCATGTTGTCAGATGGCAAGGATGGAAAAGCAGGACCGTAAAGTTCGCCTTTACCACATGCAACAAGTTCGTCGTAATTATAAGATTGCTGGCGTTTCATCAGACTTTAAAGCTCCTTAAAAAGTATGGAGGCAATTTAGCTTACACATGTACGCCAGACAACTCGGATCAGTTCTGGACAAACCAGTGACGAAGTCGTGTTAACAAACCGACATGCTTAACTATTTCACCGTTATGGAAGATATCAATGCGCTCGGCAATCTTCGCCAACAAGGTCTCTGCATCCTCATCATCGCTACGGAAAGCTTGGCCCGTGAGCAGAGGCAGGGCGTCATCGACACTCTCAGCTGTCCATAAGTGGAATTTGCCGGCCTTAACAGCCTCTAAGACCTCATTGTTAAGACATAGGTTAGTGAGGTTTGTTTTCGGTAAGATGACACCCTGGTTACCTGTCAGGCCTCGGAACGCACATACCTTGTAAAAACCTTCGATCTTCTCGTTAATGCCACCAACCGCCTGGACACGGCCAAATTGGTCTACGGCACCGGTAACGGCGATTTGTTGGTTTATCGGCTGCATCGACAGGGCCGACACCAGCGAGCAGAGCTCGGCCAGAGAAGCGCTGTCACCATCGACTTCCGAGTACGACTGCTCAAAGACGATAGAGGCGGAAAATGGCAACGGCTGATCCAAGTCCAAGGCGGTACTTAGGAAGGCTTGCATGATCATCATGCCCTTGGCATGGATATTTCCGCCCAGCTCTGCCTTACGCTCAACATCAGAGATATCGCCGTCACCAAAGTGAACCACACACGAGATACGGGCTGGCTCGCCGTAAGCTCGAGGATGGCCCGGTACTTCAACCACGGTAAGGCCATTGACCTGACCGACTTCTTCACCCTGGCAATTAATGACCACCTGACCATGATGGATGTCCTCGATGGCACGTTCAGGCAGGTATGACTCGCGGTATTCGCGGGCCTGGATCGAGTCTTCCAGGTGCTGGGCGGTGATCTTGTGCCCCTGGGACTCCAGCGCGGCTTCACAGAGAAGGCTCTGGTGCCAGATTGGGCAGAGCGGTACGCGGGTCTGGTCCTCTGCGTAGCGGGCACCGGTTTTGAGCACCATCTCCAGCGCTTGGGTATCAGCTAGCTCAGGCAATTTGGCGGTTTTGATGATGGCTTTCAGGTAGGCAAGATAGAGCGGTAGGTTATCTTTGCTGATCACTAAATCTTGCTCGAATTCACCGTACATGGTGAAGCCTGAAGAAATATCCGGCTCGGCATTTTCAAGCTCGGCCATGAGATAGCGGTCGCCAATCAGCACCAGTTTGATGTTGAGTTGCTCGGCGGGTGGAAGCGGGTAGAGACTCTTGTTCGAGGCGGCTTGCCACTCAAGGGTTCCATTCATCAAAATGCTTTTCAAACGCGGCCACAAGCTCGGGTTGGCTAGGATAGCGCCGACCGATAGCACCAGGTAACCGTTATTGGCCTGGTGTACCAGTCCGTGTTTGACTTGCTGCTTGTTGATGTTGTTTTCTTCAACTGGTGGATACACGGCACCAAACAGGCTTTGTTCTGTGACATTTTCGCCAGCTACGATAACCGGAGATTCATTTTTGGCTTCGGCTTGTTGTGAGATCAGCTCAATGACATAATCACGGTATACCTTGTTGTCAGGTGCTGTAATTCGCAGCACTCGAGGCTGAAGTTCGACAGCAGTAAACCGGCGCACAGCATCTGTGAGACGATCTTGCAAGGTTCCGGTGATTGCGGGAACCAGATCATCGTACTGTTCTAGGATGGCTTGGTACTGGGAGTAGTCTGGAGTCATCGAGCGCCAGTTTTGTTCATGCATGGGCGTGTGCTTAATTTCGTTAGTGTGAAAAAGTCAGCAGTATAAATGAATCAATGGCCGCATAATAGCTTAGTGTGTAATGTTATTGACTTCGTTTGCAGTTCAGTTGAGATCGACTTAAAAACAATCGCTTAAACTTCAAAAGGGAATTGAGCTTTAGGAGCCTAACAGTTACACTGTCACTACTTAAGTTTAGACTTATCGAGAACCTCTGACGACTATGAAATATCAGCAGCTTGAAAACCTTGAAGCCGGTTGGAAATGGAATTATTTAGTAAAGAAATGGAAAGAAGGTGAAGCTATCACCAGTTACATCGATACCAGTGAGGCGACAGCAGCGGTAGATGAGCTCCTATCAATAGAGCATGAGCCGACCAAGGTCTTGAAGTGGATTGATAAGCACATGTCGCCAGAGCTTGATAAGAAGCTCAAGCAAGCCATTCGAGCCAAGCGTAAGCGCCATTTCAATGCCGAGCAAGTCCATACCCGTAAAAAATCGATCGACCTCGATTACCGTGTGTGGGAAAAGTTGGCGGAAAAATCCAAAGAGTTAGATTGTACCTTGTCCGATACTATCGAGTATTTAATCAGTGAGTCTAACAAGTCTGAAGTGGCGAGTAAGAAGGTGCTGGATCTTAAAAATGATCTCCATGAGTTGCTGGACTTTGAATAGGCGCTTGATTCATAAGCCTGTTTTGCTTCAGAGTTGTTAACCTGACTCAGGCGCGGATCGCTAACGTGTTGTAAAATATGACTGAGATGCCATAGCTTCTACTCGAAACCCATTTAGTAAATCATTTTGTAGAGCTGGGCCAAAAAGGAACTTAGAGAGGAGCCAAGCATGGAATTCGCGCTATATGTGATTGCCCTTGCCATTGTTATATTTGTTCTCGTGTTTAAAGATCGGCCGATAATGGTGCTGGTCTTTGAAGAGGGAAAGTTAACCCAGCAGAAAGGCCAGATCCCAAATGGTTTTCTGGTCGGTTGCAAAGACATTGCCCACAAGCAGCCTTTTTCAGGCAAGATTAAAGTCTACAAGAACCGCTTTACCACTAAGCTGGTTTTTTCCAAATCAGTGCCTGCGAAAGTTAAACAGCGAGTCCACAATGTCTTTCCGTACAGTGGTGGGTCGAAGAAGCGTGGAAGACGCGCTTAATTGATTTATTTACACTCTAAAAGCTCTCCATTCAGGGGAGCTTTTTTGTATCATAAGCACTTTAATAAGCACTTTATTTCTCTGGTAACAACACAGGTAGCCCTCATGATCATGCCACATGCTTTTCGCTTAACCCTTGGTATGGATTTAAAACAATCAATTTTGACTTACGTGAAGCAAAAAGGAATGAAAGCCGGATCACTGTTAAGTTGTGTTGGTTGTCTATCTCACGCGTCTATACGGCTGGCAAATGAATCCAAGAGCCTGGAGCTGGTAGGGCCACTAGAGATCCTTACCCTTACAGGTACCCTGACTCCAGAGCATGTCCACTTGCATATTTCAGTGGCGGATCAATCAGGCCGTGTCTACGGCGGCCATCTCCAAGACGGCTCGGTGGTGTCTCATACGGCAGAGGTTTGTCTGGCGGAGTATGCGAACCTGTCTTTTACCCGTGAGCCTGATACGGCAACCGGTTTTACCGAGCTGGTGGTTGAAGAATTGGAACATTAAGTCGTAGGCGAAGAGAAACCCCAGGCTAGCTGTATATACTTGTCAGTATAAGAATCTGATAAGTAGAGGGGAAGGCGATGGGGAAAGCGGCGGATGCGGTGTCTTTTCAGGCTCAGTTGAAAGGCAACCATTGTTTTGGCTGTGGGGGTGAAAATCCCCACGGACTTCATATTCAAAGCTTCTGGGCTGAAGGAGATACCGCTGTGTGTCAGTTTACCCCCGAGGCCTATCATTGTGCTGCACCAACTCACTTTCTAAACGGTGGAATTATTGCCACAGTGATTGATTGTCACTGTATTTGTACCGCGATGGCTGATGCCTACCGGCGTGCTGGCCGGGAAATCGGTCAAGGAGAGGCAATATGGTACGCAACCGGGAGTTTGTCACTGAACTATCTTCGTCCGGTGTTGATAAGTGCTGATATTGTATTGCGAGCCGATATTTTGGCTGTGGAAGCGCGGACAACGCATTTGGTGTGTCACCTTATTGCAGAGGGTAAAACAGCCGTAGAAGCGAAGCTAACGGCTGTTAGGGTGCCTGAGCAATGGATGTCTGCTAAGGGTTAATTGTGAGTCGGTTTAGACGCTGCAATATCGACAAGTGCCTGGTGGCTAGATAAATAGTGTTGGATTTTTTGTTGCAGGTCATTCAAGGCTTGCTCAGCTATTATTCTTTTTTCTTTTTCCTGTTCCAATTCCTTGCCCAGTTCAACGGCCATATAGCCACCTTTGATTAAGGCTTTGGTTGTGACATTGCTCTCAGTAATAGACTTTAACTCTTCAATCATGAAATAGTGTTTGTCGATATCTCTTATTGTAATTGCCATTTGCTTGTTAACGCTTAAAAGATGGCATTATCTGTCAATTTGTCGCTATGTCAATGTTTTTGATGGCTTTCCTCGGGGCACCTATAATACTTTAAAATAAATTTTGCTATCACACTGATAATGTATATTTGCGCCAATCTAGCGGGGTGCAAGGCGGCTAACACCTAGTATTATGCTAACTAGGTTATTGAAACTATTGTGGTTACTATTAGACAAGGATTAGAATTCCCTTACAAAACAAATAGTCGTCGTAAGGGAAAGTCGTGAACCTGCAACTGAGCCAGATTAAACGTCGAGCGATGGAAAATCGTATTAGGCAGCTCTCAAAACCTTCGTTACCAGGGCTGATGGAAATTACGCACGGAAGTGAGATAACACTGAGTGTTAAAACCCCGGTAGGGCAATTGTTCCAGGTTAGTTCGGTTTTTATCGGTACCAATGGCAAAGACAAGCTATTTATCGAATTGCCAGAGGTTAACAAAATAGAAAGGGAACAATTTTTTCAGCTTGGCTATCGGATGACGATAAAAGCCGCTTCTGAAAAAGGCGAAGGTGCTTTGGTAAGAGTGACAACTAAAATTAGCCATATCATTAGTGAGCCCGTTCCGCTGCTAGTTGTAGATATCCCGCCTAACATTGATGTCGTTCAACTGCAAAAGGAGCCTCGCTACGGCGATAGTCTAACGGACAAACAAGGGGAGATGGTCTAGCCATCAGCAATAAGGAATTTAGGTATCACTAGGCTGGAAAATCCCTAGTTTTTCTAGGCAGCGTTGAACTTTGTGCATAGAAAGGGGCTTTACTAGGTAGTCATTCGGGTTATGCGAAATAACACGCTTAACAGTCTCCATTTCGCTATCACCAGTTACAATCACAACCGGCAATGAAGGGTATTGCGTTCTGATATATTGCAAGACTTCAATCCCGTCCAGCGGCTTACATAGGTTTAGATCGAGAAAAATGCAGTCAACCTTACTTTTAAGCAATGTATTATAGGCTTGCTGCGCAGTAGGGGCATAAAGGAGCTTTTGAACCGGGATGCTTTTTCTTAGCAATTCGGCCAGGATCTTAGCCATCATTTTATTATCTTCAATGATGAGAAATTTATTCATATTGGTTCTTCCTTAAACTCATCCTGTTCCTGCTAAGAATAACAAAAGTACTAATAAATATAAGTCATTAAAAGGTGCTCTGGTACCTAGTATGATAGGGAAATTTCACATTTAACTTGATTAATGATAAGCCAATCTGTGATCTTCCTCGTCATCAATCGCACCTCTAACGCACTATAATTATTAACTTGATTAAAATTCAAACATTTTAGCAGGCATAAAAAAAGCGCTTAAATAAAGACGAAACAGAAGGGATGGGAGGTAGGCTGCATGTTCCATACAGCCTGGTTTTGTTAACCGTTGAGCGGCTTTCCAAGTAATACACTATTTAGGTTCAGCAGTTGGTTATCTTTTGTGATAAAGACACCACGTTGGTCGGAAATATACGCCGCCTTGTCAGCTGACTCGATAATGTAAAAACTACGGGCAGTGAGAGATTGCTTTTTTTCTGCTGTGTCCTGCTCCTTGGCAAGGACGAGATAATGGGACCCATAGCGTAAGAAGATGCCATAGAACTGCTTAGAAATCGTGATTTTCTCAGCTGCGTTATAACCCAAAAATTGCATCTTGATCCGCCCGTGAGTAAAGACGGTTGAAAGTCTCTCGTGGCCAATGCCCGGATACTCCGATTCAAACTGATAGCGACCCTTTGTCGTCAAAGCAGAAAAAATGCCGATACTGAGTGTAAATAGCACCCCAAGAAAGACCCCAATCGCCGCTTTTGTCAGGAATTTAGCCATGGCATTCACCTTGTTCAATATGGGAGGTTAAATCGGTAAATCCATTCTGTTGGTCGATGGCAATTAATTGATACTTATCACAAATGCCACCCAGTGGATAAGCAATCATTTTTGCTTTTGGTGCGGGGTGAGCCCTGATTGCCTTAACAACTGCTGGTGGTAAAAGTTGGCCATCAAAAAGAATCTCATGTCTATCTACACGCGTTCTTTCGACAAAAAGCGTCATTTGGGAGAGGGTGATTACCGTCACTAAAAATGCCGTTGCGGTTACAAGGTAACGCTTTGACAAGGTGGAGAGTAACGGTAACAAGGTGTGAACGTTGCGTTTTCCTGCCTTCGTTTGTAAACGCGGGTCTGCCGAATTAGGAGTGCTGGTGGCTGCTGGGATCTCTTCCAGTGCTGGTGGGGTTTGAGTTTGCTCCGCTAAATTGTTTTCAGCCGAAGGAAGGCGAATGAGGTAGCCTTTTTTTGGCTCGGTCACAATCACGTCGTTTGCGCCAAGCTCAGAAAAAGCCGAACGAATATGTTTTATCGCCACGGTCAGCGAGCTGTTGGTTACCACCTTACCGGTCCAACAAGTTTCAAGCAGGGTATCGCGGCTGACGGCTACATTGGGCTGTTCTGCCAGCATACAGACAATTAAGGATTCTGAGCGGGACAGCCTCACGCTCCGGTTGTCAGTGGTGCGGATCAGCACTTGTGTTACAGGGTCTATCTTAAAATCCCCCAGTAAAACCGGTGTTGTCATGTCATGCATAATTTTCCTCATATTCACCACTTTGAGCTGGGGATTTTATGGGAATGCATAGCTCAAAACAATGTTGTGAAGGGTAAAAAACTAGGAGCTGAATAAGCAAAGGTTTGTATGGCCGAACGATAGGTAAAGTTCGGCCTGTGAATGATTAAATGTTCAACTTATAACCAAGGTACATAATGTTGTAAGAGGCACTTTCTGTTTTGACAGCTTCCAGTTCTTTGGCAATATCTTGGGCGTGGCTTTCATCCCGAGCTTGAACTGCAATAGAGTAGGTTGGCTGCTTCATGTTGCTATCGAACTCTTGAATGCTGAGGTAAGCCGAGGTGACAATCCCTTGCGCATTCCAGTTAACGACTTTCTGAAGGTCTTTTCCGAGAATTTGATCGACCAAAAGGTTTTGCTGGGGCTCTAACCAGGTAAGTTCTAGTGCATAGGTGTTTTGGACGACTTCTTTATCCAACCATTTAGTGCCAATATCTCTAATTTCGCTCACTTTGACGATATCTTCTTTAAAAAAAGGCAAAGGTTCCAAACGTTTAAGAACTTGATCGGCCGAGTCGGCTTCCATTACAAAGTTAATGATCGGAAACTGCTTATCATCAATAGTAGAATGTCGAACAAATAGATCGTGAATGACGCCTTGTTCGATTAATTCAGAAAATGCATTGCGCTGGGCATTCATACCTTCGAAAACCGTCAAGGCATCATCGGTCTTCCATTCAAGGCTGACGCCATAGGCGGCACTATGTACTTGAGTTGCTGTCATGGCTAAACCAAACGCCAATGGAATTAATTTCTTGTGCTTCATACTATATTCCTTTTAGTTTCGGATAACTTCATAAAGTGCAGGGTAGAACTCCACTTCTGATATATTCAGAGGGGGCAATGACTTGTTCATTGCGGAAATAGCCGATTTAAAATCGCATTCTGATTCCCACTTAGCGACATTGATGTAATGAAACTGGCTATTTGGCTGGATAGAACGGTGCAAGGTCGTTGAGATGTAACCCGGTTGTTCAGCCAAGAAGTCTCTGGCTTTTTCCCAACGCTCGAGTACGTCTTGCTCGTGTGCTTTAGGTACGTGAAAGGGGTTAATTAAAGTGACTTCAGCACTTGCTGATGTGGCAGCAAGTAAAAGCGCTAGGGATGGGATGACTTTACTGAGCATTTGGATTTCCTTGTTATTGTATGGCGTTCAAAACTTATCACATACAAAAATCAGAAAACCCAAATACCTAGCTAATTAATATTAATTATTGCTGAATTACGATATATTGAACTGATAGCGTACACCTAATCGGAAGTTCATCTCTTTTAGCACCGGAAGTTCACCTAATTGTGTGTGGCCCAAATCCATTGCGCGATGGGCGATATTCGCTTCAACGCTCCAGTCTTCAGTCAGATGGATCTGGTTATCCAGGCGAAGTTCGTACAGAGGCTCATCGAATGTTGCAACGCGAATGGCTGGTTCAGCAGTCCAGCGCGGCATAATATTGATTTTGGCACCGAGTTCTGCGGTGAAGGCGGTATCGGAATAGCTCATCGAGATATTCGAGAACAATGGATTTGATAGGTCCATTTCCGCGGTCAGTTTTTCTGCACCTAATAGGGCGTATACCGAACTGTTTTTGCCTACAGGCATATAGTAACCAAGACTTACAAGCGAGTGGCTAAAGCCAAGGCGGTCCCGTGACACATCGTCATAACGACCTTCTAAAAAGACTTGGCCGACAGGGTTGATACTCGCACGCGCGTAGTAACCAGACATGTTGTCGTAACTGCTGTTGATATCGGTCGGAAGGTATTCACTGTATAGCGAGTATTGGTAACCCGCAGAGACATAAGAATAGTTTTGCTGAAGCCCTGTAGGTCCAGCAATTGCAGATGTTGTAATGGCACAGCCCAGGGCAAAAAGAGGGAAAGCGTTTTTCATAGTATTAGTCTCCAAAAGCGAAAAGGAGACTAAGTGAGGTCATTACAAATTGAAACATTTGACGGTGATAATTCATATTAATTAATTTGTTAATTAACCTATACTGCTGATTTTAAATGTATTTGTTTCTAGTGCACTATAATTTCAAATCTTGACCTAATAAAAATATATTACTCAAAACCGTCATTTAGCTTAATAGGCAAATAATTCATACTGGCAATTCAAAGGGGAAACATAGCGTTTGAATTGAGGTAGACGGCCAAGTAAAATAGGAAAAGTCTATCCGAACCAGATGGGGTGACCGCGTCACTTTATCTGGCCGGCGTAGTAGAATTACTGATTAATAGCTCTTAACGTATTAGTTTTTGACTTACGGTAGTTTCAACCAAGTGAATTTGTAAGATGTCTTTGTTATCCATACTAGTGTTTTTCTGTTATTGCCTAACGCCTAAATTGAGTAATACATTATCTAACTACAATGGCATTCATCCAAATAGGAGCTATGAATGAATAAGGAACTGGTTGTGTAAAATACGCTAATGGATCATTGATATGAAGCATTGGCTCAATACCATATCTTGTTCGAGTAAATGACATTCCTCGAAGAACAACAACATGAGAACTTATCATTCCAGTCCTCACTTGCAAAATAACTGGCATTCCGTTTGACAAGGTTCTATAGAGCGTCATCGGATCTGTTGGTGGTGCATAACTTGAGTATCGGCCACCAAAATAAGCTATCAGATGTTGAATCTGAGGAATGCTTCCGGTTCTAATACAACTAGGATTATACCCATTGCAGCAAAATCCAGGATGAACTCCATTAGCAATTGCCACAAGAGCACATTGAGGCGGAGTATTTTGTGGTCCTTGAATTGAGTAGATAATTTGCTGTGCAACTGCAGCCCAACACCATACCTGTGTTTGCTGAGGTATATTTTGAATGGGAATATCTACAGGCCTAGGAATTTGTGCTTGTGTAGATATCGAAATTGATATTAATAACAGAGAAATTAGAAAGCGATTCATAGTTCCAAATATCTCCTGTATAGCTCGTCAATATCTTTAGAATCATGAATTAGAGAAAGCCTCGAAAAAAAACCATTCTGTGTTTTCGGCGGATTTACAATGAATTCACCGTATCTAAACCTATTGGTCACTTCATTCAGCAATTCAATATCTTGAGTAGTGACTGTGAAACTGTACGCTTGTTTAATAATAGGTTTATCGTTCGGGTCTTCCCTGAGTACGAACAACACTCTATATTTACCTTCTTTGAACCAGCTCATATTTCTGGAAACAATTGAACTAATTTTTCCATAAAGTTCGTCACTAATCTTCGTTTTATTTTTGGGCAAAAGCTCAGTAGCTACGGCAGCCTGAATGACAGAAAATTCTTGCAGTATAAGGGGGCTAGGTTGGTCAAATATTTCTATGTATGCTTCCCAACCTTCGCCTGTGGCAACCGAAATGTCTCCCATTGGAAGCCTTGTAGGTATTTGGCCTGCAGAAATAGTCGTAGGCTTTAAGTAATACTGTTGAACCGGAATCTTCTTTTGTATGTTTGGGAGATCAGTATTTTCAATATAAAAACCTATATCTCTAACATACCCATGTGAAGATCCGCTGTTTTTAATTTGAAAAAAAGGCATTAATATTAAATTTCCAAGACTTTGCCCGATCTGTATATGGCTCGCTAATTTCAACTCGATTTCCGCTGATTCAAAATATTGATAGATTGGCTTAAATTGGGAAAGTATTAAAGCTAAAAAGGCAATAATCATACTTGCAGCTGATATTTTCTTTTCGTCCACAAAGCCGTTGGTTTTAGCGCCAGTATTTCTCGCATTTTGTTTTAAGAGCTTATTTCTCATATCCCACCATGAGTTATCAAGTAGATATCATACCCATTAGGTTAAACAGCCGATTTTGTGCGCAAGTCTATACTTAACTGTAGGTGAAGCTGTACATTGTTGGCGTGAAATTTAATTAGAATATTTGATGCAGTTCACATTGCAGTAAAGTGAACTGCGATTAAGTCTGAAATTTAAGCCAAGCGGTCAAAAAAAGGAATGATTCAGGAGCTGTCACCAAATTAAACCATCCTAGTTTTGACAGTACCGAAAACTTCCGCAGCCAAAAAACTGTTCATCAAACCGACCGACCAAGTCGCCATTTTTGACCCATTTGGTGACTACGAAGGAGAGTTGGCCGGGCGAAAGGTTCGTAGCTTTGAAAGCCTTTGCCGCTGCGTTGATTGCCGGTCGTAAAACCAACCAGGGTTTCAAGATTGCGTAGTATCCAAAGCATGAAACCACCGAGGAAGATTTCGACAAATTCTGCATGGTGGTTTGGGGCATGGGCTGGAAGTCTCGAAAACCATCGTAGATAACAGCCAGTTCGTGTGTATCATGATGCAAAAGGCAGATGATCGTGCGCGGTACTTGCAGTAAAATACGGAAATTCCGGCGAGTGTGATTATTGACCTCGAGAATCTTGAGTATGTTTTGCAGGATTGGGAGGTAGGTAAAATTAAATGGTAAGGATTAATATACTGTTCTAATTGACACAGCTGTGTCAATTAGAACATCATACAGCCTAAATATTAAGTTCAGGGTGATACCATCTATTTTTTAAATATACATAGTTTATTATCCAAAAAAGTGGCCCTGACAATATTGTCAAAATGACAAATGCAACTTTACTCTTTTTAAGGTGACAATATAGAGAAACTAAAATCAATAATGCCGAATAAGTGACACTAAGCCATTCGTGATCAAATGCCATCGTAAAGAGCATCACAGTCAGTAATATTACACTTCCTATAACATATATTTTCCACCAAAGGAGTCCTGGCTCATAGCATGTAAAGGTTACTTGTCTTAAGGGCTTACCACAGTGAATGCAGCTTTCAGCTTCATTTGATACTGAAGAATTGCAATCAGGGCAATTAATGAGAGACATATGGAAAATCCTTTTTATTAGTAAATTCTTATTATTAAATGAAACAATCATCACTTGTATACACCACTGACCACACATTTACATTTCATTACAGATATTAAGCCATTGCAGTCATTAATATATATAACCATTAATTACAGCACTATTTGACACGTATCAAATCCAACAAAATAATTAACCTATAGCCTTAGCGGGCTTTTTTGTGCTTGCCTTAAAACCAAATCACTTGCTTTCCTGATGGGGAACTTTTGTTAACCAACAGAGAGCAAACATCATGAGTGCAAAAACTAACTGCTATGTGATCACCGGGGTGATCGCTATGTTTGTTGCAACAGGCGTTGTCTGGGCATCGAACAACGTTGATGCCGTTGAAGACGCAATCGGGTAAGGGGCGCATTATGGAATTAGTGCAAACCCCATTCGCGCCACGCCCCAAAGAGCTAGACCCGGTCGAGGGTGTAGGCTGGGGTAACCGCGCATCACTGCGTTTGGTCTCGGGGCCAACGTATCACAGCATTGAGCTAGTCACCGACATTACTGATCCGAACGATATTGAACGTGTCGAAGTATCGCTGAACGGTTCGGCCAAAATCAATGTGACAGGTGAGACGCTGGTAAAACTGCAAGCCCACCGCAAGAACTACGCCCAACCGGGGCGCTATGTCATTTCGTTTGGTGATGCCACACTACGCACCAAGATTGGTGTACGCCAAACCGACCTTGTCACCTTGGCAGGGGAAATCTGGTTTGTGTATATCACCCTCAAGTCAAAACCTGCCGGAACCACAGCGCCAAGTGTTCGCGCCCGTGCCCATGTGCTTCCAGCACAATCAGTACGCTACTACATGCCGCGTATCTATGAGCTGACGTGGTTTGCCTCGGCAACAGGCCGCACGCCGTTTGATTTCTCCGAGCGTAGCCCGGCACTCAACCTCAAGCGTATCCATTTCCTCGATAACTCGGTTGATCGCGTTCGTGTACTGCGTGACAGCTTCGAAGAAATGAACGTCACCAAGGCAGATAACGCCTTCGACTTGGCGCAGGCCAAGAAAGAGCAAAACGAAGGTTGGTTTAGCCTCGATTTCATTCGCTACGGTTTTGGTGCTGATGGCATGTTGAACACAGCGGCACGTAGCCAGCTGGCTTTCGAGTTGGACAAGTCAGAAGTCGGTAGCGTACCGGTGATCATCGAAGCGGTCGAACAAGTGAATGCATTGCCGACCAAGAGCTAAGGGGGCGCAATGGAACTACTCGACAACATTGGTGAAACCCTCGGCGGGATTTGGGATACCGCCACAGCCGGGGGGGAATCCTGGTTGAATTCTTGGTTCGATAACGAGGCTGAAAAAGTGGCCTCGGCAGCACCGGAAGAAAACCGTAAACCGCAACACCAAGAGCCCGCACAACAACCAACAGGACAGCCAATTTACACCATGGCACCAACCAACACCGCCTTGATGTTAATGGGCGGCGGCTTTGTAGCGCTGGCTGTTGTCATGCTGCTAAGGGGGAAATGATGCCGTTTCTATTTTGGCCGCTACTGGCGGGTACAGTGGGGTTTGTTACTGGCATGTTTACCAGTGAAAAGGTCGGTCGAACATTACGTGTATTGGCTGCTGTCGTTATGGGGCTGTGGCTCTACGACATTGTGATGGGGAAAAAAGCATGATGAATATTCCCGGCCTGACGAACTCCGGCAGTATGCCTATTAATGCTGGGGCTGGCCCCAGCTCGGTAGGTGGCAATGAAGAAATCAATTTTCAGGGTGGTTCGGTGTCATTCGGTGCAAGTGGCAACCAGTCGCCAGATGACCATTGTTGTCGGTTTGGTGATGGCCTTCATGGCCGTGATGATGGTCGGGGGTAAACGATGAATTTCCACCAAATGATGCAACCGCGCCAGCGTTCGCAGTTCCAAGCGTTGGGCGAGTTTCTGTATATCGAGGCGTGCCCGGATTCAGTGGCAATTACTACCGAACGTGGTGACTATCGGTTAAAGCAGGGCGCGCAGATCCTCGACCCGCAGTTAACAGGCCGCGTGACCGTCGAGAACATGGGCGAGGCGGGGACAGTGACGATTATCTGTGGCTTTGGACGCTACATCCCGCCGACTGATGGGCAACAGGTCGCCGTAACCCATACGCCAGCAGTGACCCTGTCACCTAACCAGCAAGTCAATATCGGCCAGTTACCACAAGTGGGCGTTAGTGGACGGGCAGGCCGTTGTGATTTCGCAACTGCCGAAAGTACAGCTTGAGCCAAATCAGTCCGTGACGGTGTCACAACTCCCAAGTGTTAATTTGGCAGAAGGCCAACAGGTGGCAGTAACGGAATTGCCACGGGTGAAACTGGAAACCGGGCAAGCGGTTCGCGTCTATACCACCACGCCGATGCTGAGCAAACCCGTTGGCGGTGAGAGCATGGCAACCAGCTTGCTGACTATCACCGAAGGCATGGCAGAGCTGAACGTCACGCTGTCACATTTTATTGAAAGCCAGCTCAACCAACAATGATGCGATCACGCTCGGTACTGAGGCTGGCGAACAGCGAAAACATTACGTGAATTGCTGCCGCAGGCTTGCTAACTGGTCACAGTGAACTAGTCACCGTGACAATCGGAGAACTTGGCGCGCAACTTGGCGGTACAATCCCGGTGGTTGCCGCCATGCTGATTGGCTTATTCGACACGGTTCGCCGGGAAAAAGGTTAGGGGGCTTGCGCGGGAGAGCTGCTGATACTGGTTGATGAACTGGGTATGGGCCCACCGACGCTGTTCATTTGCTATCTGTCAGTTAAGTCTCATGAATCGGTGTGGAGTGAGTTAAAGACAATGTTAGCGCAGCATGAAAAACGTATTTTAAAGCTTGGGTGGCTTAATGATAAAACCAATGTAAATTGATAATAGCCACACTTTATCGTTATTAAACATGATATTATCACGCGAAAATGCATAGAGTTTTATAGTAGTACTCTCATATATTCATGTGGATAATAATGAACAATAGAACATTCAAATTTGGCATTATTGCAATGTCGGTAGCTCTGATGGCAGGATGCCAAACAACGGTAAGCAGTGCGGATAACCTTTATAACCAGTATAGAGCTAAACCAAATAACAAAGCATTTGCTATAGGAACAAACAATGTTGCTGGCGCTGCTTGGGGAGCTCCGTCAACCTCAGAGGCAATGGCGTTAGCAAGGAAAACCTGCGTTGATTCAGGCGGTAATAACTGTAGTGTGACGGAAGTTAATGGGAGCCCTGACCTGCCCCCAATAACTAATCCAGCACCTCTTTAGTAATGTCAGTTACATTGCTGTTGTTTAGCCCTGAACGTGTTAGTACTGCAAATTCAGAGGGGGTTAGGTATCCGATTGATGAGTGGGGGCGATTTTCATTGTAGTCAATGCGCCAGTCACCGATCAGTTTACGAGCATGGCTTAAGTCTCTGAACAGGTGCTCGTTTAAACATTCGTCCCTGAACTTGCCGTTAAAACTTTCGATATAAGCATTTTGGGTTGGCTTACCTGCTTGTATCAGCTTTAGAATAACACCATGATCGTAAGCCCATTGGTCGAGAGCTTTACCCGTAAACTCCGGCCCCTGATCTGTTCGAACGGCCTCAGGATAACCACGGAAAGCTGCAATAGCCTCAAGTATGGCGACTACCTCATCCCCAGAAATTCCTGATGCAACAGTAATATCTAGGCACTCCTTCGTGAAGTCGTCAACGATAGTGAGGCACTTTATCCTACGACCAGAACTGAGTGCATCCATGACGAAGTCCATTGACCAGGTATGGTTGGGCAGTGAGGGAAGTAAAAGTGGCTCCCGCCCGACACATAATGATTTCCTTCGCTTCCGTTTACGAACGGCCAATCCAGCTTCTCGGTATAACCGGTAAACACGCTTATGGTTAACCTCTGTCCCTTCCCGCCGAAGAAGACGATGAATACGGCGATATCCAAACCGTTTTCTTTCGAGTGCCAGTTCTTGTATGCGAGCCAATAGCTCCACATCACTCTCTTTAGGTTGAGGTTGGTATCTCATCGATGCGCGATTTATACCGACGAGCAGACAGGCTTTGCGTTCCGAAATCGTGGTGACTTCCTGCATTACATGCACAGCCTTGCGCTTGTCTCCGACGGTCAATACTTTTGGTTAAGAGCCGCTTTCAAAGCATCAACATCAAGCATGGATTCCGCCAATAGCTTCTTAAGCTTGGCATTTTCATCTTCCAATGCCTTTAAGCGACGAGCATCGGAAACATCCATGCCCGCGTACTTTTTACGCCAGAGGTAGAATGTGGCATCAGAAATATTGTGCTTGCGGCATAATTCTTTGACGGGCAAACCCGCCTCCGCTTCCTTGAGAATGGCAATGATCTGCTGTTCGTTGAATCGCTTCTTCATATTCACCTTCCTTCTTATAAGATGAACATTACTAAGTTATGGCTGGATTAGAAAGCGGGGAGCAGGTCACTTTGACGAGTTGAAGCTAAATGCGGGTCAAATAGTCCATTGTTCGCGATGCTTAAGCAGCTCTCTAGTTCAATCGAATAGGAAGTTGCTTGTTGGGTAATGCACCGACAATCGGTTGTCGTCTGATAGCACATCAAATCAGGATATGTAGCAGGTTCTAATCCACCGCTATAGATAGGAGCAGTCCAAGGAAGAGCTTTTATCTTAGGCTGATACGCTAAAATATCCGTATTCGCAATCTCAGTTGTTAGTGTGAGTGAGTCATCAACCGGCAAGGTTTCTTTATCGGTTGACTGCTCATCACTGAAAAAAATCGAGTAGACATATGGGAAGCCGACAAACAACATCAATAGAAAAGCAATAATAGATACAACCCCAAGGATAAGGCCACGTTTTGCTCCTTTGCTTAGTTTGTTGTTGTTGGTATCAAGCTCGGTCGAGTAGTAAGAACCGTAAAGGTGAACAGGGCGCTTAACCAATGATTTGTCAGCAGCTTTCTTTTCGAATGGATTGCTAATATCGATGTACTTTTTCTTCTTATAACACGCAACACGATCAGCACCGGCAAACTCATAGTGTGTATGGTAGTTCATCATGCGCCGGATAAAGATATCGACATTGGCAAAGTCTTGAGTAATGAAAACAAGATCCTTGCCAGTATGGCGGTGAGTAGAAATTGCCTCGAGTTCCTTAGGTACATCGCCGCGCGTTCTCGGCGGCCAATAGTGATGTATTTCGTCCATGACAATTACCGACTGATTTGGCAGCTCGACCCAAGACTTCGGATTATCGAAGTGTGTCCAGTGATAATTTAGCGGCTTGAGTTGGTCGAAGGTCAGGGCAGTTTCATCTATCTGCTTAATAGCTAGGTATTCATCTAGCTGTACTAGCCGTTCCTTGGAATAGACACGACGAACCCAATACAGCAAGATCTCGACCGGATTCGAATTACTATGATCTTGTTTGAGGTAAGGAAAGTCTTCCAGTTCAATAAAGCGATCTTCTTTCTTATGGATGGACTGTACCTTGCGAACCAATGCCGTATTGGATTTGTTGTTATGAAGATACCAACCATAGAACCAACCCTGAAAGGATGAACATACTTCAAAGTCCAGCATCAACAAGGGGATTCTGTGATAGTAAACTTCACGGCCTTCAAAGTTAGATTCACTCGTTACCATATCAATGGTGTTGAGGGTTTTGCCCGCACCTGGTAGTCCAGATATGCCATATTCCATGAGTTATTTCCCCGTCCCATTCCATGAAGGAAGATATTTTCTCGACGACAGTCCTTTAAGACCAAGTACAAACAAGTGAGCAGTAAGAATAATGTTGATGGCCTTATCCAATCCAAGTAAGCCCATAATCCCGACTATATCTGCAGGCATACCACCAAAACTGGCATCTATCTTATTCACAAAGTAGTCGAGGCCAACATTAATGCCTTCTACCACTAATAATGAAAATCCCAATGTGACAGCTGTCTGAATAAAAATAGAAGTAATGAAAGGCACTAATTTGGGAAGGAATGAAGCACCAACCCAAGATATTAAATTAACAATCAGTCCCATAATTCCACCTATAAGTTACCAATCCCACGACCAACCGTTAATGCAGCAACTAGCCATGCAATAGCAATAATGAAAGGCTGTAAATATTTCGCCAAATCACATAACGGTTGATAACTGAATTCAACCGTTTCCCCAAGCACAGATGCAGAAATAGGAGAAGGGCAACTTGATGAAAGTGAAACGCCACCATTTAAATATTTTGTATCTGGGTTGCTGAAATCTAACACGTCAGGGTTGATAAAATCAGCTTTCTCACCAGCAGCAATGATTGCATCAATTCCAGAATCAATACCCTTAAAGTTAGGTTCATAGCATTGCTTATCATGTTCAATTCTAAGAAGACTACAAAGAACGGCGTCTCCTTCACATTGAAATGCTGCACATTTACTGATGTCTGTTTTTTTAGACTGACATGATGAATGGTCTTTGTTTCTTTCACAAAACCCACTTTCCAATAAGCTATTAATATTAGCTAAACCATTCTTGATAGCACCAATTTCATCAGTCCCTTTATTTATTGCATCAACAACATCATTATTATCTTTGTCTGATATTTCTTTTAGGGATTTATTAGACTCATCTAATTGATCAACAAGCTTAATTGTATTTAATTCAATGTTACTCAGATATTGCTCTAAATTAAAATCTGGATCCGGACTAGGGTCAGGTTCTGGATCTGGGTCTGGACTAGGGTCAGGCTCTGGGTCTGGACTAGGGTCAGGATCAGGGCTAAGGTCTGGACCATTATTATCTGGGTCTGTTGGGGTATCACATGGTTGATTAGTATAATCATAATCAGCAATACAATCCGTATCTCTACAGAACTGAGTTGAAATATCTTTTACACCCAAACATCCCGTTTGACTACACCAAGTAGGAAAAGCGTCAACACCATGATCTTTAATTAACCACCAAACTTCAAATGAAGAACCAACCAAGGCATCACATTTAGCTGCATCACCGCCGCCACTACCGCCGCCACTACCGCCGCCATCACCGCCGCCATCACCGCCGCCATCACCGCCGCCATCACCGCCGCCATCACCACCGCCATCACACTCTGAGTCAACACAATCATCAATTGGAATATAGTCACATTGAAAGATAGGAGATTGTGTTCCGTCATCACATGATGCAGAAAAGTTCATGCTGTGGTTTTCTGGTAGTCCATCAAAGCATTGTTGTTCTGCAGTTTGTTTATCCTGGTTAAATTCTTCAGAGTTACAGTAATTTAATTCTGGCGCACACGTACTGGCATCCTCATACTCTTCACATTCAGGAGCTAGTTCTCCACAATATTTATCAAAATTACGTCCATCCCAAAAAGTATAAGATTTTTCACAAGTTGAACCATGACAAAGATAAGTCCTAAAAGCTGGAGCGTTTGAAATAAACTCATGCTTAATTATACCATCATAATCAACCCCACCAGTCAAATGGCCTTCAAGTCGAATTTTTGCTCTATTGTAAGCATATTCTTTATTCTGTCCATTCCCCAACCCAAGCTCTTGACAACTTACATTATTAGAAAATGAAAAGGGACTATATAAAATAAAAATAGTCAGTAACCATTTCATTTGTTTCCTCCAAGTAATATTGACATAGACAAAACAAATACAGCCATGCAATACCCACCCAACATCCATGATTGGTCTAACATAAAGCCTCCAATAAAAAAGGGCAGCAATCCGCTACCCTTAATTAGAAATGAATCAACCGAAGTTAATTAACTAAAGATGGCGCCTTTAACCCATTTGAAAGCAACAGAAGTAGCAGCTGGAGCGAGCTTTGCTACACCAATTGCAGAGACCGCGGCAGTGATTCCAGCAATAACAGTAACAGCACCACTAACATCTACTGTTTCTGCAAAAGCAGGTGAGGCAGACGCCAAAACAGCAGTAGCAATTAAAATCACATTAGACTTTTTCATATAACATTCCTTATTAATCAGAAATAGATAAACGTATTTGCCTAAAGGCATACGCAGTAACTAAAGGAATAACAGACGTTCCTATTAGAGTTTTTAAATCTGCTACCGATAAAGACATCTCAGCAACATATTTAACTGTCCAGCCTACAGGGCAATCACCATTTATAAGCTCGACCGTGCAGACTGGGATATACATTTTTAGTACCTAACACTCGGAAGAATATATTTATCGTAAATCCATATCGGCAGCATTTTTCCATGTTCGGATTGGAGTCGATAATAATGGACAATAAAGTTTGTTTTCATACTAATCCTTAAAGTCCACGACAACATTACGGGTCGGGTTCTGCGGGTCAGGCTCCAAGACCAGCTGGAGCTGGGTAGGATAGGAGAGTCCGGCGAACTGGGCGTATAGGTTCTGGTTGAACGCCATCGGGATTTGTTTTTCCTGCATACCGCAACGCTGGATGTTGTGGTCGTCGTTGACGAAAGATTCCGCCGACGCCAAGTACATAACGTTTGCCATTTGGTAAGGTTTGGGTGAGCCGGATTTCTTTGATACGCCGCTGCCCAATACAGCGCCCGTTACCATTACGTTTAAAGTTGTCATTGTCTTATTTCCCTGTATGTCATTACGCTAGTGAATAAATGTCGTGGTTATCGGGTTCGATGAATTTCATACATCGGAGCCGGATACCACTGGATTCGTCCGTATCCTCATAGACAGGCTGATTGAGTCGGTCTGGTATCTCATGGGATTCAAGATGGTTAGTCAGCAAGCGGACAATCTGGGAATCATCCATATCCAGACATTGGCGCATGAAGTTAACCAGCTTGCCGCATTGGGTCGCACCGTTACGCACGGCGTTATCAACGCTGGTAAACCATTTGCGCTTATGGGTAGCTATGCGGCATTGGTTTTCCTTGCTGACGAAGCTAAGGGCAGGGTAAGCGCCTGCCAGATACTTGTCGGGTTCAAGCAGTACATCAAACGGCAGTACACGATCTTTGGCGCGTAGCTCGAGTTCCCAGCGTACCCAGTCTTTGTGCTCGGACTTGAGCTGTTTGCCTTTTTCGTAGACACGAAGCATCTTGCCCGCGTCACGAGTACCGACATAAAGCGACTTGCCTTTGTCGGCCACGAAGCCAAAGCGTTTCTTGAGTGTTTCACTGTTGCCAGAGGTTTTCTGGTAGCTGGCCACTTGGGACATATGGCCCGACTCGATATAACAGTAAGAAGACGGACGGCCACGGGTAACAAACTGTCCATGCTCAGCCATTTTGCGAGCCGTCTGGATGTTGTATTTGCCGTCGAGAGAATCGAATGCGATATCTACGCGAGTAATTTTCGCACCTGGTAGTTGGTGCAGTGCGTTATGAACTTCATTCAAATCCAATACCGCCGTACCCGTACCGGAAAACGACACATAGCAGCCGTGGTTTTTTGCGCCCCAAGCACACAGGCCAGCTTGTTGGCCGTTGACGAGAATGTTGGCGGAATGCGAGTAACCAGAGAAGCCGCCGGAACGCAGGGAGAAAGACCAGTCATTGCCGAACAGGCCAAGGCCGTGATTAAGGCGATTGATGAAGCGGTCAACTTCACCACGGCAAAGACAGTCCAAGGTATTCAGGCCGAAGTGGTCGAGCATGTCACGTTTGATTTCATGGAACTTGCGCGAGTCAGCACCGATAGCAAATTCGGTATCACGCAGCTTGGCGCGGATAGCGGCCTTGTAATCAATAGCGGCAGTATCCAAGGCGTCACGGGTTACGCTGTCACCATATTCATTGAATTCGAAACCACGGATAGCCTTGATGGAAGCGCCCATTTTGGCGAGGTCGAAGATCTGGCTCAGTTCCTCGGGTGTCCACGAGAAGGACAGGTAATCAATAATCGCAGCCATTGTCGAAAACCCCCGAGTCATAAAGTGATTGCCAGTTGTCCGCCGTGACCAGATGAAGCTCATAGCCGGCGGGATAAAATTCTTGTCCGATTTGGTGCAGCTCAGCCAACGAACGGAAGTACTCGGGTTCGCCATCAATGAAGGCAAAGCCAGTCCCGTCGTCGTTGATTTCGTAGTAGAGCTGCGAAGACATTTGATTTAGCGCCTCAGTCACAAGATATGGTGACTATAGACACACAAATTGGTGACTGCAAGACACACATTTTGGTGACTTTAAGGCTAAAATGGAATTTATTGCGGAGGGCTTATGTATCAAAACCAATTAATTGATGCCTATAAAACGGCTAAAAACTACATCCAAGACAAGCAAGTTGCCCATGATTTGGGGATTCCAAAGCAAAGAATCTCCGAATATAGAAATGGAAAGCGTCATATGTCTGATACACAAGCAATTTTTCTAGCCGAAAATGCAAACATCGATATTCACGAGGCATTGATCTATCTGGCAGCCGACAAGGCCAAGGATCACAAGGCGCAGCAAGCGTGGCAGGACATAACGGCAAAGTTAAGTAACCAAGGATTTAGGGGCTTAGTCCTTGGTTTGACAGGATTTTTAGCCCTGGTGCCAACCATCCCTCAGTACGCATTATGTACCATGTGGTAAAGCATAAAGCTGCATAATTATGCGGGTTTGCCTTCACTTAAGGCATTGATAAGGCGGGGGTTTTTATATTTGTCTTCTAGTAGCCCGTAAACTACTTTTTGATCATTAATTTCAAGTAAATCAGCGACTTGAAAGGCAACGTCCCAGTCCATAGAGTTTAGTTCATTTCTCCATTTACTCAAACGAGAGCGGCTTACCCCAAGTTTCTGGGCAAGTTTATAGTCCGAGGGCAGGCCGTACTTGGCTTTGACCATATCCAACAATTCATTTGTGTAAGTCATAAATTACCCACGAAAATCAGCTAATTGTTAAATTTTAGGCTAACAAAATGTCTAAAACCACAGTTGAAGCCATGTTGACGTCGAATTGATATTGACTAATCCTATTGTTGCATATCAAAAACTTGCTTGTATGGGGATACAGACATGGACAACGTCAAAAAAGCTATTGTAAATCCGATTCATCGACCCTGCCCAGATATGGCTGGGTGTATTAATCCAAAACCTGAACTCACTCAAAAATCTCTCGAAACCGTTCGCCAACTTCGTGAGAAGTTTGGTTTCAAAACCACCAAACAGCGTGCCAAAGAGCACAGCCAGTACCTCAAGCAATTAGCCGTCTTTCAATACAACCGTGACATGATGGCAGGGGGTGCAAAATGAATGTTCATAAAGAACTATATAAATTGTTCTATCAGGCCGAGCGCCTTAGCCGCGCAATCCTTTTGGGGAAATATCACGGGTATAAATGCCCACTTGATTCTTCGCAGGATGCGATACGAATGGCCTACCGTTATGGGCTTGACGGCATTGATGTCGATGATTTGTTTAAAGCTCAAGCTGCTGCAACTACAGTGATGGTCCGTCGTAGAAAGCCAGAGTTTCAGCAGTCGCAAAGATTGCTTGATGCCATGGCTAAGCGTGAGGAGGCTGTCGCATGAAACCTATTAGCCTAGACAATGCCGTCATTCTGGATACAGAAACCACAGGCATTAACGACTTTGCCGAAATCGTCGAGGTATCGGTGATGGAAGCGAAAAGCGGTAAACCATTGCTAGATACTTTGGTGATGCCTGTACAGCTCGTACCCGGTGAAGCAATGGCAATCCATGGGATCACCAATCGTATGCTTCTGGGTGCGTCTTCATTTCCAATCATCTATAAGCAACTAGCCCAAGTTATCAAAGGCCGTGACGTTCTGATTTATAACGCTGCCTTTGATGTTCGCCTAATCCGCCAAAGCCTCAAGCGTTACGGCATTGATTTCCTGCCTTTCAAAACCCAATGCGTTATGGAGTGGTATGCCGAGTTCTTTGGGGAGTGGAATGAATACCACGGCAACTACAAATGGCAAAGTCTGACAAACGCCGCAGTTCAACAAAGCATTGATATTTCAGACTTGAAAGCCCACCGAGCCATGGCTGACTGTGAAATTACACGCAGGTTGATACTTGCGGTTAATAACCAGCTCGGAGGCAAACATGACTAATTTAAACCTAATCCCTAAGCAAGCAGCCAAAGCCCCCAAGTTGGGGGCGGCGGTTTCTTCCATGCCTTTGCATGATGTGACGATTCCGCTGGATAAGCCTGTAACGGCTGACTTCATGGCAAAACACGCCTTGGATGAATGGCGCCACTCGATGCAAATGGTGAAGCACCATCAACGGTTGGGGGACAAAGAAGGTTCAGCGTTCTTTCTCAACGATGCGGCCGAGTTTCGCCGCATCTATGTCGCTTTTAAGCGAGCCATCATTGAAATGGGAGGGCTCTGATGCTCCCCATCAATGATCTCCTGTATGTGGCTGGCGCTGTCCAGCCACATGACAAAACCAAAATGAACATTGCCAGCTATGATGCTGGTTTTTTTGGTTCCAATTCTGCCGAGTGGTTAAAACACGAACAGCAAAAACTTAACCAGTTTGCTCAACTTCACTATGTGCGTACCAAAGCGATCGCTAAACACGCCCGCGAAGCGGCGGCACGAAGTGACGGAGGCAATAGGCTTGTCCAAGGGCGCAAAAGTCCGACACACCCGAAAGTAGTTAGTATTTCCAGCCGTGTGGGCAGGCTACGCAAGGCACAGCGCCGTGATATCGAGTTGGTCAGCACCGAGTCCCACTACAACCATGATGGCTTGTATGATCTCCCTGATGCGCCTACGGACAAGCGTTTATCGACCGTCCGGCTGATGCACCGTGAATGGTCTGGCAGTTACCGCATTTTGCATCATACCCAAACCCGGCCGGGCGATGCACCAGACCCGCAAAGCGGTGAGCGCTACACTGAAAAACTGACCCAACGCGCCGTGACCAAAATCTTTGAGTCGGGTGCGTATGTTGCCGCTTGCGAGGGCGGTTTCACCACATTTCTTACACTGACGTTCACCCTAGAGCAGCGCCTTGCCATCTTTGGTGGGGAAACCACGCTTGGCCGGGAAGTATCCCGCTTTCTCGATGGCATTAAAAAGATGTTCCAGCGTGGCTGGCAAGGGATTGATGCCGATGGCGAACCGTTCGAGCTCGACGGCATTGCCGAGCCATTCCATTACATCTGGGTAGCCGAATGCCCGGCCAATGAAGACGGTGAACCGAACCCGCACGTTCACCTCATCATGAACTGGCAGGTTGATAAGCAATATTTCCAAGCATGGTCGGAAAGGCTGGAAAGTCTTTGGGGTAACGGGTTCGCCCACTTGGAGCGTATCCGCCAACCTAAAGCGGCCGGCTCTTACATTATTAAGGCCGTGGGCTATGCTGCCAAAGGCGAGAACGCCGACCAAGGGCTTATCAAAGGCAACCGCTATAACATTGCCCGTTGTAGTCGAGCGCCTGGTTGGGATTGCTTGGCCAATTTCGAAGCCCACAACATGGCCGCGATCATCAAAGAGTGTGGCTATCGGTTGGAGCACTGGAAAAAGCCGCTGCAGCGCAGCCTTTACCGATTGGAGAAAGAGAAAGAACGCGCCATCAAGGCTAAAGCCATTGCGAAAAAAGCCCAACGGCCAAAGGCGGCAATCCAAAAGCTGACCGCCTTGATTGCCCGGCTTGAAGGCCAACAACAAGCCATCAATAACCAAATCAAAGCCCGTGGCATTCATGCCAGCACCAAAAACCGTTTCTGTTTGTCGTTCGAAGGCGAACAGGCCGAAGACAAAGCCTATGATTTTCTGCTTTGGGCAGCAGGTGCCCGTGGATGGTCCATGCTGCCCAAAGATGATGATCCCGATTATCACCAAAATGTATCCGAAGCCCGAGTAATTGCCCAACGAGAGTACCGCCAACAGTACCAACGCTTTTTGCTCAAACAGGCCTATTGGAAATCTGTCTTGAATGACCCGCTTGCTCCTAACAGGGAAGAACCCTCCGAACTCGAGCTATCAGCCGCCAAAGCCGATCTCGAGTGGTACCAAAATCAGCAACTAGCCGCGTAAAGGACGCTAATACATGGAAGAACTCAACAAAATCACTGACCAGCTCAAGGGCGAAGTCGCCAAGGCAAACAGCAACCCGTTCGCCAGCAAAATCATGGCACCGATTCGCTTGGTGTTGGTCTGGATGGAAGGCGTAAACAACAAACTGATGGAACTAGAGCAAAGGGGGAAACATGGCTGAATCAATGCCCGTTCGAGCGTCGGCCAACAAAGTGGAAGGGATTAATCGGTGTGAGTGCGGCAATGTCCGCACCATCCACCGGGCAAGGGGCAAGCGTTCGAAGTACTTATACGCAATTTGTGACGACTGCGGTACCAACCAGCAAACCGGAAAATACTGGCAGTCTCGCTTTGAGCAGCATTACCCAACGATTGAAGCGCTGCACCAAGCCGAACAAGCCGCGCCAGTCGTGGAATCGGAAGGCGAACCCGAGTCGAATATTGAACCGGAATTACCCGAGCCGGAAACCGAAAGCGTGGTAGCTGTAACCGATGTTGAACCACAACCAAGCCAAACCGAACCCGAACCAGAGACCCAATCTGATGCGAAACCGTCCGGTTGGAAGTCAGTGATTGCAGGCGTTGTGCTTGGCGCGCTCACTGGCGGCATGATTGCCCGCTTTTAACCTAAACAAACCGAGAGATTGAGTATGGATACCGAAAACCTAGCCGCCAATGATGACGAGCTGAATACCAATCAAGGGATGGAAAGCCACAACGAGCAAGATGAAAAAGACTTCATCAACAGCTTGGATGATGACTTTGACCCGACCGCCGCTGATACCCAAGTGCAGCAGCAAGAACTTGAACAGCAAGCCGCTGGCGCAATGGTGTATGTCGGCTTGATGACCATCGAGCAGACCATGAAAACTATGGTTCACCCAAGGTTTGAGTTCGACCCGAAACAGGCCGAAAGCGTGGCTGAAAAGATTGCACCGCTGATTGTGAAATACGGCGGCAATCCGCCACCTTGGCTGGCGAAGTACATGGATGAAATCATGGCCGTGGCCGCGATTGGTATGCTTTCGCTTTCCAGTTACATGCAGGTACGAACCCTTAAGGCCGAAGATGTAGAGCTGGCTAAAAAGGCTAAGAAAGCCGCTAATGATGACCAACAGCAGGAGGCCGCTTGAAACTACAACCTATCAACCAAAACAATGCGCTGAGTAATCATCATGTCTATGTGGTTGGTATGTCTGGCTGCGGGAAAACTTCCGCAGCCAAAAAGCTGTTTATCAAACCGACCGACCAAGTTGCCATCTTTGACCCGCTTGGTGATTACGAAGACGAGTTGGCCGGGCGCAAGGTTCGCAGCTACGCCACATTGAAAGCCTTTGCCGCTGCCTTGATTGCCGGGCGTAAAACCAACCAGGGTTTCAAGATTGCGTACTATCCGAAACACGAAACCACCGAGGAAGATTTCGACAAGTTCTGCATGGTGGTGTGGGGCGTGGGGAACGGCAAGCACAAGAAACCACTCAAGGTGATCTGCGAAGAAGTGGCCGAACATACCAGCACCGCAGGCAAGGCGACGGGCTACCATGGAAAAATCTTGAGGCTAGGGCGCAAGTTTGGTCTTCACTCAATCAACATGTTCCAACGTGGGCAGGAAGTCTCGAAAACCATCATTGATAACTGCCAGTTTGCCTGTGTCATGATGCAAAAAGCCGATGATAGTGCACGGTACTTACAGCAGAAAACAGGGATACCAGCGAGTGTGATTATTGACCTAGAGAAGCTGGAGTATGTTTTGCAGGATGGGAAAGAGTGGAAATTTGGTGTTCTACAGTGGTAAAGGTGTCAGAAGTATGTCGTATTGATAGCAAAATCATCAATTGTGTTTGTTTTAGTGGATATCTGGGTATAGAATTCAATGCAAAACAAATTGTTAGTGATTTTTTATTATGTCTGAAGCCTTAAATTTAAACACAGAAGCACAGGAAGATAGTTTTCCAATAAAGCAACTATTCATTTTTGAAACGACAACGGATGGTGGATATCAAAAAGCTGACATTGATATCAATAAAAAACAGGATCTTCTTAGTTTTCTAGTAAGGGTATGCCGTTTAACATACTCTAGTAAGTCATCTCAGGCCTATAATTTTAATGAAGACTCATTGGTCTCTCAGTATGTTGATCTCTTACTTTCCAATGAACAAATAGATTATGAAAATGTTGCAAAGTCTATTGCCATTCAATTATCAACAGCAGAAAACAAAACGGTTAAAGATGGAACATTCATAATAGCTAGAATTAAAAACTCAAATCTCGACTCATTTATAATTTCCAAGCTTGATTTTGAAAAATACTTTGCAAGAGGAAGTTTTGAGTTAAAAACTGGATTACCTGAAGATAATGGAATATTGAAAAGCTGTTTGATTAACATTGACTCATCAGGTGAAAAAGAAGATGTTATATATTTGAGTGATAAAAATGGTAAGATTTCTCTTTTTTGGTATGAGAAATTTCTCATGTCAACACCAGTTGAAAAAGATAGCCTCAACACTCAAAAAGCATACACAATGTTTAAAGATGCTATTAAAAGAACTGTATTTAAAGAATCTAAGGCTGACTTTAATGACTTAGTAGAATGCATGAATGGCTATTTCTCAACTAATGAAGTTTTTAACTTTGATGGCTTTATTAAAAATACCATTGAGTCATATAGCCCTAGGGTTAGTGAAGTCAAAATTGATTTAGTGGTTAAAGAAATAATCAGATGCAAAAATAGAGCAAAGTTGGATGGTCAGTTTAATATTATTGTTGAAGATGTTAGAAAGCACTTTAAAAAAGTAGTTAAGTTGGATGAAGGTATGGAGCTAATTACAAAAGGAAGTGTTAAGGATAAAGTTTTTAAAACAAAAATAAAGAATAAGTATTATCTTGTTATTGATACTAAGGTTGGATTAGACGAGTTTGAAGAACGTGATATTTGATGATGGAGCTATCAAAAAAAGAAAGCCTTAAATTTTATGAATCATCCTTTAAAAATGTTGGTAAGGATGATTTTAAGCAAATAATAAATAATTTTATGGCTGAAACCAATGGGTTTAATAAAAAAGATTGTCTTGTATACATTGGTAAAGAACACTATGACACTTATCCAATCAATGATAGTGATGAGCTAGAGTCATGTGTTGTCAGTATAGGTGTACTTTTTTACAGCAATAAGTATATCAACCTAACTTTAAAGTGTGATAAAACCACCGATACTGCTATATCGATATTATGCTCAGATACATTTATTAAATCGATGAAGGAAGTGAGCTACCTAGAGCAGTTAAGAGATTGGCTTAATATTACGTCATCAAATATTTCTGAGATTAACTTTAATGGAAATGATATTGAACTTGAATATTATAACATTCATGCATCATCAAGCCAAGTTATAGAAAACAGAAGCAATCATTATATTGATTTTGCAAACTTTAACTTGAAGCCTTGTTTTTTCGATTTTTTATCAAATAAGGTGCTTAATCAAGCGTTGATTAAGTACTTTAAAGAACTTAGGTCTATAATTTGCCTTTCTTTATTATCAAAAGATTTTGACTTAAATAAAAGTAACTGCATTTTTCACTTTGAAGGTGATGTTATATTTGATCTGTCAGGTAACGACGATAATTTTTTATCTAATAATTCAGATTGCATATATAATGTTTTTAAATGGTCATATAATGATGAAAAGTATGTTGTAAAGGTTGGTATAGTTAATCAACTGATATCTAAATCTAGAAATATAAAGCTGGCATTCAATGATGGAATATTAGCATCTTTATCATCACTGTATCAGATTCATTTAAGAGAAGACTTCGAAAACTATCTAGAAATAAGAAATAAAGTTTCTGACTCAATCATGGAGCAGTGTAATAAAATATCTGAGTCAATTTATCAAAGTCGAAGTGGTGTTAAACAAACTTTGTTTGTAACAATGTCCTATTTCTTTTCTATCTTTGTTTTCACAGCAATTGATAAGGGTAAAATTGTTAACCTTTTTTCTCTACATGTATGCTTGCTATCTTCTCTTTTTTTAATTGTGTCGACTTTGATTGTTTTTTTTAATAAAAAGGAATTAGAGACGATTGTTGAACATCAAAAAGATGTTCTAGATGAAATTAAACAAAGAAATCAAATATTGTTATGCCCTGATGAAATTGATGCTTTTTTTAATTCTAAATCATTAAAGAATGCCATTACTTTATCTGAAAGCAAGAAACTTGAAATTCTTTCATATTCTGTTTTTGCGTTATCATTTGTTTTAATTTGGTATTTCTATTTTACAAAAGAAAGTTTTGTAAGTTTGCCTGTTTATTTGCACATAGTTTGAATTACTTCACAATAATTTATGCCCGCTAACCTATAGCCTTAGCGGGCTTTTTTGTGCTTGCCTTAAAACCAAATCACTTGCTTTCCTGATGGGGAACTTTTGTTAACCAACAGAGAGCAAACATCATGAGTGCAAAAACTAAGGGCTATGTGATCACCGGGGTGATCGCTATGTTTGTTGCAACAGGCGTTGTCTGGGCATCGAACAACGTTGATTCAGTTAAGAAGCTAACCAAGAAAAGCGGGTGGTTCTAATGGAGATTTATAATTCTCGATTTGCGCCACGCCCCAAAGAGCTAGACCCGGTCGAGGGTGTAGGCTGGGGCAACCGCGCATCACTGCGTCTGGTTTCGGGCCCAACGTATCACAGCATTGAACTAGTTACCGACATTACCGACCCAAACGATATTGAACGCGTTGAAGTATCGCTGAACGGTTCGGCCAAAATCAATGTGACAGGTGAAACGCTGGTTAAGCTACAAGCCCACCGCAAGAACTACGCCCAACCGGGGCGCTATGTCATTTCGTTTGGTGATGCCACGCTGCGCACCAAAATTGGTGTACGCCAAACCGACCTTGTCACCTTGGCAGGGGAAATTTGGTTTGTGTATATCACCCTCAAGTCAAAACCTGCAGGTACCACAGCGCCTAGTGTTCGCGCCCGTGCCCATGTGCTGCCTGCACAATCAGTACGCTACTACATGCCGCGTATCTATGAGCTAACGTGGTTTGCCTCGGCAACTGGCCGCACGCCGTTTGATTTCTCCGAGCGTAGCCCGGCTCTGAACCTCAAGCGTATTCACTTCCTTGATAACTCGGTTGATCGCGTTCGCGTACTGCGTGATAGCTTCGAAGAAATGAACGTCACCAAGGCAGATAACGCCTACGACTTGGCGCAGGCCAAGAAAGAGCAAAACGAAGGTTGGTTTAGCCTCGACTTTATCCGCTATGGCTTTGGTGCTGATGGCATGTTGAACACAGCAGCACGTAACCAGCTGGCTTTCGAGCTGGACAAGTCGGAAGTTGGCAGCGTACCGGTGATCATCGAAGCGGTCGAACAGGTGAATGCATTGCCGACCAAGGGCTAAGGGGGCGCAATGGAATTACTCGACAACATTGGTGAAACCCTCGGCGGGATTTGGGATACCGCCACAGCCGGGGGGGAATCCTGGTTGAATTCTTGGTTCGATAACGAGGCCGAAAAAGTGGCCTCGGCAGCACCGGAAGAAAACCGTAAACCGCAACATCAAGAGCCCGCACAACAACCGACAGGACAGCCAATTTACACCATGGCACCAACCAACACCGCCTTGATGTTAATGGGCGGCGGCTTTGTGGCACTGGCTGTTGTTTTGCTGCTAAGGGGGAAATGATGCCGTTTCTATTTTGGCCGCTACTGGCGGGTACAGTGGGGTTTGTTACTGGCATGTTTACCAGTGAAAAGGTCGGTCGAACATTACGCGTATTGGCTGCTGTCGTTATGGGGCTGTGGCTCTACGACATAGTGATGGGGAAAAAAGCATGATGAATATTCCCGGCCTGACGAACTCCGGCAGTATGCCGATTAATGCTGGGGCTGGCCCCAGCTCGGTAGGCGGCAATGAAGAAATCAATTTTCAGGGTGGTTCGGTGTCATTCGGTGCAAGTGGATTGCCGACTTGGACGCTGGCCGCAATGGCCGTTGGCTTGCTCTGGTTTGTGCTGAGGGGGAAAAAGTAATGCAGTTTTGTTTTATTTCCCCCGAACACCCTGACTATTCGCATCACATTCGCCGCTTGGGGGCGGCGTTTGATGATGCTGAAAATCCCGAAAAGGAATACCGCGAGATGAAAGAGCAACTAGCAGGCGGCACCCTCAGTTTGTACCACGCCAAGGATAGCGGCGTTGATTTGTCCATTGTCGGTGAAGCCGACGGACAAAGTTACTACGTGTGGGGTGTCGCTGGCGTTGGCTTCAAGGCTGGCATCCAAGAGCTGATTCGGCGGATCAAATTGTCAGGCTTCAAATCGGTAACTTGCGCCACGGCCAAGCAAGGCATACGCCGGATGTATCGCTATTTTGGCCGGAACGCCATTACGGAAGTGGAAAGGCTGAGTAATGGCAAGTTTTGCACATGGCATAAGTTGGAGGTGTAAATGGGACGCTCAAAATCCAGCAAATCATCAAATACCACCAATGTCAGTGGTACAGCTGCCGCGAGCGGTGATAACAACGGCGTAATGCTGTCCGGGGTGAATGATTCCAGTATCAGCGTGAACATGACCGACCATGGTGCCATGCAAATTGCTTCCGAGTTGGGCGAATTGGCTATTGCCAGCAATGTTGAGGTGACGACCGGGGCACTTGAAAGTAATACCGAGGTGTCCAAAGCTGCCTTGAATATGGGAGCACACTCGCTCAGTGAGGCATTGGACTTTGGCCGTGACTCTCTTGAGGGCGCATTGATGTTTGGCAATGAAGCCATGCACCTCAATGCCGAGGTCAGCAACAACGCCATTGATACAGTCAGCCAATCACACCATGAAAACCTACAGATGATCGCCGGACTGGCAGGCAGTCAAGCGGCTCAAAATACTGAAAATCTAGCTGCCTTGAAGGGCTTGGCAGAAATGAATGCGGATGGCGGCCAAGTGGCAACCAGTCGCCAGATGACCATTGTTGTCGGTTTGGTGATGGCCTTCATGGCCGTGATGATGGTCGGGGGTAAACGATGAATTTCCACCAAATGATGCAACCGCGCCAGCGTTCACAGTTCCAAGCCGTGGGCGAGTTTCTGTATATCGAGGCGTGTCCGGATTCGGTGGCAATTACCACCGAACGTGGCGAATACCGATTGAAGCAGGGCGCGCAGATTCTCGACCCGCAGTTAACAGGCCGCGTGACCGTCGAGAACATGGGCGAGGCGGGGACAGTGACGATTATCTGTGGCTTTGGTCGTTACATCCCGCCGACTGATGGGCAGGAAGTCTCCGTAACTAAAATGCCGACGGTGACCCTGTCACCCAACCAGCAAGTCAATATCGGCCAGTTACCCCACAAGTGGCATTAGTGGACGGGCAGGCCGTTGTGATTTCGCAACTACCCAAAGTTCAGCTTGAGCCAAACCAGCCCGTGACCGTGTCACAACTTCCGAGTGTGTCTTTGGCAGCAGGCCAACAAGTGGCAGTAACGGAACTGCCACGGGTGAAACTGGAAACCGGGCAAGCGGTTCGCGTCTATACCACCACGCCGATGCTCACCAAACCTGTTGGCGGGGAAAGCATGGCAACCAGCTTGCTGACTATCACCGAAGGCATGGGCGAATTGATTGCCAATACGTCACGCTGTCACGTTTTATTGAAAGCCAGCTCAACCAACATTGATGCGGTCACGCTGGGTACTGGCTGGACACTCGCCGCTGGCGAACAGCTCAAACTTGAAACCACCGCCGCCTTGAGCTTTTCAGGCACCGACGGTGACACCATTCAAATTATCGAGGTCACACGATGACAGGGAAAACATTACGCGAATTGCTGCCATCAGGCAGTGCCCGAAACAAAATTGAATTTCTGGCGGATGAACTACAGCATGGCTTAGAGCTGCTATCTGGGCTTGGCTCATCGGTAGTGAACCTCATCCATAACGGGGATTTTCAGGCGTCGAGTTACATGTCTGCGTTCAATTCGCATCACGCCTTTGCCCCCAAGGAAGGGGCATTTTCAACGAATGCGTTTTGTGAGCAGGCATCAAACGGGACGATGATGCCTGCAGGTTGGGGCGGTGAAGCTATCGGCGTCGATAATGAATTCCGTTCATCATTTGGGGTATGGGTTGACCATAGTAGCGCCAATGTACTGAATCGCGATTACGTGATGGTAGGACTGCCGAAGCATGTTAAATCCGCCATGGTGTTTCAGGGATTGGCTTACAAGGCGGTGGCCTTTGCGCCGTTTACTGCCCAGCGCCGTATCGTGCTTGACCCTGAGCACGGCGGCCGCCCCGAGTTTGTCACAGTCACGGCATCGGTTCGTTTCGGCACAGTGTGCAAATGGGGTGTGGTCGAGCTGAACCCGTCAACAGGTGACATTGAAGAGGTCATTTTCTGTGAGCCCTTCGCTGGTTCGCAAGCCAACCATGTTGTGCTGCGCAAAGACGGGCTGACCTTGAAAGCCAACAAGCTTTACGCCTTGGCGTTCTACGATATTCAATCCGAGTATGGTAACGGGGCTGACGGCTTGGTGATTGGTTGGGCGGCGGCGTTCTTCAATGATGAGCGAGATCCTAACTTATTCCCGAACGTCTGGCCGCGCGGTGATGCCGGAGAGTTCCAGATTCTCAGCAAGCCGACGTATGCCGAGCTGCAAACAGGCTACAACGTCGATTCACAACGCTTTACGGGCATGACCGACAAGCGAATCAACCATGCCACGCTGCGTGTCTGCGCATTGGATACATGGGACAACAGCTATCACGGCCAAATCAGCGAAGTGACCGAAGCTCAAAACGGTGACAATGTCACAATTACTATGGCCAGTGCCTCAAGCAGCAATAGCTATGCACTGTGCGCCAAGTTGACACCATATCCGCAGCGGATTGGCTTTTTCAAAGCTGATGGTTCAAGTGCATTTGATACCGTGGTGGATTACCAATCGCCTTATGCCTAAGGGTATCGCATATGAAATGGCTGATAGCACTAGCCATGGTGCTGTTATGGCTCAACAGCCGCAAGGGGCTGGTTATCTCAAGTGACCAGCCACGCCAACCGACGAATAACAATAACACAGGGATGAATGAAGATATGACCACCGGAATGCCGCGGGGTATCCGCAATCACAACCCGCTGAATATCGAATACAGCAAGCACAACAACTGGCGCGGCCAAGTGTCGAGCGATGGCCGATTTGTCATTTTCGAAGAGGATAAATGGGGTTTTCGCGCTGCGGCCCGCATCCTGCGCAGTTACCAGAAACGCGGGATCACCACCATCAACGACATTATCCATACCTTTGCGCCGAACCATGAGAACGACAGCGATCATTACGCCAATATGGTTGCCACTTGGACGGGTTACGGCAAGTACCAGGCACTCGACGCCAGTAACGACAACACCGCAGCGGTACTGCTCCAAGCCATGGCGCGGATGGAAGTCGGCCGCCAATATCCCATCAATGACGTGATGGAAGGAGTTGCACTGGCATGACAGTAAAGAAAGCCGCTACCTCGGTAGCACTCAGCGTCGCAGGCGTGGTAATCGGCGCCTATACACTCAAATATCTACGTAAAAAGGGATGGTTATGATTGATTTTAAACAGTCCAGTACCAAAACAGGTTTGATCCTTCTTGGCAGTGCTGCCGCAGGTTTGCTAACGGGCAATAGCGAACTAGTCACAGTGACAATTGGTGAAACCGGGGCGCAACTTGGTGGCACGATTCCGATGGTTGCCGCCATGCTTATTGGCTTGTTCGACACGGTTCGCCGGGAAAAAGGTTAGGGGGCTTGTGTGGGAGAGCTGCTGAAACTGTTTACAGAGATTGGCGTGAATCCGCCGACATTGATTATCTGTTACTTGCTTTTTCGGTCAGTAAAAGCACATGAGTCAGTGCTAGGTGAACTCAAAAAAATGTTAGCACAGCATGAAAAACGGATTATGAAATTGGAATGGGAAAGATCATCTATCCGTAATAGGTGATAACGACTCATATAGATAGTAAACTAGCTGCATATTATAGACAGAGGAATGCAACAATGGATTGGAACATCGTTTATATATCTATGTTTATTATTCTTGCTCTAGTGTTTTATGTGGGCTACGAGTTTTATAAAAGCCTTCCAAAGATACGTGAAGTTTGGAAAAAGTTAAAAAAATTCGAAAAGCACATGATCAAGATGGCAGCTTTATTAATTCTATTTTTGGCTACCTCTCCATTACAGCCAGATTCACCTAATTTCCTAAATGTTTTATACAAAATTGTTGAAAGCTTAGCTTTGGGGTTTGTTGTTGCGGGAGCTACCACGTTTGTCAAAGCAGCTCATAATATAAAGGAAATAGAGGAAGATAAAAAAGAAAAATTGAAAATAATCTCAGATAAATCATAGCATTAAGCCCGCATTTGCGGGCTTTGTATTTTCATTAATTTAGCGGAACAGAGCCCCACATATAAGCTTCTTTAGCATCGTTATAGATGAAACCTGCCAAGTATTTGGTGCTGTCCACAGTCACATTAAATGCCATACCTTTGTAGCTGCCATCAAATCCAGAGTTTGAACATCCCGAAGCATCAACATCGACCGTGTGATAGAACGACACTTCACTGATTAGCTTGCCGGACAATGTGCAGTCAGCGTTGATTGTCAGGTTCGCGGCACTGTCCAGTGACCAAGAGTCACCAGTCATTGGATCAGTGAAGGTACCAACAAGGCTATCCAATGGTCTAAGCTTATCGGTTTGTCGATCAAACGAGTATACAAACGGGTCGCCGTTGATAGTCGTTGAAACTCTAGCAGTATTACCTTCATAGAAAATGCTGACAACTTGGCTAGGTTCATAGAAATAGAGCCCATCAGAAATAACAGCTGCTCCCGTTAGCCTGAGTTCATTGGCAAGCGTGTAGATATTGTCAAAGTAAAAAATGGTGGTGCCATCTGAGATAAGCACTTTGCCTGCATTGTTTTTATCAACCAGCATGACAACTTCACCAGATTGAAATAGACCATCGAACTTCGTGCCGGTTTCTTTGCCTGAGCTGTCAGCATCGCCACCAGAGCCGCCGCCACATGCAGTGATAAAAATAGCGAGTAACAGTACAACTAGATTTCTCATTGGATCATCCTTGAAAGTGAATAAGGGATTTTAGTATGCAAGCAAATAACCGATTGGAAACCCTAAAAGTGTTTAGGTTAGAGTCAGTTAACGGATCAAATTGCAAAGGCTAGGGAGCTTGCTTCTTGGTTGCATGCTTCGCCATAATTTTGCGTTGTTGCTTCTTTTTATCCTTGCTAATCGTCTCATGCCGAGGTTGCTTGAGTCGGCGGCCGCCACGGAACGGCAGCTGCGTAACGACATTTGAACGAACGGGCACATAGTCCAATTCATAGAGCCGTTTTAACGCGTGGTACTCATCAAAACGGAGTGCCCAAGAGTCGAGTTCTTTGGGGCTGAACTGACGACCCTCGGGAGTGATGATAATACAGCGGTCTTCATCAACCCGAAAACCTTGCCAGCGGGTATCATCGGGCAGATAGCCACGGGCTCGAATAATCAGGAGTTTTTCGGCCATGGGGTTAACGTCGATGTGGCCGGATAACCAACGCTTGACGGTGATAGGACGAACGTGAAACCACGCGGACGCCTCAGCAATATTGTCGAAATGACGCCAGAACAGCTTGACGAAGGATTCGTGCAGCATGATGTGCCTCGCAAAATTTATCGTTTATTAAAAGTATTTTTCGATTAATCAAACGTGGATTGATAGACAACACCGATAAAACTAGCCAACAACAGTAAACCGGACTTAAGCCAACGTTTGTGGACACAAAACGCTAAGTCATTGCGAAAGATAGAAAAAGGTGCGTGTATCGTTTTAACTAACTGTTTCCAAGACATTTTGATGCTCCAAAACTAAAGGTTTCCAAGCTGACCCAAGCCAGGCTTGAGTTTGTTAAAATAATACCCGTCAGTGCGCATTATGGATGCGTTATGTTAAATACGGTCGTTGGCAAAGTTGTTAAATAACTCGAAACATCAACAGTTTAGGGGATTTATTATTCAATCGGTTGATTAATGATAGATTGAATAAATAAGCACTATGACTAGTAAGTTGACCGAAAACTACATTTTTAGAAAATTTGTCTGTGGACTGAGTAAAAAAAGGGTAGCTGAGCTATGTTTCAAATCTGTGAGAACCATCACACGTTGGGACTCGGGTCAGAAGATACCACCGGAGTGCAGACGACTAATGAAGCTCTATTCATGTAGAGATCTTGCAGCGATTAATGACGACTGGAGAGGGTGGCAAATCAAACAAGGGGAGTTGGTGACGCCGAACGGATGGACTTTAACCCCAGACAGGATCGTTACAGGAAATGCGCTTTTACAAATCAGTGCCGAGAACGATAGGGAGATGAAGGCCGCGATCATCAAAACTGCGAGAATGCTAAAAAGACTGCCTCTAGTGTAAAAAGATAAGCCCCGAAGAAGGGGCTATTTCATATTTACTCTGTAACTTCTCTTAGACCATCTAAGGCATTAACATAGTTAAGTACTTTGGACTTCAAATGATAAATCTCTTGCTGAAGTCTTCGATTTTCTCTGAGCTGCTCATCATGTAACTGGCTAAACTCTAAAGCAGCATAGCCACCTTCGATGAGAGCACCAGACTGAGTTGCTTTACCTGTGAGTTCCTTAAGAGCATCAATCATATTCTGGTGCTTTTCTGTATCTCTAATCGTGATTGCCATCATTAACCTCATTCTTCCCTGGAACAAATTAAGATAAATGATAGCAATCCTAAGTGGAGTTACAATAAGCCTGGATGAAAATTGATAGCAAAACCGCAAAATTGTTCCTGGAACAAATGCCAATTTTGATAGCTGCAACATTTCACCACGCTGTAGGGCACGACGACCCCAAAAACTTTCACCCCGTATTACTAGACGGGGCATGAAATCAAAGCCGCTACACTGTAACAATGTTCATGCAGCAACTAAGATTTATAGCCCTGTTAAGGTGTGAGCAACGCTACCACCTGACCTAAACCATTGCACCGTAAACACGAAACCCAACCTTGAGTTGAAAATGCCAAGCGTTGGGAATCACTCTTAAATGCTTTGTTAGGTTTTGGACTTCAGGATTGCATATAGAGCCTTTATATACTTGCAAGCTATTGGCTCTAAACGCTCAAATGAAATAGATAAATCTGTTAACTCATCACCAAATTGACCATGACGTGGATAGTTCTTTGCCAACTGTTTACTAATTACGCCTTCATGTTTAATTGCATTATTCAACAACCTTAGCTCATTGACTGCATTAAACTCCGGTAGTTTTTTTGCTTCTGGTGGCAATACTTTCCATAAATCATTCCAGTTGGAGAGGTTCCTTGTTCCTACTTCAAGATTGAAAAACCTAACAAGTTCTTTGTGCTTGAGCTCAACCCTTTTATAAAGCGCTAAGATGTATAACTCACCAGCTAGGTCGACAACACTAAACTTATAAATTGCGTCATCTTCAATCCATGAACGGTGCATATGCTCATGTTCTTTAAATAAAAATTTCATGTTGTCGTGTGCAGCTTGTGCTTGCTCAATCTTGGAAAACTCGCAGTCCATAGCTTCAGAAAAAACTTTTTTAAAGGAGTTGATAGTGTCAGTATCAAGACTAGACATATGACTTTCGATCAAATCTTCAAAAGATAAACTCAACTTACTCTCCTTAAAAACCTAACGCCCTGTTAAGGTGTGAGCAACGCAATACTGAAGCTCCCGCATACCACCTTAAACGCTAAACGCAACGCATAGTAAAAATGCCACGCGTTGCGAATCACTCTTAAACAGTTTGTTATTTGTCATTTTTTCCTATGAACTAGTCAGCAAAGGATCTTTTTCACCATTCGGTCCGACTAAACGAGTGTTAATAAGTGGAACTAACGGACGCAATGATAGCTTGTCAGTAAGATCATCATATACACGAGTTACAGACCACTCTTGCAATTGCGAGGTTTTACCGTCAACTACAATATTCATTGAAGCTACAGTATAACGAGGAAACTTGTACTGAGGCACAGCTGACAATGAATCCATTAAAGTCAGCACATTATCGTTTTTCTGAGGATCTGCCGCAGCATAGTGAGCAGCCACTTTGTTTCGCCATAATTTGACAGGCTTGGGTAGCCACTCATTGCGTTCGTTGTATATGAGTTCTTTTACTTCTTGTGCGCGCTTCTTGATGTCATCGTATTCATTTCCCTGATTGAGGAACTTCTGAATACCAAAGAGGGAGCATAAGTTCATCATGTAAATGCTGAACACATCAAAATTTGTTGTACCACAAGCAATTAAGTATGGGTCATTCATACTTAACCCACCTAACTGTAAGTGTATAGGTGGTAAAGGAGGTAGTTTCCCTCGATAGTAGAAATTCAATACCTGTTCTGCTTCGTGCTGCGTTTTATAGCAATTCATTAAAAACTTTAAGTTTTCATAATGTCTAACATTACTAGCTTCACGATACAAAAGAGATTTCACTTGATTGATCGGATATTCAAGTAAATCATCACTTCCATCTTGAGATATACCAAATTTCATTTATTAACAGCCTTGATTTTTAGCTATACGATAAGCCTCTCGCACAACTTACAACAGTACCGAATGACAAATAACGCCTTGCTAAGGTGCGGCTAACTGCCACGAAACCCAAGCAAAGCCACCGTAATCACTGAACTCAACCGAACCAAAAATGCCATAGGTTAGCCGTCACTCTTAAGCAATTTGTTAAGTTCCGATACCGTAGCAGTCATAACCTACGATTTTGAATAACGGTTGAAAATCTAGTGTGTTGCTATCATCAACCGCTTTCCATGACTTCTGCACTTCTTCTGGGTTCAACCCGCCAACGGTGAAAGCATTTGTCACAATTTCTCCAGTGTGTTCATCATGGAGACCGTTCAGTTCTTCGACAGGTAAATGCCCAAGGTATAGATTTTGTTGAACAAGTAACCGCACTGTCAGTTTAACGTTCACCTTATCGCCATAACCATTGTCAATAAATACTTTTTCTTCACCGAAAATAGATAGTGGTTCATGCTGTCCAGGTTCACTTGGAAGTAGCCCTTCATCCCATTTTTGTTGAGCAGTCTCAATGGCACTTCCTAATATAGTTCCTTCTTCATTTGCAACACTCAATTTATAGAATTCTTGAGGAATCATTAGCGGTTTAGGGTCTGAGGAACTAATTCCGAAGGACATGTATGAGTTTCTAAAGTCACAGATAACAGGAGCTGTTACACTAGCTTTCCATTTATGATTTCCAGTAGAAACTGGCCTATATAAATCAATTTGTAATTTCTTTGCTCTTTTTAATGCAGATTTAGTAAAGCCAGATGGACAAACTAGAGCACCCTTTTGGGCTTTAACATCTTGAACCAGACCATGGAACTCTTCTACACCTTTAACATCAACCGGCTTTGCGTAGTCCTTGCAATCAATGACAATTCGCATTGTATATTGCCCAATACTTTGTTCGACAAGCACATCAATTTGTCGTTTTGTTTCGCTTTCAACGCCCTCAAGCATGACGTTGTGTTTTACGACCGCATCTGGAGCTAGTTGTTTCTGTATCATGACAACTAAGTTTTCCAGTGCTTTCCAATCTGGGATGCTATCTATATCCACACTAACTATTCCTTATCGTGTAATTTTAATAGGAACTTAACATTTTATTCTGCGATCTTGTTTCGCATATCCACCCTTAAGCTATCCGGTAGACATTATATCCATTACGTTAAATAGCCGATTTTTCATACTAAAATAGGGTATTCGGACACTTAACGTCATAATGCCGTCAATTCTACACCCAAATGTAAGCAAAAGCATACTCTACTGACTTGAAAGTTAGTTACACAATCCAGCTCATATCACATGGTGAAAAAGTGGTTTGAGTTTGAGGGCTGATTTGAAGCGAAGAGTCCAAAAAGGTAAGAGTTCTCTATTTGAACAGGTACAGCATGAGGAACAAGAAGGTTGCTACAGTAAATCCAATCCATATATGTAGAACATCGACAAAATCCATAATGCTCCTTCAGGCTAAATAACTTGTTACGTGGTTGCCATTACTCATAATGCAGTGTCTCCGACTATCCAGTTCTCCAAGTGCTGAGTGTCCGAAGCAACCCAATTTTGATGGCTTAGCAGGACAGGGGGGATGCATGAAATTTTGCCGATTCGCACCTGGTCTATAACGTCAAAGATCTCAGCTTCATCGCACTGGCCTAGCATGCCTTCGGCATAAACCCAACGAGCTTGTGATAGCTTGGAGAACATCTTCTTTTCAAAGGTAAGCTGGTTGATAGCGATAACCTGATTTCGATAATCATCCTGTTTGGCCTCACTGACTCGATGATAGTTTGAGTCAATATCTGTCATGATCCCTTGCAGTACAAAACAGGGCAAAGGGCCGAAAATTTGCCGATAGTACTCGACCGACTTAGCCGCTTGAGCTGGCAACACCACACACATCAATACAAAAATCAAAACACGCATAAGTACCTCCAAAGGCACTATGCGTTATTTTGCTAGGCTTGAAATAGAAGGTTGCTGTATTTGCGTAACAATTCCAGATACTTAGTATAGATTTACACAAAATATAACTCGTACATTGACCCTGTTCGAAAAAAAATAATCAAGCTATATTTATGTACAATATTTTATCGACAGATTTATAAAAAACCTCTGTATCAAGAAATAAGAGGGCATAAACAAACCCTTTATTGTCATAAAGGGTAAATTTAGACCTCCCAAATTAAACGACAGAAAAATCAAGTTGTTTTTACGTCAATTACGTTAAAATGAAAAGATCAATGTTATTAATTGCAGGAGATGTTTGATTTTAAATTATCAATAATTATATAAACAAGAAATATTTATTTATGTTTTATTTATAGTCGTTAGCCTTCATGCGGCAGCGCTGCGCTTTCTCTGCTCGCATGAATGGCCCCGTTACTAGTTTTCACTTTCTACGGGTTTATCTTTTTCCGGAGCCTTGTCAAACAGCGATGGAATTGTAAGGCGCTCATTGTCTTCTACTGGTTGAGGTGTCTCATAAGGCTCACAAGTCACAAAGGTTGTGTAGGTGTCAAAACTTAGCTGAGCTAAACAAGAGTGTATGGCTGTTACCTTCAAGCCTATGTGCTCAGGTCGAAAGGTATCTCGCGTACCTGACTGTACAAAAGCATATTCATAACGGATCTTTGCATCCGAGTGATAGGCCATGCTCCCAGTGATGTATACACCAGAAACCGACGAGGCAATAAAATCAAACAGAGACTGTCTGTTGGTTAAGTTCGAACGATTTAAATCAGTTTTAGGATAGATACGTACTACGTCATCGGTTTCCATATAGCTGAGGTTATGCGCACGCAAGATGCTGTAAAACAACCTTTGGAAATTACCATGTGAAACGCCATATACTTTGAGAGTGCCATTTATGGCAGGGTCTACAATGACAGCTTTGGAAAAGACCTCCGAGGCCATAACAAAAAATTGGTCGAGTGTTTTCCCGGCTGCATTAACTGACACCGTTGCTTGAGCTGTTGGGGCCAGCAATGCGATCAATAGTAAGATCATCCTCATTTGAACAGTCCCTTTGATTGTGTTTTCTTGTTAATCTTTTGACTAGTTGAAGCTAGATGCGGATCAAATAATCCGTTGTTAGCAATGCTTAAGCAGCTCTCCAATTCAATCGAATAGGCGGTCGCTTGCTGGGTAATACACCGACAATCGGTTGAAGTCTGGTAGCACATCAAATCGGGGTATGAAGCAGGTTCTAATCCACCGTTATAGATAGGAGCTGTCCAAGGCAAAGCTTTTATCATTGGCTGATAAGCTAGAATATCGGTATTCGTTTTTTGGGTTGTTGGTGTGGTTGAGTCACTGCTTGATACGATTTCACTATCGGTTGGCTGCTCATCACTGAAAAAGAGGGAATAGACATATGGGAAGCCGACAAACAACATTAATAGGAAAGCAATAATGGATACAACCCCAAGGATAAGGCCGCGTTTTGCTCCTTTGCTTAGTTTGTTGTTGTTGGTATCAAGCTCGGTCGAGTAGTAAGAACCATAAAGGTGAACAGGGCGCTTAACCAATGATTTGTCAGCAGCTTTCTTTTCGAACGGGTTGCTAATATCGATGTACTTTTTCTTCTTATAACACGCAACACGATCAGCACCGGCGAACTCATAGTGTGTATGGTAGTTCATCATACGCCGGATAAAGATATCGACATTGGCAAAGTCTTGAGTAATGAAAACAAGATCCTTGCCAGTATGGCGGTGGGTAGAAATTGCCTCGAGTTCCTTGGGTACATCGCCGCGCGTTCTCGGCGGCCAGTAGTGATGTATTTCATCCATGACAATTACCGACTGATTTGGCAGCTCGACCCAAGACTTCGGATTATCGAAATGCGTCCAGTGATAATTAAGCGGCTTGAGTTGGTCAAAGGTCAGGGCAGTTTCATCTATCTGCTTAATAGCTAGGTATTCATCCAGTTGTGCCAGCCGTTCCTTGGAATAGACACGACGAACCCAATACAGCAATATCTCGACCGGATTCGAATCACTATGATCTTGTTTGAGGTAAGGAAAGTCTTCCAGTTCAATAAAGCGATCTTCTTTCTTATGGATGGACTGTACCTTGCGAACTAATGCCGTATTGGATTTGTTGTTATGAAGATACCAGCCATAGAACCAACCCTGAAAGGATGAACATACTTCAAAGTCCAGCATTAACAAGGGGATTCTGTGATAATAAACTTCACGGCCTTCAAAGTTAGATTCACTCGTTACCATATCAATGGTGTTGAGGGTTTTACCCGCACCTGGTAGTCCTGATATGCCATATTCCATGAGTTATTTCCCTGTCCCGTTCCATGAAGGAAGATATTTTTTCGACGACAGCCCTTTAAGACCAAGTACAAACAAATGAGCAGTAAGAATAATGTTGATGGCCTTATCCAATCCCAGCAAGCCCATAATCCCGACTATATCAGCAGGCATACCACCAAAGCTGGCATCTATCTTATTCACAAAGTAATCGAGGCCAACATTAATCCCTTCTACTACCAATAATGAAAACCCCAGTGTGACAGCACCCTGAATAAAAATAGAAGTAATGAAAGGCACTAATTTTGGAAGGAATGAAGCACCAATCCAAGATATTAAATTAACAATTAGACCCATAATTTCACCTATAAGTTACCAATCCCACGACCAACCGTTAAAGCAGCAACTAACCAAGCAATAGCGATAATGAACGGCTGTAAATATTTCGCCAAATCACATAACGGTTGATAACTGAATTCAACCGTTTCCCCAAGCACAGATGCAGAGACAGGAGAAGGGCAACTTGATGAAAGCGAGACACCACTATTTAAGTATTTTGTATCCGGATTGCTGAAATCTAACACGTCAGGGTTAACAAAATCAGCATTCTCACCAGCGGCAATGATTGCATCAATTCCCGAATCTATTCCCTTAAAGTCAGGTTCATAACATTGTTTAGCATGTTCAAGTCTAAGCAGATTGCAGAGAACTGGTTCACCTTCACAGACAAACTCAGCACATTTAGTAATATCTGCCTTTTTAGGTTGGCATGATGAATGGTCTTTGTTTCGCTCACAAAAGCCTTCCAACAAGGTACTGTTAACATCATCTACACCTTGTTTTATTTTCTTTAGTTGGTCAGTGCCTTTATCTACAGCCTTTACAATATCATCAGTTCCGTCGTTAACAGATTTAACTACATCATTTGTATTCTTAGCAATTAAGTCATTGCCCTCGATAGCCAAATCGTTAGAAACCATATTGGCATCAATTAGGGAGGTGATTTGTTTGTTTGAGTATTCCGAAGAACTTAAAATATCATTAGCAATGTTATTTGCGGTTGTAGTGTTATTTTTAATTGCCACATTAGTATTAAAGTGCTGGTCTTTAATTGCAGCAGTAACTTGTCTGATGGCTGCTAATACATCTTCCGAAGGTTCCACATCGCACAATGCAGGGTTTTCAATGCAGGCGGGATCATCTGGCGGATACAAACAAACATCAGGATTATCACGACAGAAATCAGGCATTTCACCGGGGCCGCCACCATCGGGACCGCCACCATCAGGACCACCGCCATCGGGGCCACCACCATCGGGACCACCGCCATCGGGGCCACCACCATCGGGACCACCGCCATCGGTGCCACCACCATCGGGACCACCGCCATCGGGGCCACCACCATCGGGACCACCGCCATCGGGACCGCCACCATCGGGACCACCGCCATCAGGGTCGCCACAATCAGGGCCTATACAATCATCTATAGGGGTATAGTCACACTGAAAATTAGCCGATTGGGTTTCTGCGTTACATGATGCAGAGAAGTTCATGCTGTGGTTTTCTGGTAGGCCATCAAAGCATTGCTGTTCTGCAGCTTGTTTATCCTGGTTAAACTCTTCAGAGTTACAGTAATTTAATTCTGGCGCACACGTATTGGCATCCTCATACTCTTCACATTCAGGAGCTAGTTCTCCACAATATTTATCAAAATTACGTCCATCCCAAAAAGTATAAGATTTTTCACAAGTTGAACCACGACAAAGATAAGTCCTAAAAGCTGGAGCGTTTGAAATAAACTCATGCTTAATTATACCATCATAATCAACCCCACCAGTCAAATGGCCTTCAAGTCGAATTTTTGCTCTATTGTAAGCATATTCTTTATTCTGTCCATTCCCCAGCCCAAGCTCTACACAACTTACATTATTAGAAAATGAAAAGGGACTATATAAAATAAAAATAGTCAGTAACCATTTCATTTGTTTCCTCCAAATAATATTGACATAGACAAAACAAATACAGCCATGCAATACCCACCCAACATCCATGATTGGTCTAACATAAAGCCTCCAATAAAAAGGGCAGCAATCCGCCACCCTTAATTAGAAATGAATCAACCGAAGTTAATTAACTAAAGATGGCGCCTTTAACCCATTTGAAAGCAACAGAAGTAGCGGCTGGAGCGAGCTTTGCCACACCAATTGCAGAGACCGCGGCAGTGATTCCAGCAATAACAGTAACAGCACCACTAACATCTACTGTTTCTGCAAAAGCAGGTGAGGCAGACGCCAAAACAGCAGTAGCAATTAAAATCACATTAGACTTTTTCATATAACATTCCTTATTAATCAGAAATAGATAAACGTATTTGCCTAAAGGCATACGCAGTAACTAAAGGAATAACAGACGTTCCTATTAGAGTTTTTAAATCTGCTGCCGATAAAGACATCTCAGCAACATATTTAACTGTCCAGCCTACAGGGCAATCACCATTGATAAGCTCGACCGTGCAGACTGGAATATACATTTTTAGTACCTAACACTCGGAAGAATATATTTATCGTAAATCCATATCGGCAACATTTTTCCATGTTCAGATTGGAGCCGATAATAATGGACAATAAAGTTTGTTTTCATACTAATCCTTAAAGTCCACAACAACATTACGGGTCGGGTTCTGCGGGTCAGGCTCCAAGACCAGCTGGATCTGGGTAGGATAGGAGAGTCCGGCGAACTGGGCGTATAGGTTCTGGTTGAACGCCATCGGGATTTGTTTTTCCTGCATACCGCAACGCTGGATGTTGTGGTCGTCGTTGACGAAAGATTCAGCCGACGCCAAGTACATCACATTCGCCATTTGGTAAGGCTTGGGTGAACCGGATTTCTTTGATACGCCGCTGCCCAATACAGCGCCCGTTACCATTACGTTTAAAGTTGTCATTGTCTTATTTCCCTGTATGTCATTACGCTAGTGAATAAATGTCGTGGTTATCAGGTTCGATGAACTTCATACATCGGAGCCGGATACCACTGGATTCGTCCGTATCCTCATAGACAGGCTGATTGAGTCGGTCTGGTATCTCATGGGATTCAAGATGGTTAGTCAGCAAGCGGACAATCTGTGAGTCATCCATATCCAGACATTGGCGCATGAAGTTAACCAGCTTGCCGCATTGGGTCGCACCGTTACGCACTGCGTTATCAACGCTGGTAAACCATTTGCGCTTATGGGTAGCAATGCGGCATTGGTTTTCCTTGCTGACGAAGCTAAGGGCAGGGTAAGCGCCTGCCAGATACTTGTCGGGTTCAAGCAGTACATCAAACGGCAGTACACGATCTTTGGCGCGTAGCTCGAGTTCCCAGCGTACCCAGTCTTTGTGCTCGGACTTGAGCTGTTTGCCTTTTTCGTACACGCGAAGCATCTTGCCAGCATCACGAGTACCGACATAAAGCGACTTGCCTTTGTCAGCCACGAAGCCAAAACGTTTCTTGAGTGTTTCACTGTTGCCAGAGGTTTTCTGGTAGCTGGCCACTTGGGACATATGGCCCGACTCGATATAACAGTAAGAAGACGGACGGCCACGGGTAACAAACTGTCCATGCTCAGCCATTTTGCGAGCCGTCTGGATGTTGTATTTGCCGTCGAGAGAATCGAATGCGATATCTACGCGAGTAATTTTCGCACCTGGTAGTTGGTGCAGTGCGTTATGAACTTCATTCAAATCCAATACCGCCGTACCCGTACCGGAGAACGACACATAGCAGCCGTGGTTTTTTGCGCCCCAAGCACACAGGCCAGCTTGTTGGCCGTTAACGAGAATGTTGGCGGAATGCGAGTAACCAGAGAAGCCGCCGGAACGCAGGGAGAAAGACCAGTCATTGCCGAACAGGCCAAGGCCGTGATTAAGGCGATTGATGAAGCGGTCAACTTCACCACGGCAAAGACAGTCCAAGGTGTTCAGGCCGAAGTGGTCGAGCATGTCACGTTTGATTTCATGGAACTTGCGCGAGTCAGCACCGATAGCAAATTCAGTATCGCGAAGTTTGGCGCGGATAGCGGCCTTGTAATCAATGGCGGCAGTATCCAAGGCGTCACGGGTTACGCTGTCACCATATTCATTGAATTCAAAACCACGGATAGCCTTGATGGAAGCGCCCATTTTAACGAGGTCGAAGATTTGGCTCAGTTCCTCGGGTGTCCACGAGAAGGACAGGTAATCAATAATCGCAGCCATTGTCGAAAACCCCCGAGTCATAAAGTGATTGCCAGTTGTCCGCCGTGACCAGATGAAGCTCATAGCCGGCAGGGTAAAATTCTTGTCCGATTTGGTGCAGCTCGGCCCACGAACGGAAGTACTCAGGCTCGCCATCAATGAAGGCAAAACCAGTCCCGTCGTCGTTGATTTCGTAATAGAGCTGCAAGGCCATGACTAAGCATCCTCAGCCACAGAGGCACGCATGCACATAGCCCGAATTATTTCCGAGGCTTGTTTGGTTTCTTCAATGTGTAACTCATAAAAAGACAAATCAACCGGATAGGAAGGGTCTAGCTCCTTAAGAGCTTTCGCATTTTTAAAAGCTTCCTTAATATCATCCAATCGAACATTTAAAGCGCCAAAGCTACGTAACAAGGCATTGTATTCAGCCCGGGTAATAAAAAGTTCAGGGAGTGATTGTGCAGCTGTATCAGTCTTCATAGTTGCCTCAATAGGTCTAAAGCCAGTTCCGTCCTCGTTGATTTCGCAGTAGAGCTGCGAAGACATATGCTTAAAACCACATAATTACCAGATGTGGTAATCCTAATTCCCAATAGTGGGAACTGCAAGATACCAATTTTGGGAATTATCCAGCTAAAATGGTAGAAACGGAGGAATTCTTATGTATGCAAATCAACTGTTAGATGCCTACAAAACATCGAAAAACTACATCCAAGACAAGCAAATTGCCCATGATTTAGGTGTAGGACCATCAAGGATTTCAGAATTCCGAAGTGGTAAGCGCCAAATGTCTGATACACAGGCCATTTTTCTAGCAGAAAATGCAAATATCGATATTCACGAGGCGTTGATTTATCTGGCAGCCGACAAGGCCAAGGATCACAAGGCGCAGCAAGCTTGGCAGGACATAACGGCAAAGTTAAGTCGCCAAGGATTTAGGGGCTTAGTCCTTGGTTTGACAGGATTTTTAGCCCTGGTGCCAACCATCCCTCAGTGCGCATTATGTACCTTATGTTAAATAGAGTATCTATAAACGTACCATTGGTTGCTTTTCCAGTATGCTGGTTTCCCCCTTCTTTCTTTTGATGGTTACCCATTCATCAAACTACTGTACAATTTAACAGTATTGGTTATTTACCATAAAATAGGTAATTAACACCTATTTTTAAGTACTGCTGCAAATGGTCAGTTTGCCTGGCACTTCAAAACATGGTGTTAATTACTAGGCTTGATGTTATCAAGCCTAAAGAAAAAGCGCCGAGTTTCTCAACTCGGCGCTTTGGTTCGTCAATTGTCTTTTTATTCGCTGGCCAGCAATGATTGATATTTGGCTAACATCTTCTCGAGCTCGTCGGCAATGATCGGTTTGGCAATAAAATCATTCATCCCCGCTGCAAAGTATGCCGCTTGATCTGATTTCATTACGTTAGCGGTTAATGCGACGATTGGAATGACGGTACCATTTTCTCGTAGTACTTTCGTTGTGCTTATACCGTCAAGAATTGGCATAGAGATATCCATTAGAATCATGTCGAACTCGTTCAGTCCATGCTGGCTAATGTCCAACACTTCCTGGCCGTTATTCACAATCATGACCTTATGACCTCGTTTCTCCAGCATCAACTTTGCCACCAATTGATTAGTTGGACTATCTTCCGCGACTAAAATATTGAGCTTTGGTAAATGCTCTATATCGATAACAGGCCTTTCTGTTTCTGGTGCTGCAATTTCAGTACTGTCCAGAGGCAAGATTACCGTAAAGCAACTGCCGACATGCAGCTGACTTTCTAGCTGAATTTCACCTTGCATCTTTTTGATCAAATGCTGGCTGATTGCTAAACCTAAACCGGTGCCACCATACTTACGGGTAATGCTGCCATCGGCTTGCTTAAATGGTTTGAACAACTGCTTTTGTGCTTCGGGTGAAATGCCGATGCCGGTATCAAAAATCTTGAGGTACAGTTTATTGCCCATCCGACTGATATCGACCGAAACTGAACCTTCATTAGTAAACTTAATTGCATTACCCACAAGGTTAAACAGTACCTGAGAAATTCGGTTTTTATCGCCAATAATGCGATCCGGTACATCAGGCTCAATATTGCTGCTGAGCTTTATCCCTTTCTTGCGAGCCTGGTCTTGCAATTGTGTGATAACCAAATCAGTACAATCTGATAGGCGGATTTGGCTATTGAACAGTTCAAAACTTGCTGATTCAATACGAGATAGATCCAGAATATCGTTAATGATAGTCAACAGTAATTGGGCTGACTGATCCATTTGGCTAATCCAGCTTTGCTGTTTTTGGTCCAGCCCTGAGCCACCTAACATATCCAACAAACCCAGAACGGCATTCAATGGTGTTCTGATTTCGTGACTCATCATGGCTAAAAATTCTGACTTTGCCTTATTAGCATCTTCTGCTTGTCGCCTAGCCTGCTTAATTTCTTCGATTTGCTGCTTTCTGCTGGTGATGTTCTTTGCTGTGCCTCGATAGCCCAGAAGCTGACCTTGTTTATTGAAATAAGGTGTTCCACTGAGACTGATCCACAACCCACCCTCATCTTCAGGTAATTGCCATTCAAGATCTTCAAAGGCACTCTGCCTGTCAAAAATCAACGTTAGTTTTTTCCGGTACTCTACAGCTTCACCAAAAATATCTAGGATATAGTTACTGTCAACGGTATGGTTGGCTAGGTTCGGCGACGAAATATAGGTAAAGCGGTAGTCTGTATCAACTTCCCAAAACCAATCACCGACAGTTTTGGCGAAATCTTTAAATCGCTGCTGACTGTGTGTTAACTCTTGGGTACGGGCTGTGACCAATGACTGAAGTCGCTCGCGGTAGTCTATATCGATAATGGCGCGTTCTAATAATGGCCGGAATCGTTCTAGAACTCTCCTACAGTTGAGTGTAAATTGCCCTTTTTGAGAGTGGAAAAATAGCAATAGCGCATCGCCCGAACTTACCTTAACTCCGGTCAACAATACAGATTGGCAAAACGGAACCATTTCTGGTGACAGTGCCTGGAACTCATAGACTTGGCTAGGATCATAAAGTGCAATACTCTCGCCATTCATCGAACGAATGAATGTATTTCCGATTGGCCAAATGCTCGATTCAAAGAATCGACACGTGGTAACGAGTTCTTGTAATGACCCAGTTTCATCCTCTCGAGTAAGAACCAGAGCATGTTCAAAACCGATATATTTTCGCAATACTGAAAGTAAGCTATTGAATACCTGCCGCTTATTATTAGCCCCGGCCATTGCTGCAATACCAGCCAAAATAGCGGTATTTTCATCGCGCAACTGCTTTTCCCGCTCTCTTGTGCGAAGTAAATCAAGCAATGTTTCTTGGAGTTTTTCAGATTCATAGTTAGCCATTGCTTAATCCTTATGAAACAACACTGCAGATATCATCAAATTGCCATGGGCATTTTCACCCCCTACAAACTGACCTTGCTCGCCAAAAGTAAACGGCCCTACAAATGGGGCAGTCTGCATTGCGCTTTTTACATACTGGGCAACCTCATCCATTCTATGCTGCACTCGGAGCATACACCCCGCGCAATAGATGGTAATCCCCCCGATTGAGTTGAGGTTAGTATCCTTGGCATAAATATTACTCGCCGCACTGACTACTCGTCCGGCTCGCGTTATTAAACGCTCTTCAGTACCTTGCATGAAGTAAAGGGTCTCACCTTCTTCTACCTTGGCAAACAAGATGATTCCACCGCGCTCGGTTGTCTTTAGTGGGTGCGCCAGTTTGAAATACGGCAATTCATGAACAACACCGGCTACACGCCCCAATGGATTCAAGCTACTGTTAGTACTAATGCTTTCTGCTTCATCCAAAGACTGGTTCATCCAGTTTTGATATACCTCGATTGCTGGTTTACCATCTAGCTCAATAAGCTCCCTACCCTCAACCTTGGTCGCTTTGGCAGAAAGCCCCGTACTTGCGTAGCCAGAATGAAATGAGTAACTGATATGGCACGATGGGTATATTACACTAATTCCCACACCTTCTTGGGTACACTGTTCTTGTGAAAATATCTTCCAGTTGCCTTCAATATGATCATCGGCAGCACTTCCACCAATGATGGGTACCGACGTGCACAGCTCATCTTCAATCCCTTGAATTATTTCTTCTTCTTGACCAGGACTAGCGTGCAGCACAATAAGAGCGGGCAATTCTCCGGCACGTCCACTATTGGCGATCGCTTTCAATAACGCTTGCCTTGCCATGTTATATTTTGAATTATTAGTCGAAACAATCGCTGTTCCGTATGCGCCATGAAAATCTGAAATAGCCCAGAGAGCGACGCCTAAACCGTGGTGATAACCTCCTTCTGTCATTACCCCCTGACAAGAAGTACAGCCCAAAACTTGTGCATTAGGGAAGGCAATGGCTAAAGCCTCCTGAAAAGTGACAGCGTCATATTTTTCTGAGAAGTAAACAAGGATCAGTTTAGGGTTAGCAAGCTTTGCTTGTAATTGGGTGATGGCCTCTTGAATGGCATCAGATGCTGTTGCCTGTGAAGAAAAGCTTGTAGCGATATCCATGGGGAATTTTTCTATAGATTAATTTGAATTGTAACTTATAACTCTGTGCACCCAAGATTGTTTTTTGCACGAAATCACTAAATGCGGCTTACGGAAAATAACCAAATGGAATTTCATGCCTCTTGCGGCCACTAGATGGTATTCTTACATGCATCACATGGAGTGTCTGCTTTTTTATTGTAATTAATTAAAGTTCTGCACTTAATGACCGTTAATGATAGTTATATCCCTAAGTATTTTGACGTTATTTGGGGCTGACATCTCAAGTTGTATGGATGGTGAGGGAACAATGGAAAATAGAGTGGTACTGGTCACTGGCGGAGCTAATGGGATCGGTAAAGGAATCGCGAATTACCTTGCGAAAAAGATGTTAGTAATTGCAGCTGATATTGATGAGAATGCCGGGTTCCAACTGGTGTCAGAAAATCCGTTAGTTCGCTTTAAGCAACTTGATGTTACTAGTGAACAGCAGATTTCATCGCTCATTGACGAGATAAAATATCAGCATGGAAGACTGGATGCAGTGGTCAATAATGCCGCTATTGCTAACCCCTACAATGCCCCTCTCCATCAATTAGATGTATACGACTGGAACAAGGCATTAGCCGTTAACTTAACAGCCCCCATGCTGATGGCCAAGCACACGGTTTCATTACTCAGAGATACAAAGGGTTGCATTGTAAATATTGCATCAACGCGAGCCATTCAGTCGGAGTCTAATACAGAAGCCTATAGCGCATCAAAAGGTGGGATCGTAGCTTTAACCCACTCTTTAGCGGTAAGTGTTGGTCCTGATGTGCGTGTAAATTGTATTTCGCCAGGCTGGATTCATACTACTGATGAGCTTTTACGCGATATTGATCATCAACAGCACCTGGTTGGTCGTGTAGGACAAGTCCAGGATATTGCCTCAATGGTCGGCTATTTAATCTCAGAAGAAGCTGGCTTTATAACCGGACAGAACTTTGTTATTGATGGCGGTATGACAAAAAAAATGATTTATAGCGAGTGATTCTCGGCAATCAAACATGATTACAACTGTCAGTTATCACTCATTGATAGGGTTTGAGTAGTCAAACCCTATAAACTTAATTTTATTTAGCTAACTTACTTATTTAGTTTGCTTTTTAACCATAAAAGTTGCAATTACCTTCCTATCTCCCTGTTCAATCGTAATTGCCCATTCCATTTCATCATGCATGCATTCAGGAACCGTAAAACGTCCCTGCCATCCCTTTGATGTTTGCTCAAAAGTTACCGGAATAGTGCCCATATACATGTTAACTCCTTCTACAGATGCGGTCGGTTTAACATTTGTGTTATCAACTTGTATCGTGAGCTCTTGATTCGCAACGGCTGGATATGGAGATAACGTGATATTTAGCGATTCGTCGCTATCATTTTGCTGGCATAAATTTGCTGATAATTGGCATGTTAATGCAGTGCTGTCTTCAGTCTGGTTATCGTTATAGGTGACTGTTCTCCATACAAATGCCGTGATTAATACAGCTAAAAGAAACAGAATTTGGATTAATCTACCTTTGGTGAGTTTTTCTGCAGCCATGATTTTACGTGCTTCCCATGTTACAGAGGTCAAAGTTTTCACATAAATGTTGCTTAACCGTAAACATTGTGTGGGCTTGACTCTGTCAATCATTAGTTATCTAAAGTAGTATAAGGCACTGAAAATGCCACTTTTACAACAAAATAGCAATTTAATTACTGGGGTGTTTAAAAAAGCAACACAGTCATTATTGAAGCTTTGGGTGGCATTGCGACAACTTGTTGTTCGCACAAGGAAAAGAGTGTAGTTGAACAATTAAAATTGGAAGCATGCAACATGAGCCAAGTAAAGCAGCTTGAACAAAACTACAACTATACGGTCGTTCGTCAATTTACCCTGGTTACTATCCTGTGGGGAATTGTCGGAATGGGCGTTGGTGTATTGATTGCCGCTCAGCTGGTATGGCCGGCACTAAACTTCGACCTTCCTTGGTTGACATACAGCCGTTTACGACCATTGCACACTAATGCAGTGATTTTCGCATTCGGTACCAGTGCGCTATTTGCTACGTCTTACTACGTGGTACAGCGTACATGTCAAACAAGACTTTTCGGTGGAAAATTAGCGTCGTTCACCTTCTGGGGTTGGCAAGCTATCATCCTATCAGCAGCAATTTCGCTGCCGTTAGGTTGGACGTCTGGTAAAGAATACGCAGAGCTGGAGTGGCCGATTGATATCGCCATTGCTGTTGTCTGGGTTGCCTATGCCATCGTTTTCTTCGGTACAATGATCAAAAGGAACACGTCACATATCTATGTGGCGAACTGGTTCTTTGGCGCATTCATTCTAACCGTTGCCGTTTTGCACATTGTTAACAGTATGGCCATCCCGGTATCAATGACTAAATCGTATTCGGTTTACTCTGGTGCTGTCGATGCCATGATTCAGTGGTGGTACGGGCATAATGCGGTCGGATTCCTGCTTACAGCGGGCTTCCTGGGGATGATGTATTACTTTGTACCCAAGCAAGCAGGTCGTCCTGTTTACTCATACCGTCTGTCTATTGTCCACTTCTGGGCATTAGTTTCTCTATACATCTGGGCAGGCCCTCACCATCTTCATTACACCGCCCTACCTGACTGGACCCAGTCTTTGGGTATGGTAATGTCCTTGATCCTATTTGCGCCATCCTGGGGGGGTATGATCAACGGTATCATGACGCTATCTGGTGCATGGCACAAATTGCGCTATGACCCCATCTTACGTTTCTTGGTTGTCTCTCTGTCGTTCTACGGCATGTCGACCTTCGAAGGCCCGATGATGTCAATCAAGACGGTTAATGCCCTTTCTCACTATACCGACTGGACTATCGGTCACGTTCACTCCGGTGCGCTAGGTTGGGTTGCGATGGTATCTATCGGTGCGGTTTACCATTTGATCCCTAAACTGTTCGGCCAAGAGCGTATGTACTCTATCAAACTGATTAACGTACATTTCTGGTTAGCAACCATCGGTACTGTTCTGTATATCGTCGCCATGTGGATTTCCGGTGTGATGCAAGGCCTGATGTGGCGAGCAGTCAACACCGACGGTACGCTGACTTACAGCTTTGTTGAGTCACTACAGGCTTCTTACCCATTCTACTTCGTGCGTTTTGTAGGTGGTGCAATCTTCTTGGTGGGTATGTTCCTAATGGCATACAACGCATACAAGACAATTCTTGCGCCAAAAGAAAGCCTGAAAGCCACAGAGCAACCAGCATAAGGAGTACCGACAATGGCTAATAATCGTCATGAAATTGTAGAAAGAAATGTCGGCCTTCTTGCGATCCTTATTGTGATTGCGATCAGTTTTGGTGCCTTGGTGGAAATCACTCCATTGCTCTACCAAGACCAAACTACTGAGCCGGTTGAGAACCTTCGTCCATATACTGCCTTGGAAATGGAAGGCCGTGATATTTACATTCGTGAAGGCTGTAATGTCTGTCACAGCCAGATGATCCGTCCTTTCCGTTCGGAAACCGAGCGCTATGGCCACTACTCTGTAGCCGGCGAAAGTGTTTGGGAGCACCCTTTCCTTTGGGGTTCAAAACGTACCGGTCCTGATCTAGCTCGCGTTGGCGGCCGTTATTCAGATGACTGGCACCGTGTTCACCTTCGCGATCCTCGTGCTGTGGTTCCTGAGTCAAATATGCCAGGCTTCCCATGGCTGGAAGAGAATGTGCTGGATGGCAAACTGACATCGAAGAAACTAGCAATCTTCAAGGATCAGTTTGGTGTGCCTTATACAGACGAGCAGGTGGCGAATGCCGGCGAGGAAGTGAAAGGCAAGACTGAGATGGATGCAATCATTGCTTACCTCCAGTCACTCGGTCACGCAATGAAATAAGGGGGCACCATGGATATTGGAACCATTCATAGCATTTGGACACTGATACTGTTCGGTAGCTTTATTGGTATTGTCCTTTGGGCTTACAGTAAACGCCAAAAATCTCGTTTCGATGAGGCTGCAAACCTGGTTTTTGCAGACGAAGAAAAAGATTTGGCAACGCGTGAGAATGACAGGAGTTAGGAAACATGACTACGTTTTGGAGTCTATGGATAACAATCATCACGCTAGGTACCCTAACCGGTATTGCTGCCCTACTAATCTGGTGTAGCAAGGACAAAATGGGTGTTGAAGATGGTGAGGATATGGGACATGAATACGACGGTATTCGTGAGATCAACAACCCACTGCCTAAATGGTGGTCCTACATGTTCTGGGGCACCATTATTTTCGGCCTGCTTTACCTATTCCTATTCCCAGGTTTGGGTAACTACAAAGGCTTCCTAGGCTGGCAGAGCTCAGATCAAACAGTTCGCTCTATCGAGGAGTCTAAATTGGCAATTGCCAATGCCCAGAAAGAGCAACGTTTGAACCAGTACGCAAAAGAGCTGGATGATGCCCAAGCGCGTTTTGGCGAGACCTTCAAGACACTGGCATATGATGGTTCTGGTAATACGCTATTGCCAATCACGCAGATTGCTGAAAGTGAAGAGGCTATCAAAGTCGGTCAGCGCTTGTTCTTGCAGAACTGTGCTCAGTGCCACGGCTCAGACGCCCGTGGCCAGCTTGGCTACCCTAACCTAACTGATGGTGCTTGGTTGTACGGTGGTGAAGCCGAAACTATCAAGACAACCATTATGGAAGGTCGCCAAGGTGTGATGCCAGGTTGGATTGAAACGCTGGGTAAAGATGGTGTGACAGAAGTAGCTAGCTATGTGCTAAGCATGTCTGGACGTAGTGTCAATGCCAAAGAAGCGGCGGCTGGTAAGCAGAAGTTTGTAGTTTGTGCTGCTTGTCATGGTACAGACGGTAAAGGTAACCCTGCATTTGGTGCGCCGGACCTAACGGATAACACTTGGCTATACGGTGGTTCACGCCGTGCTGTGGAAGCAACCATTGCGCACGGTCGCCAAGGTGTGATGCCAGCGTGGAAAGATATTTTGGGCGAAGAGAAAGTCCAGGTAATTTCTGCTTATGTGTGGAACCTAAGTCAAGACACAACAAAGTAACAACTCAATCAACACTCGGTTACAATTTGTTCAATTAATTTGTACAAATATCTGAGACTTAACGACTAGCCCCTGTTATCTTCAGGGGCTAAATCCCTCTAAGCGACATAGGTAATCAATATGGGTAAACCTTGGTATAAGCAGTTCTGGCCATGGTTCGTTTTTGCCATTCCTGCTACTTCAATTGTTTATAGCCTGACAGCTGTCTATATCTTCTCTCAGAATAAAGTCGACCTAGTCGCTGAAGACTATTACAAGAAAGGCAAGGCGATTAACCTCGACCTATCCCGCCTTCGCGTCGCCGATGCCTTAAACTTAAAAGCGCAAGTTGCCGTTAGTGACAAAGACATCAACGTTTTTTTCAATAAAGGTGATCTAGATAACTATCCAAATTTGCGTGTGACATTCACACACCGTACTCTAGCTAATAAAGATTTTACTCAAATGGTGAGCGCCGATTTATCAGGGACTTATCGCTTTGAATCTCCAGAGGTTATTGAAGGTCCATGGTTTGTTGAGCTAGAACCATTTGATGGAGACTGGATGTTACAAGGACGTGTTAACCTGCCAACATCCGACCCGATTTCGCTGTACGGGCAGATTAAGGAATGACGAAAGACTGTTATCACTGCGGCGATCCTGTTCCACAGGATTGCCATCACCATGTAGAAATTCTTGGCCAACCTCGTGAAATGTGCTGCCCAGGTTGTGAAGCCGTGGCACAAACCATTGTTGATAGTGGCCTCACCTCTTATTACGAGTACCGCACTGCACCGGCAGAAAAAGCAGACTTGGTACCACAGCAACTACAATCACTCCTCCTCTATGATCATGACGAAATCCAGCAAGAGTTCGTTCGTGACAACGAAAATTGCAAAGAAGCATCGCTTTCTCTCGATGGTGTATCCTGTGCAGCCTGTGCATGGCTGATTGAAAAGCAGCTGATGCGTGAGCCTGGTGTTGTGTCGATCAAGGTCAATACAACCACTCACCGAGCTCTTCTGGCTTGGGATCCTGACAGCGTCAAACTCAGCCATCTTTTGGGTGTTATTCACCGCCTAGGTTATAAAGCGGCTCCTTTTGAAGCAGACGCTCAAGAACAGCAGTACCACCGCACCATGAAGGGCTACCTCTATCGTCTTGGAATTGCTGGAATCGCCACTATGCAGGTGATGATGCTGGCAGTAGCGCTGTATTTTGAAATCTTTGGTGATTTAGATGCCGAGTTCAAAAACTACCTTCGCTGGGTAAGTTTGATTTTCGCTACACCGGTGCTTCTCTATTCTGCGCTTCCTTTTTATCTCAACGCATGGCGTAACCTGCGGGCGCGAACCCTAGGGATGGACGTCCCTGTTTCCATTGCCTTGTTGTTCGCATACGTCGCCAGCCTTTACGCTACGGTCATGGAAAAAGGCGAAGTATTCTTTGAATCGATTTCGATGTTTACATTCTTCCTTTTGCTTGGGCGTTTTCTCGAGATGCGAGCTCGTCGCCACGCTGCTGCGGCCAGTGCTAACCTGCTCAAGCTTGTTCCTGCAATGGCCACATTGGAAGATGGCTCCCAGATAGCAGCAAAAACACTGAAGGTCGGTGACGTTGTCACGGTATTGCCAGGTGAAAGCCTGCCTGCGGATGGGGAGATAGTGAAAGGCCAAACGGCCATTGATGAATCAATGCTAACCGGTGAGTCAATGCCGGTTACCAGAACCGTTGGCGATGCGGTTTTTGCCGGAACGATCAATGGCGATAGCCACATTACGCTAAAAGTCACCAAAGATCGGCAGAACTCGTTAATTTCCAATATCGTTCGCCTCCAGGACGAAGCACAGAGCTCCAAGCCCAAAGTGGCAGAGATTGCAGACATTGTCGCCCGCTATTTTGTTGCGGCCATCTTGGTTATTTCAGCGGCTACCTGGCTTTACTGGTACCAGCACCGCCCAGAAGACGCCCTCTGGATCACGCTGGCAGTATTGGTTGCAACCTGTCCGTGTGCCCTTTCCCTTGCAACGCCTACAGCGCTCACCTGCTCAACGTCTAGCTTGGGACGACTGGGGATCCTGTTACGCCGTGGTCATGTATTGGAAACCCTGTGTAATGTTAATCAGATCGTGATTGATAAAACGGGTACCCTGACAGAGGGGAATATTCGGCTCGTAAAAACACAGGTCTTCAATAACCATAGTAATGAGCAGGCCCTAATCATCGCAGCTGAATTGGAGCGTTTTGCTAATCACCCAATTGCCCGCGCATTTTCAATTTACCGCGAAGAGGTTCCCCTATTCAGTGATGTTGAGAATGTCATCGGTAGTGGCCTAAAGGGATCGCTAGATGGTAACGAGTGGCGAATTGGTAAAGCAAGTTTTGCCCTAGAGCTGAATCCCGATAAAGAGCAACTCCTTGCTGGGTGTGACAACCGCTTTCAGGTTTGGCTAAGTTGCAATGCTGAGTTAGTCGCAGGCTTTATGTTGGATGATCCAATCCGTGAAGACAGCCCTGAGCTTATCAAGCAATTTCAGGCCCAAGGGATGCAAGTTACGATGCTGACAGGCGATCATTCTGCATCAGCCAAACTTGTGGCTGATAAATTGGGTGTTGATCACCTTGAAGCCGGCGTCTCTCCGGAAGGTAAGCTGGATTACCTGAGAAGCCTAGATAAAGATAAAGTTGCCCTAATGATCGGTGATGGTGTTAACGATGCCCCTGTACTCGCTGGTGCACACCTTTCTGTCGCTATGGGTGGAGGCACGGATATAGCCAAATCATCGGCTGATATGGTATTACTGGGTGATCAGTTATCTCGCATTTTGCGTGCTAGAAAGCTGGCACAAAAAACGCGTAAGATTATCCGAGAAAACTTGGCTTGGGCGCTTGGTTACAACTTGATCATCCTGCCCCTAGCCGTCGCAGGTTTTGTGGCCCCTTATATCGCGGTCGTAGGCATGTCTGGCAGTTCTATCATCGTTGTTTCAAATTCTTTAAGGTTATTAAAAGAAAATGGCTAGTCTTTACTTGTTAATCCCAATCGCGATTGTCTTCGTATGTATAGCCGTAGGGATTTTTCTCTGGGCTGTTCGTAGCGAGCAGTTTGAAGATCTTGAGCGACAAGGATACGACATTCTGTTTGATGAAGATGAGTCAAAACCAACCGAAAGCACTACGGAAAAGCCTGCATCTAAAATAAGTGGTTCCCATGGTGAGCGTTGATTTTTATGCTGCTTTCATCATAGGCCTGATGGGGGCTGGCCACTGTTTAGGGATGTGTGGAGGTGTTTCTGCTGCTATCACCCTGGGCATACAGAACAATCAACAGTCTTCACGTTGGCCATATTTAGTGTTATATAATTTCGGCAGAATCGCGTCGTACATGATTGCCGGTGCGATTATCGGTGGTGCATTTGCAAGCTTGGCAAACTATGGTGGGCAAGCTGCAGCTCTAGCATCACTGCGCTTGCTTGCAGCGGCTATGATGATCTTGCTTGCGTTATATATAGGCCAATGGTGGCATGGTGTCAGCAAAATCGAGGGGTTGGGTAAAGGTCTATGGCGATATCTATCACCGGTAGCCAAGAACCTGCTACCTTTACGTACCCCATTAGCCGCTATCCCCTTCGGCGTGGTTTGGGGGTGGTTACCATGCGGATTGGTGTACTCCACATTGAGTTGGGCTGCCGTTGCAGGCAGTGCCACATCAGGTGCTGCCGTGATGCTGGCCTTTGGATTGGGTACATTGCCTGCTATGTTCGCGGTAGGTTCAATGGCAAGTCACCTGCAAAAGTGGCTTAAAAATCTTTACTTTAAGAGAGTGAGCGCCTTGCTGTTATTGGCCTACGGGGTTCATACTGGTTATATCGCAATCAAACAAATAATGTAGGCTTTTTTAATACTCGTCATAATGATTCATATTATGTTAAAATATTGACCTACATCAAATTGGTTAGACAGGCTTATGATTTCAGACAAACTAACAACCAAACGTATCCAATCAGGCGGATGTGCGATCCACTGTCAGGATTGCAGCATCAGTCAGTTGTGTATTCCATTTACGTTGAATGAGTCTGAGCTAGATCAGCTAGATCAAATTATCGAACGCAAGAAGCCCATCCAGAAAGGCCAAGAGCTTTTCAAAGCCGGTGATGAGCTAAAATCGCTATATGCAATTCGTTCGGGTACCATCAAGAGCTACACCATTACTGAGCAAGGTGATGAGCAAATCACTGCCTTTCACTTGGCCGGCGATCTAGTCGGTTTCGATGCTATCAATGAAATGATGCACCCGAGTTTTGCCCAGTCTTTGGAAACGTCGATGGTATGTGAAATTCCGTTTGAAATTCTGGATGATCTGTCAGGGAAAATGCCAAAACTTCGTCAGCAAATCATGCGTCTGATGAGTAATGAGATTAAAGGTGATCAGGAAATGATTTTGCTGCTCTCCAAAAAGAATGCCGAGGAGCGCCTTGCAGCCTTCTTGTACAACTTATCTCTTCGTTTTTCACAGCGCGGCTTCTCTCCGCGTGAATTCCGCCTTACGATGACACGTGGTGATATCGGGAACTATTTAGGCCTAACCGTTGAAACAATCAGCCGTTTACTCGGCCGTTTCCAGAAGTCTGAAATGTTGAGTGTCAAAGGTAAGTACATCACGATCCTTAACCACGAAGAACTAGCGAAGCTTGCTGGTGTAAACAAAAACACCATCGCTTAAGTTAATCGCCTAAGTGAATGATTGTAAAAAGTGATACGCGAGCCGTATCACTTTTTTTATATTAATTTCATACCGTCACTCCCCTATTCTTTCCCTTTACGTTACAGTTATTAGTATCCAAAGACGCTTTTTATGACATATTCATAACAAGAACTTGATTTGGGTAAAATAACTCTGAATGTTTCTCTGCCCAAAAGCGACAGATTGATATCATTCCTTTGAGGGAACAGAGACTGGTTTAGATGCCAACACGGTTAGTGTAAGGGGGCAGTTATGACCAAGTACAGCAATATCCTCGTTGTTGCCGATCCTGCACAGGATCATCAACCAGCATTGTCTCGCGCTATACACCTTGCTCGTCGCTCAGACGATGTAAAAATTACCCTTTTCCTTGCAATCTATGACTTCTCCTACGAGATGACCTCGATGCTCTCAGCAGATGAGCGCCAGGCGATGCGCCGCGGTGTCGTGATGCAACGAGAAGAATGGCTCAAAGATTTAATCCGTCCTTACACGGACGACGGTTTCAACATCCAGCTCACGGTTGTCTGGCATAACCGACCTTATGAAGCCATCATTGCGGAGATCTTTAGCAACCACCACGACCTGCTCATCAAAGCAACCCATGATCACGATAAAATTGGCTCGGTGATTTTCACCCCTACTGATTGGCACCTGCTACGCAAGTGCCCTTGTCCAGTACTGATGGTGAAGGATCACATTTGGCCAGAAAACGGAAAAATCCTCGCAAGCGTGAATCTTGCCGCTGATGATGAAACTCATGAACAACTTAACGACGCCATTGTCGAAGAGGCAAAATCCATCGCCGATCTGCTCGGGGCTGAAGTTAATTTGGTGAATGCGTATCCTGCAACCCCAGTTAACATCACGATTGAACTGCCAGAGTTTGACCCGGCTTCTTATACCGATGCCGTCAGGGGGCATCATCTTAAGTCTATGAAAGCTCTTCGTCACAAGCACGGATTACCCGAAGAGCAGACCCATGTTCTTGAAGGGTTGCCTGAAGATATTATTCCCCAGGTAGCGGAAGATATCGATGCAGAGCTAGTGATTTTAGGAACAACTGGTCGAACTGGACTGTCTGCAGTTTTCATTGGTAATACTGCTGAACATACCATCGACAGTCTAAATTGCGACTTGCTAGCACTGAAGCCCGAAGGCTATATCAGCCCTTTGAGCCCTAACCTGCCTTAACTAAAAAAGCCTCGTAAGAGGCTTTTTTATAACGACTGTCAGGGATTAGCCTAGTGTGTTTCAATGGGCTGGACCGGTTGTACCTGGTTACTAGGTGGTCTTTCTTCGGCATCTGCAAGTTTTTTCAAGAACGATGTTATGTAAAGCTCATTACGAATCTTATTGCAGTATGCATGGCTGATGTTTCGACGGTTCCACTCACTGGCAATAGCAACCCGTGTATGCGTGGCTCGACGTCCAAAGGCGTAAGTTTCGCAAATTTCAAGGTTGGTCATTTGCTGAGGTGTTTTGGTCACAGTACTGCTGCGCATACCTAGCTGCTGGGATTGAGATGAAGAGCAGCCTGCCAAGATAGATAAGCAAAGTGCAACAAGCGCTGTTTTGATAGGCTTTGAGCGGCGAATCATGGATGGTATAAGCATAATATTGATTTATAATGATTTGTTGTCTTTCGTCATTATAACCGATTACAACTTACATCCAATCTTAATTAGTCTCTTTGCTGTGAGCCTGCAGCATAACATCAATTTTTGCCGATAAAAAAAGGGCTGATGAGCACACATCAGCCCTAAAAGGATTCGATTTTGGGGGGAGTTAGTTAGCAGTATTGTAGTGGTATTCAAATACCGACTTGCTTGAATCATGAACTTGGCTATCGCCAACATGGCCTGCAGGCATCGATGCATCACCGGAAGTGGTTAGCTGGGCTTGAAGCACACTCATCGCTGGTGTATCAACCTGCTGGACGAGGTGTGTTGCTGGCGCACTGCGTTCACCGGCTGTTGATAGGTGATAGTCAAGTACATCGTTTGCCATAACCTGCGAAGACAGAACCAAAGCGCTGATGATAACGAAAGCTGATTTTTTCATAACCTACCTCTGTGTGTATTATCAGTCCCCTCTGTCCTTGAGAGTGTTGAGAAATTTTTCAGTGAGTTTGAACTCCCTCACTTGATGTACACATTGTATGGCGGCTAGTGCCTGAAACCCATGGCAGAAATGGATTAGTGAAATATCAATTACGCATCTCTGAATGAAAGCTTAATACCAATTTGCTATTTCACTTTCACTCATTATGGCGTTACTTTGATCTCCTTGAGCAGCTGCTCTATCCAGCGATACTTTTCAGTATTCCAGTGCTTCTGGTTATAGGCGATAACAATATCCATAATGTCACGTCGAAATGCATGCCCCTGCTCATCCATCTCAACGAATTGGTATTTCTTTTGGTCGACGATATGATAAAGCTCGCGCGGGGCGATAAATAGCATATCTTCACTTCTAATAGCTTGCAGGATCGGTATGGCGTGCTGGCTACGAAATGCTGGCTTAACATTCAAATTTACATACTTTCTTACCAGTTCCATTTGTTCATTAAACCCTGGCACTACCATACCGGCCCAGCGGTAGTTATCCAGCTCTTCAATGGGAATCGTCCTGTGCTCCTCAATGAGCCCGCGGCGGCAGATAAAACCAAATTGGCTCTTGGCAATATTCTTCTGGTAGATAGTTTTTGGTGTCGTTAAAGGCTGGTAAGTGATCGCCAAATCGCAACGGTCATCTTGAAGTTGGCTTATGGTGCTGGAACCAAAGCTATATAACTCAAGTTCAACTTTTGGGCAATAACGATTAAATAAGTGGTATATCTCAGTTCCATAACTCTCAATCAAGAAACCGTTAAGTGCTATTCGGAACCGGCCTTCCATTTCAGCAGGGTTAAATTGCTTGCTTTCTAATGCTTTCTCAAGTTGTGTATAGATCCCTGGCAATACAGCAGCTAGCTCTTCTGCTCGAGGAGTTAATTTAAGTCCCCGATTATGGCGAACAAAAAGCTGATCATCAAACGCTTCACGAAGGCGCCCCAGCGCCCTACTCACTGCCGGTTGGCTGGTATCCAGTTTGTCTGCTGCACGGTGGGTGTTTTTCTCTTCCAACAAGACGAGGAGAACCTTTAGCAGATTCAGATCGAGATGATTAAGGTTCATTGATTTCCCTCTTGAAGCAGATACGATTATGGATGAATGTTTTGCTTATTGGGGATATTAATCTGATAACGGGATAAACTCTAGGCATTCAACTACGCAATGATAATGAATAGCCAGGAAATCTTAGTTTAAGCTAAAACTTTCCGCATAAGTCACAATTGGATGCGTTCATGTCTTTTGGCTTTAGTTGGCACGAGGAACAAGCTTGCGAGAACTTTATCAAACTCTGGCGATAACCATATCGCTTTTCCTTTGCCGATATTTTGTAAGCATGCTCACCTGAAAATTGTGCATGATAGTCATTTCTTATGTCGGATAAAACACGACTTGAAATGGTGTCATTGCTATCAATGAGTGCGGATAATCTTTCTAAAATTGAATTACTTGTGGTCAAAGCTTGGATAGCGTAGTGGTATTGATCATCCGATTGGGTCATCAGGGACCAAATGCAAAGAAATAATTGAGTCAATAATACAATGGATGTGATAATAACCATTGTTGCTATAATGATGAAGCGTTGACTGTTTATGAATACGACCAGCATGATAAGTACCGGAGACGCTATGCCGCATAGGGTTATTATGTAGCGAAGACGTTGTAGTCTGGTTTTTCTTCTTTCAAAGATTTTTATTGCTCCGTAAGTATAAAATCTCATCTCCATTAAATGAACTGGCATACTTACCTCATGACATAATCAACATTCGATAATAAGCATATTATAGTTTTTTAATTATTACTTACTAAATCATATTGATTGAACATAAAGATACTATGCGACTTTTTGTTCATCGCGTTGATACTTTTAAGATGAAAAAGATAATTTACAAAAATCGGTATAAAAAAAGGGAGAATATCGTTTATTCCCCCTTTTCCTATTGATTAGATGTTTGTCACATCAATGAACATAGACTCGTCAATATTCGTAGACGAAACAATGGCTTCACTGAATTGGTACTCTTCTCTATCACCTTCACGATCTAGTGGAAGATTCACAAAGTCAAATAGCTCTCTATCAGCCAGTTGGCTTGGGCTAACGTTCTGAATCGACTTGAAGATACTCTCGACACGACCCGGCGTCTTCTTGTCCCAATCAATCAGCATTGCCTTAATCGCCTGACGCTGCAAGTTCTCTTGCGAGCCACATAGGTTACAAGGAATGATTGGGAATTCCTTGTGCTCTGCGTACTTGATCAGATCTTTTTCTCGGCAGTATGTTAGAGGGCGGATCACAACGTTACGGCCATCGTCAGAACGTAGCTTTGGTGGCATCGCTTTAAGGCGCGAGCCGTGGAACATGTTCAAGAACATGGTTTCTACGATGTCGTCCAAGTGGTGACCCAAAGCCAGTTTAGTCGCACCAATTTTCTCAGCAAACGAGTACAAGGTACCGCGGCGCAAGCGAGAACACAGACCGCAGGTTGTTTTGCCTTCCGGAACCTTCTCCTTAACGACAGAGTAGGTATCTTTGTCGACAATGTAGTACGGAATATTGAGGCTTTCAAAATAGTCCGGCAGGATATGCTCAGGGAAACCCGGCTGCTTCTGATCAAGGTTTACTGCGACAACTTCAAACTTGATCGGTGCGGCTTTTTGAAGATTCAATAGGATATCTAACATCGCAAATGAATCTTTGCCACCACTGATGCATGCCATCACAACATCATTTTCTTCAATCATGTTGTAATCAATAATGGCATTACCAACATTCCTTCGAAGACGCTTCTGAAGTTTGTTGAACTCAAGTGTTTCTTTTCTAGTATCTGTTTGATTCATTGCGATTTCTCACACTACCGATAGTACCGGCTGTTGATTTCCTGATTGGATTTTCGTAAGGCGTGGATTATACGGATTTTTTAAGCCAGTTGAAATATTTGTCTGCGACAGAAGCTAGCGCTCGATACGGCCTGATATGCA